>CALGXT010000025.1 GCA_937935255.1 uncultured bacterium | reverse complement strand
GCCAGCCCTTGCGTTTTTCGTAAGGGCGCATGCTTGGGCGGCGGACGGCCTGAACCGCTATTCGCTTTTCGTCGCCGATTCACCGAACCGCGCATATTCCGGCCCCTTCGGCACCGAAAGGACGGCGCGCTCCAGGACGGGATCGCTTCGCATCCACGCTCGGAATTGTTCTGGATTTGAGGCGATCAATTGATCGAAAATGACTTGCGCCTCGGCTTTCGAGCCGGATAACGCGAAGGCGCAGGCCAAAGAGAAACGGATCAAAGCATCGTCCGGCGCCAGTTCCAACGCGCGCAAAAGCGCGGAAACCGCGGCCTCCGGACGGTCGGCGCGCAATAAACAATAACCTCGATTCAACCAAGCCAGAGGCCAGTCGCCGAACTCTTCCGTCAATCGCTCCCATTGCCGCAACGCCTCCTCGACGCGGCCTTCCGAGAGGAAGGACTGCGCGACGGCAGCGCCGACGCCATAAGCGTTCAGACCCCGGTGTCGGACACGCTCCAGGGCGGCGCGCGTCTCCGCGTATTGCCCTTGTCGCAGAAAACCGAGCGCTTGTTCAACGTCCCGCCGTATTTCCATCAAATAATTTACCGTCCCCGCCCCCAGAACCGTCTCGCACAATCGGCGGTAGTCGGGCGCGCCCAACATGCGCTCATATTCGGCTCGATCCGCGATCAGCCAATTGACCACGAGCGCCAACTCATCGAGATTCCGCCGACGCCAATACGCCGTCGGGAGCTCTTTCGCCTCGCGCAGCACGCGCAAGGTCAAGTCATGGAAAAGCAGCGGCATATGGTCGGAATTTTGTTCCAGCCCCCGCCGGATCAACGCCTCGGCCTCCTCGATCCGGGAGAGTCGCAGGAGCACGCCGGCGCAGCCGGCCAGATGCTGGGCGTCATGCGGCCGTTGCTCGAGGAACCGCGCAAAAAATTGTTCGGCGCGCCCGTAATCTTTAAGACCTGCCGCGGCAACCGCAGCCCGACTCAAGAGCGCCGGATGGTCGGGACTGAGCGCCAAGCCGTTGCGCGCTTCCTGTAAAGCCTGCCGCAAATCGCCCGACCGCAGGGCCGCCTCCGCGCGAAGCAAATACATTCCGGCCAGTTCGTTCTCCCGGGGCGTGACGCGCGCGGGCCGTGAAAACTGATTCGCCAGCGCGATCCGCTGTTGTTCCTCGGCCTCCGTCGAAAGAGCGGGGGATGCGTTGGTCAACGGAACTCGGCCCTTTTCGAACGCGTCATCCACCCACATGCCGTCCAATACGATAATCTGCCCCGAAGACGGCGAGGCCAGCGCCAGCGCCGCCGCCGCCGCGCGCCCAACGCACCGGATTCGCGCGCCCGCCCTCATTCGCCGAAGACCCGGCACAGACTTTCCCAGTTGACCCGCTCCAACGTCGGCACGCGCCAAACGCCGTCGGCCCGCGCTTCGGCGCTCCCCGCCCCCACGCGGACAACGCTGAGGCCCGCGGCGCGCGCGGCGGCGACCCCGGCGTCGGTGTCCTCGACCGCCACGGCGCGGTCGGCGCGGATGCCGCGATCCGGGTAGAGTTCCTGCAAGCGGCGCACGGCCAGCGCGTAGCCGGCGGGATTCGGCTTCGATTCCGCCACATCCGCCGCCGTCACACGCACCGAAAAGACTTCGCGCCAGCCGAACCGGTCGAACACGAGTTCGATATCGGACGGCAACGCCCCGCTGCACAGCGCCACGGGGACCCGGCGGCGAACGTCCTCAACGAGCGCGGCGGCGCCCGGCAGCAGTCGCAAATCGGAAGACCGGCATAATTCCGCGAAACGACGCCCTTTGGCTTGAATAAGGGCGGACAGCGCGCCGGCGGACAGCGGGCGCCGCGCCGCCGCATAGACCGTCCGAAAGACGTCGCGGTCGTCGAAACCGATCAACTCGCGCTCATACTCGGCCCACGACAAGCGCAGCCCGTCTTTCGCCAGCGTATCGCGGAACGCCGCAAAATGAAGCGGCTCGGTGTCCGCCAACACGCCGTCAAAATCGAATATCACCGCCGCCGGCATATACGGGCAAGCCCTCTCGCCCCATTTCCTGTGAGGCGGATGACAGGCTAACACGGCCTCTTTTGCGGAGCAATCCGCGTTAGATTTGAATTCGATGGGGCCGGAATTCGAGGGAGAAGGAGAATTGGATATTCCGCCGCTCGCCGCCGCAGTTTCTCTCGGGCTCGCGCGGAGCGCCGCTCCACACGCCCGGATGCGCCGCTGGAGAGCGGAGCTATGCGCCGCCGCACGCCCGCTCCCCCGCCTAAACCCGAATGGCCAGGCGCGGAAACGCGAGGCGGCGGCGATCGTTTTCGCCGGGAAGCCGCAGCGATTTGCGCTCCGGCTCTTCGTCGCGCTCCGTGCGGCGATGCCGCGGCAGAAACAGCGCCGTTCCCAAGGCGACATGATGTTTCCCGTATCGCGCGGCCACCAGATCCACGGCCCTCCCGATCGCCTCCAGTTTTTCCACGCGCACCGGGTCTTCGAAAAGATCGCCTTGCCGATGCGGATCGCATTCGATCTCGCCCAAGACCACGAGCGTGGCGCGATAGGTCGCGCCCGGCTCGTGGAGCGCGTCGAACAACGCGCGCAACGCCGGCAGCAAGGCCTGCGCCGAAGAGGTCGAGTTCGTCAGACGCGCGCTCAGCGAACGTTCCGAGTAATCCTGCTTTCGCAGCGCCACGGCCGCGGCGCGCGCCCGCAACCCGTGCCGGCGCAGCTTGATGCAGGCCGACTCCGCGTTGCGGACAAGTTTGGCATAGACGAACTCTGGATCGCTCGAGGGCGACGTGAACGTTTTCCCCTTGCTCACGGCGGCATAGACCGTCTTCGCCTCCGTGTTCACCGGATAGATGGAAACGCCGCGCAGCTCGTTCCAGATTTCGCGGCCCGGCTTGCCCAACCGGCGTTCCACCCACGCCTCCGGGCGGCGAACGAAATCCCACGGCGTTCGCAGTCCGAATTGCTTCAGCAACGCCGTCCCGTTGGGCCCCAGCCCCCACACATCGGAAAGTTCTCGGCGCTGGAGGAAGAGCGGCACGTGCTCGCCGGCCACGGCGGTGAAACCGCGCGGCTTGCGGAATTTCGAGGCCATCTTGGCCAGGCCCTTGGTGAGGCTGAGCCCGATGGAAACGGTGATTCCCAACTCCTCACGGATCGCCGTCTGCAAACGGCGGGCGATTTCCTCGTAGGAAGCGCGGTGGATGCGCCGCAGCCCGGTCAGATCGGCGAAGCCCTCGTCAATCGAGTACTCTTCGACGGTCGGCGTAAACCGGCGGGCGATCTCGAACATGCGCTTCGAGAAGATGCTGTACGTCTCGTAATCGCTCGGCAGCACGACGAGATCGGGACAGCGTTCCCGCGCCTCCCACAAGGCCACGCCGCGCCGGATGCCGATCGCCTTGGCCTCGTAGCTGGCGCAGGCGATGATGCCGCGCTCCTTGCCGGTCACCACCGGGCGGCCCCGCCATTCCGGATGAAGCGCCTGTTCGACGCTCGTGAAAAAAGCGTCGCCGTCGAAGTGCGCGATGGCGCGGGGGAACCCGTGGAGGTCCAGCTCCGGCGGCGGTTGTTCGATCAATCGCATCACGGCTGACTCCCGAATACAAAATTTCCATGAACACGATGGGCGACATTGCGCCCATTCGCGAGACAACATAACTGAACGATCGTTCATTATCAAGCGAAAAATGGACAAACCTGCGGGGACAGACACCGATTCATGCGGGGACAGACATAGAGACAGACGCCGATTCACATGCGGAGACAGGGGACAGACACCGATTCAGACACCGATTCACAAGTCGTTGAAGCGCAACGACCGGAAGGATCGTCGGCCCCTTCGCCGATCCTCGCCGACGCGCATACCCCTCTCTCTCTAATTCACTGTCCCTCTATTCCTTATTCCGGCCTTCCAGCCCCTCTGCAGATCAGTGCTTCAGGGGAAAATCCAACTTGCCTGTCCCCATCATCGCGTCTCTGTCCCCATCGCGTCTTCCGGCAAGCTTGACCGGCTCGGCGGCGCCGCCTATTGTGCGCCTATGCACATCGCGATGAAACGCCGTGCGCTCGCGTTGGTTTGCGCCCTGGCCGCCGCCGTGGCCTCGGCGCGGGACACGGTCTATGTCGAGTCCGAAGGCCCTCGACCCTGGTACACGATGCTGCGCCCGGCGCGCCGAACGCCGGCGGAACAATTGGAATATGCGCGCGGACTGCGCGATCGCGGCTCGCTCCGGCGGGCGCACCGTCATTATCGCGCGCTGGTCGCGAGCTGGCCCTCCTCGCCCGAGGCGCCCGTGGCACAACTCGAACACGCCCGATTGCTGGATGCGCGCGGCAGAAGCGAGGAAGCCTTCGAGGCCTACCAGCAATTGATGGAAAAGTTTCCGGGATCCTTTCCCTTTGACGAGGCTTACCAACGGCAGACGGCCATCGCCCAGGAGCTTTTGGAGCGGAAGCGCTGGGGCGTCTTCTCGACGCCGGAAAGGGCCATTCCCCTGCTCGAAAAAGCGGTCGCCAATGCGCCGACGCGCGCCGACGCCGCGCGCGCGAGGTTGACACTCGGCCGAGCGCACCGACAGAACGACGATCCCGCCAAGGCCGCCGCCGTCTTCGCGGAAATCGAGCGGCTTTACCCGGACGATCCGGCGGCCGAAGAGGCGGCCTTCCAGCGGGCGGAATGCCTCGACGAAATTTTCCGCGCCGCGCCACGCAACAGCCGTCTGATCGAAGAAGCCTGGATTGCGTATGACCGCTTCGTGCGCAGGTATCCCGATTCCCCCCGAGCCGAGCTCGCGCGCGAACGCCGGGATCAGCGTCGGCGAAGTCTGGCGCAGAGGGCTTGGGAAGAGGCGCGCTTCTACGATCGGCGCGGCGGACGACCATCCGCCGCTATTGGCCCCTACGAACGCTTTTTGGAACGATACGCCGACACCGAATGGGCCGACGCCGCTCGAGCCCGTCTGGAGCAATTGCGCGCGGCGCGGAAACCGCCCGAGGGGGATTCGCCATGAGACGCCGTCTTTTTTTCGACAGCGCGAGGCTCGCCGCGACCGCGACGGCGGTCGCGCTGGCCGCCGCGGCGGCCGGATGCGCGGGCTATCGCCTGGGTTCGTCCCTGCCGCCCGGTATCCGATCGGTGCATGTGCCCACCGCGCTCAATCAAACGGGTGAGCCGCTGATCGAAAATGAGATCACGCGGGCCCTGATCTCCGAAATCCAGCGAGACGGCGCGTTGCGCGCCGCGCCGCTCGAATCGGCCGACGCCGTTTTGACCGTCACGCTGCGCCGTCACGATTTTTCCCCGATCGCCTATCAGCGAGCGACCCGGTCGGAGCCGGACGAGTACCGGCTGACGTTGGAAGCGTCGTTCACGCTGACGCGGGCGGACGGCGACACGATTCTCGCCGAAGCATCCTCGGCGCGCGGCGAAGGCGTCGCCCGATTGGCGGGGGATTTCGGCGCAGCGAAGCGCGCGGCGCTGCCTGAAGCGGCGCGCGACCTCGCACGCGACGTCGTGCGCCGGCTGGTGGAACACTGGTAGGCCGCCCATCGGGCGGCGTCGGTCACGTCGCGGCGGGCGCGGACGGCGCCGAAGCGGCCGGCGCGGGGGCCGGAGTCCGAAGGAGTCGGGCAGCGGCGCGAGCCTTGCGGCGGATGGCCGTATTTTTCCGAATCACGCCTTTTTTGACGGCCTTGTCAAGTTCGGAGCAATAGGCGCGGAACATCTCTTTGGCGGCCTCAACGGTCGGCGCCCCGGCCAGCACCTTGGAGCGGACCTTTTTTATACGCGTCCGGACTTCGATATTCCGCCGGCGGTTTTTGGCCGCCTGTCGCATTCGTTTCGCTGCGCCTTTGATATTCGGCATAAACCTGATGGCTCCCGCTACATCGCGCGGGGCGGAGAACGCTCCGCGATTGCCCGCGCAAAATTGCGTGGCATACTACGGTCTCGACGCATGAAGTCAATCGTCTTTTTCGTCGAAACGCTTCCGCCATGCGCGGTCGTTTGAACACGGCGGCGGGCGGGGCGCCGGGGCCGGCGGCCCGCATGGGCCGGGCGCTGCTCGGTTTGGCGTTGCTGCCCCTCTGCGCGGCGATGACGCGCGTGTTGATCGGGGTGATGGCGGACGCGGCGCACGGCGCGCGGTTCTGGGAAGTCCCCTCGCCTTTCTGGGGGTTGGCGATTGGCTTCGGTCTGTGGCTGGCGCTTTACTTCCTGCTGCCGCGTCCCGTGCGCGCCTATGTGCTGGCGCACGAATTGACGCACGCCTTCTGGGCTCTGCTGCTCGGCGATCGCGTCGGCGATCTGCGGGTCAGCCGCCGCGGCGGCAGCGTTCGGGTGAGCCGCCGTCGTTTTCTTGTGCTTGTCGCGCCGTATTTCTTCCCGCTTTACACCCTGCTGACGCTCGCCGCGTACGGGATCGCCTCCCTGTTCGGCGACCCGACGCCGAACGCGCCGTTCTGGATGGCCGCCATCGGGTTCACCTGGGGCTTTCACCTCACCTTCACGATCTCGATGCTCGCCGCCGATCAAAGCGACATCCGGCTGGCCGGAGCGCTGCTCGCCTATACGACGATCTATCTGGTCAATGTGGCGGGGGTCGCGCTGTGGATGGCAGCGATCACGCCGGTCGGCGTCTCGGAACTGGGCGAACGGCTGGGGCGCGATCTGCGAACGGCGGCGCGCACCTTGCGCGAATTGGCGATCGGCGTGTCGCGAGGAGGCGCGCCGCGAAGGGACAGAGAATACGAAGTTGCGGTTCCGAACTCGGCGCGGGAGCGCCCGTAGATCTCGAGCTTGCTCGAGCCGCGGCGAGCGCGGAGAAAGGCAGGGCGCGGCGGCTCGCCGCGCCGGAGAATACGGGGACAGATTCCGCCGCGCGCGCCCGCCGCCCGCGGAGCTCGGAAGCGACGGCATTGTCGTTCCGGCGGTCTCTCGCCGAAAAGCCGTAGTTTCGCCGGCCTGGCTCGCCGAAGCCTTGGCGGAGGCGTCTCCTCCGGCGGAAGCGCTGTAGT
>CALGXT010000024.1 GCA_937935255.1 uncultured bacterium | reverse complement strand
GCGTAGCTCAGTGGTAGAGCTCCACCTTGCCAAGGTGGATGTCGTGGGTTCAAATCCCATCGCTCGCTCCAATCCAACCGACACCGCGCTCCGGCAACGTTCCTCGCGGCGGGAGGTCGCGCGTCCCCTAATCTCGCGGCCGATTCTTTTCGTCCACCAGCACGACGCGGGGCTTGAAGGCGCGCGCCTCGGCGTCGGGGACGCTCGCATACGCGGCGATGATGACCAGATCGCCCGGCTGGCCCAGCCGAGCCGCCGCGCCGTTGAGTTGCACGGCGCCGGAACCGCGGCGGGCTTTGATCGCATAGGTGGTGAATCGGATTCCGTTTGAAAGGTTATAGATTTGCACCTGCTCGTGGGGCAGAATATCGGCGCGCTCCAACAGCTCCGCGTCAATCGCGATGCTGCCTTCGTAATCGAGATGCGTGCCGGTCAGCCGCGCGCGGTGGATTTTAGATTTGAGCAGTATCCGATGCATGGCCGTCGGTCTCCGGGCCTTCTGCGGCCTCGACCAAATGATGATACAGCGTTTTACGCAGTTTCTCAATGCCCTCGCCGGTTTTCGCGGAGATCGGCAGCGGTTCGGCGCCGGTGCGGCGCGTGAATTCGGGCCACTGATCCTTCGCCGCCGGAAGGTCCATTTTGTTCGCGATGACGATGCGGGGCCGCGCGATCAAATCGGGGTTGAACATTTCCAGTTCGCGCAGCAGGCTGAAATACACATCGGCGGGCGCCGGCCCTTCGCTTCCGGACATGTCAATCACCAACGCCAGAAAGCGCGTTCGTTCGATGTGCCGCAAGAACTCGTGGCCCAGGCCCGCGCCGCGGTGGGCGCCGGCGATGAGGCCCGGAATGTCCGCCACCCGCAACGTTCGATAGTCGTCGAATTCGATCGTTCCGATGTGAGGGTGGAGGGTGGTGAAAGGGTAGGGGGCCACCTTGGGTTTGGCCGCGCTCAGGCGGGAAAGCAGTGTGGATTTTCCGGCGTTCGGATAGCCGACCAGTCCGACATCGGAGATGATCTTGAGTTCCAGACGCAGCTTGCGATCTTCACCGGGCTCGCCCGGGGTGCACTGACGGGGCGCCTGATTCGTGGAGGTCTTGTAGTGGACATTGCCGCGCCCGCCGCGTCCGCCGCGGGCGGCCAGCAGCCGCTCCCCGTGCCGCAGCAATTCCCCCAACCATTCGCCCGAAGCGGCGTCGCGGACCTCGGTTCCACAAGGGACCGGGATGACGCAATCGGCGCCGTTCCTCCCGGCGCACTGCTGGTGCATGCCGTTCTGACCGTGTTCCGCCCGCCAGTGGGGTTGATAATACAGGGCGCGCAAGGAGTCCACGTCGCGATTGGCCTCGAGCCAGACAGAGCCGCCTTTGCCGCCGTCGCCCCCGTCCGGTCCGCCATAGGGGACGAACTTTTCGCGCCGAAACGTCGCCACGCCGTCGCCGCCGCGGCCCGATCGGACGTGGATTTCCACGCGATCAATGAACGTGGGCGCTTTCATATCGCCGTTCCCGCCGGCGAGGTCGCGCGTAATAACAATGCGGAGCGGGCCGGAATCCGTCCCCGGCAAGTCAAAACGATTTCTCCGCTCAAGCGCCGGCGAGGACGCTGACCCGACGCCCTTGGCGATCGAATCGGACCACGCCGCTTTTCATCGCGAAAAGGGTGAAGTCCCGGCCCATGCCGACGTTTTCGCCCGGATAAACCTTGGTGCCGACTTGCCGGACGAGGATGCTGCCGGCGGCCACGGATTGGCCGTCAAAGCGCTTGACGCCGCGCCGCTGGCCCGCGCTGTCGCGACCGTTTCGACTTGTGCCTTGGCCTTTCTTATGCGCCATGACTTCAATCTCCTACATCGCGCGGGACGGATCAGACGGCGGGAACGCCGCGAACGCGCACGCGCGTCAATTCCTGTCGGTGTCCGACTTTCCGCTCGTAGCCCTTACGGCGTTTCTTTTTGTAGGAGACCACTTTGGGCCCCCGCAACTGCTCCAGGATCTCCGCCTCCACCTCGGCGCCTTCCACGGCCGGACGGCCGACCGTCAGCGCGGCGCCGTTGGAGCACGCCAGCACCGGCGACAAACGAACGACGGCGCCCGGCTCGCCGGGAAGCCGCTCGATCATCAGTTCATCGCCGGCCTTGACGCGATACTGTTTGCCGCCGGTTTCAATCACCGCATAAGGGTCCATTCCACACCTCGAAGTCGCGGCGGGAACGCGATCTCGCAGCATTCCCGCTCTCTCCGTTGCCGATAAAGCGCCGAACGTTACTTGACTGCGGGCTGTTCGTCAATAGCGATTCCCGCTTTCGAAAAATAATGGAACACTCCGGAAGCCGCGCCGGCGTTTCACCATATGATCGGATCGCCCCGCCGTCGGAACTCCCCGATTTGTTCGTCGGTGAGCGCAAACGGATCGTCCGGGCCCCGTTGCTGGGCGTACTCTTTGAGCCGTCTCACTTGTTCTTCCATCAGAATGATGCGTTCTTCGGCCGGCGCAGAGGCCGCCTTGATTTCAGCCGAATCGGCGACAATCCGTGTGTCGGGAAGAGGGGTATTTTCCGGAATCGGCGGGGGCGGGATTTCCATCGAGCGCGCGGCGGTCTTGACTTGCACTTTCAGAGCGGGTTTCTGGAGGGCGAGGACCGCGCCCACGATCACAAGCAACAATGCAGCCCACGTCCACAATGCGAGGGACGACACACTCCATGCCGACCCGCCGGAGCCGGCGTTGCTCCTTCCTCGGTGTGCGGCGGTCATCCGTCCCAGCCCTGCCAGTTGAATTCGTTCGGCACCACGGGATAGCGGGGCGGCGGCGTCAAGCGAAAGCGGGGATCATAGACATAATTCTTGATGTACCCGGTGCCGGACGTCGTGCCCACGGCGTTGCGAATTCTGTTCACAATTCCGCCGTACACGTTGAGATATCCGCGGAAGCCGCGCTCGGCATTATTATATTCCGCGACCCCGAAGCCGCCCTCTTTGCAAATGATGTGCGCGTAAATATCCAGATTATCCGGCGCGTTGGTCGCCACCACGGTGTGCTGACCGGCGATGAGGCCGAGAGCGTCGTTGGAGTCCGGATTGACGGTGGGGTTGCGCAGGTAGCGAATATGGTTTGTCACATAGATGTTTTGCTCCGCCACAAAGGTCAGGCGTCCGGCGAGACCCTCGACGGCGCTGATGTGAAGGTGCCCCGGACGGGTGGCGCTATCCCCCGATGTGGTGGTGACGACATACACCAGCCCATCGTCGGGCACCGGCAGATCGTAATTGGTCCAACCTCTGCGCAGATTTGTGACGTACATTCGATTGCTGGATATCGAGACGTAGGTGGTCCCGGTGAACACATGGGAGGCCTCGTTGCGCATGTCGGGGATATTGATCGAGATCATGGATTGCGACGGCGCATTGAGCGTGATCCCCATGTCGAAAATGGGGTTCACCGTCGCGTTTTGAACCACATAGTTCGTGGGAACATGCAGCGCCCGATCAAAAAAGTGCGCTTGCCCGAGTTCGGCGACCTTATAGGAATGGAATCGCATCTGTTGTCGCGAATACACGGGGCCATGAAATTGCTCGCCGCCGACGATCCAAAGCTGTACCGCCTCCTGGTCATACCACAGCGCATATTTCGACCAACTGACCGTGGTCAGCCCTCGAATCATCACCGAGCGATAGTTGTCTCGAACGTTGCCGACGGAAAAAATGGTGAAATACGTGTCACGCCGGATGGCGTTTCCCGTGGCGCTGTTGGCGACCGATGCATTCGGCGTATTGAACTCGACCCACCATAGCCCGAGCGGCTCGCCTTGCGCATTGCGGTTATCGTTCCACACGCGGATCGTCATGTTGGTCGAGCGGAACGAGTAGGTCACGGCGTTCGTGATAGCATACAGAGAGCCGTTCAGATAAAGATCGGACTGACTGCCCGAACCGGTCGGCTCGACCCCGACTACCGTGGCGGCGCCGTAATAATCGGGGATGCCCTTGATCAAATCTCTTTGGCTGATCCGCTGGGCGCCGGGGAGTTCGGCATAAAACGCGAAATTGGTGTTGCCGCCGGGATTGAGTTTGATACGGCCGCTGAGCGAACCGACCACGCCCGCCCCCATGCTTTCCGGAAGAAGCATGGCTGTGTACTGTCCGCCGCCCAAATTGCCCCGCAACGTGCCGGGCACCGTGCCGCCGGCCGCGAGATGCGACGCGGCGCGTTCCGCCCCTCCTTCGGCGATGAAGAACGCCTGCTCATTGCGCAGCGTTGAACGGCTTCGCAGGATGTGGCTGCTGGAACTGGCGGCCAGCCAGGCGGCCACGCCGCCGGCCAGAAACGTCAGGCCCAGCACCAACACCAGCGCGGCGCCCGAACAAGCGGACCCGCGCCGAATTCGACGGATCTCCATCGAGTGCGCGCTCATGGTCAGTTCCTCAATCGCACCGCGGTTTGGACTTCGTTGGTCGCCGTGAAGCGACCCTCCGTAATTCCAACCCGCACTCGAATGAACACCCGATCAACCGCCTGACTCACACTCGCGTCCGCGACGTTGGTCGCGAGCTGCAAGGCGCCCGGCTGCAACTCCAACGTGCCCGGAGCGCTGCGAAACTCCACGCGGTTGGTCTGGTTGCCGTAACTGACATATGTCAGATTCCACCCTCCGGCAAGGCTCTGCAGCGCCAGCGAGTTGTGGCCCGCGGAGCGCAAGCCTTTGCGACCGCCCATGCCGTACAACATCCGGCTGACCGCAAGGGTGGCTTGACGGTCCGCTTCCATGTGAACCTGCGCCGCACGCCATGCGCGCTGGAACATGATGTACAACGTCAAACAACCGGCCGCCAGCAGGGACATGATCGAACTCGCCAGCAGGACTTCCGTCACCGTAAACCCCGCTTTTCGCACACGCTGTTTGCACTGCTCGAGCATAAGCCGCCTAGTAATGCAGCGATGCGCTGACCGAGGTTGTCAGCGCCACCCAATTGGTCGCGTTATTCGGCCCAACCCAAAGGATTCGGACGACAACATCTTTGGTGCGTTCGTCCACCTGCCTTACGTCGTAGTGCCCGGAAGTTACCGTATGTCGGCCGACGCTCAATGCGCCATCGTGAAAACTGAGCCGGGTGACGTTTTCCAGTACGGATCTGGCTTTATGCATGGCCTGCACCTGACGGGCGGCCATGGAGGCGGAACGTTGGCCCGTGGACAAGGCGCTGCCCACAACGACTAGCGACACCACCGCAATGGCTCCGGCGATGATGACCTCCGTCAGTGTGAAACCAGAGTCGCGCCCCCGGCGTTGATTTTTGCGCTTCATAATCACGCCCTTTCGGCCGGATTATATCTTGAATCCAACCTTTTACACGACTCAATGTAGAACCGATGAAGATATTGTCAAGCGGCATTTTCAATCAATACAGATGCGCCGCCGGCTCTCTGGCGCCATCGCGCGCCATGCGCGCGACGATCTCGCGCAGACGGCCGGCGTCGTCCCGGGTCGCCGCGCCGCCCGGCGCTGCCCAGGGTCTTCCCGTTTCGGACGGCAAACGCCCCTCGCGCGCGAGCGTCTCCGCCGCCGCCTCGATGCCGTCTATCGCGACGAAGACTTCGCCTTTATCATTGTGCGACACGACCGCTTCCGGCGGGCGGACGCTTCGGATGCTCCCCGCGGCGGCGTACAGCAGGGTGTGGAAGGCCACATACGGGGCGGATTCCGACAGCCGCTGACAGGGCGCCTCCGCCGCGCCGCCGACATACTCGATGCCCCGTTTCAGCGAAGCCCGCCACAAATCGAGGTGCGGTTGCGTCAGGCGCTCCTCGGTTCTTCCCGAGAACCGGAGATAAGCTTCCTGCGGAGAAACATAGACGATCGTCGCGCGCTCGCATTCGACGATTTCCCGTTGTTTCTGCCCGCCCGCGCAGGCGTGGCTCGCCGCCAGCCGCAGTTCCGCGCCGCCCACGAAGCGTCCGCGGGCGAAAACCGTGTCCGTCCCTTCGATCGGATGCGCCCGATACATTTCGGCTTCGACCGTCTCGACGTCGCGCCAGGCGCGCGCGGCGTCGTCGCCCGCCCAATGGCAGAGGTTATTCACGTAATGCGCCATCGCGTTCCCGACGCAGGAATCGAGCACCAGCCGCCCGCCGATTTGGAGCCGCCCCGCCCAGTCGTTGCGGCGGTAGTAGGCGCTGGAGCGGGGCCAGAGTCCCAGAAAACTGACGCGACGCACCCGCCCGAATTCGCCCCGCGCGATGCGTTCCTTGAGCGAAAGCCGCAAGGGGTCGGCCATCATATGGAAGCCGATCGCCGTGGCGCGGCGCGCGCGGCGCTCCACGCGGAGCATTTCCGCGAACTCCGCCGGATCGAGCGAGGGCGGCTTCTCCAGATAGGCGGCGATGCCGCGCTCGACGCACGCCCGGTGCATCTCCGCGTGCAACGGAATGGGGACGGGCAGCGTGACCAGGTCCAGGGCGTCGCCCTCGGCGTCGAGCAGCTTCCGGTAATCGTCGTACACGGCCACGCCGCGGGCCTCAAACTGCCATTTGGCCCGGACCTCCGAGAAGGCGTCGGGTTGCGGATCGCAGGTCGCCGCCACGCGGCACAACCCTTCGCGTTCCAACGCCCATAGCGCCTGATGGTGCGTTTGGGCGAAACCGCCGAGACCGACGACTGCAACCCTCGGTGGCGTCGAATGAGTCATGTGCAATCTCCTGAAATCTCACCAGAAATGGTAGGCGCCGGTCGCCAGCACATACCAGCCGAGCACAAAGTTGGTGACCACGTGCGCCGCAGCGGCGGCCCAAAGGTCGCGCGTGCGAAGGTACAGCCAGCCATAAGCTACCCCCGCCAGCACGCCGGCGAACCATTGCTCGTGCTCCACGCCGAACACCAGCGCGGTCAATCCAAATGCGACCCGATCGAATTTGCCCGGATCGAGGCTCAGCCAGTTCCGCGCCTGCATCCAGCGATACACGAAACCCCGCCAGAAAAATTCTTCGATGATCGCGATGACGAAAGCGGAGCCTGCGAGCCGAATCAACGAAAACGTCCAGCCCGCGGTCTCCGGCGCATAGGGAAACTTTTTCAGCGGCTCCGGCAGCCGGCCGAAGGGCCAGAGCCCGACCAGGTACCGCCGGTAAAACTCATGCGCGGCCGGCGCATGCCGCTCCATCCAGGGGCTTTCGGGAAAGACCCAGACGACGAAGACCGCGATGCCCACGGCGAACGCCAACGGAAGGTTCCGTATGCGCAAGGCGGGATAGTGGCGATAGGGCCGCAGCCCGATCAGCAGCGCCAGGCACACGACGGTGCGGATCGCGTAATTCCAGCCGGATGGATCACCCAGGAGAGGCATGAGGAAAATCCAGACGGCGAACGGGACGACGTGCGCCCACATCGCGCGTTCGAGCCGCTTGGACTCGTCGGGCGCGGGCGCCGCGGGCGGCTCGGCGACGGCTGGGGATTCGGCGTTCATGTCGCGCCTATCTATCAGTTTGGGGGGCGAGCGGACAAGCGACAAATCACAAGGCGGCGCGCGGCGCAGGAAAGACCGACCGCCGATCGCACATTGCGGCGAGGCACGGTAGCCGCTACAGCGCGCTCCCCGGCGCGCTTGCGGCCGCTGTTCGACATCCGCCCGGCGCTACCCTTCCATCGAGATCAGCATTGGCTCCTCGATCGCCTCCACGATCCACCGCAGAAACCGCGCGCCGTCCGCGCCGTCAATCAGACGATGGTCATAGGAGAGCGAGAGCGGCAGCATGGGACGGGGCCGGCAAAGTTCATCGCTCTTGCCGCAGGCGGGCAGGAGTTGCGAACGGCCGACGCCGAGGATCGCGACTTCCGGCGCATTGATGATGGGCGTAAAGAACGAACCGCCGATGCCGCCGAGGTTCGTCACGGTGAACGTGCCGCCGGCGAGATCGTCGGGCGAGACCTTGCCTTCGCGGGCTTTCCGGGCGATTTCGCCCAATTCGATCGCGATTTCGATGATGTTTTTCTTGTCGGCATCGCGCAGCACCGGCACCAGGAGCCCGCGCTCGGTGTCCACGGCCACGCCGATATTGTAGTACTTTTTAAAGACGATTTCCCGCCCCGCCATGTCCACGCTGGCGTTGAATTTCGGGTGCACCTTGAGCGCGGCGGCGACGATCTTCAACAAAATCGCCGTCACCGTGAGTTTGCCGCCGGCGGCCTTCACGCGTTCGGCGAAGCGTTCGCGCAGCGCCTCCAGCTTGGAGAGATCGGCCAGGTCGTGCTGCGTCACGTGCGGAATCGTCGCCCACGCGCGGCTCAAATGCTCGGCGGCCGTGATGCGCAGCCGGCTCATGGTCTCCTTCCGCACCGGTCCCCATTTCGAGAAGTCGGGCAGGGGGATGGCCTCCAGCGCGCAATGTCCCGCGACCTTCCGCCCCGTGTTGATCTGCTTGGCGTGCCGCTTGACGTCCTCGATCGTGATGCGTCCGCCCGGCGAGCGGGAGACGACCTCCTCCAGGTTGACGCCGATTTCGCGCGCGAATTTACGGACCGAGGGGGCGGCGGCCACCGGCACGCGAACGGCGCTCGGCGCGGCGTTGTCCGCCGCGGGCGGGCGCGCGGGCGGGGGCGGCGGTTCGGCGGGGGCGGGCGCCGGAGGGGTCTTCGCAGACGGCGCGGGCGCGGCAGGAGGCGGAGGCGTCGGTCGTGTTTGGGGAACCGGGGCCGACGCGCCGCCGGGCGCGGCAGGCGCTTCGGCGGGGGCGGCGCCGGAAGCATCCTCGATCAGGAAGATCGGCTGGCCGATTTTGACCGGGTCGCCGGGTTTGACCAGCGCCTCCGTCACGCGTCCCGCCTCGGGGGAGGGCACTTCGATCGTCGCCTTGCCGGTTTCAATTTCGAGGATCGGCTGATCCACCGCGAGGATATCGCCGGGTTTGACTCGGATGGAGACGACGTCGCCGCCTTCGATATTCTCGCCGAGAACGGGCAGTTTGAGTTCGCGTGGCATGTCCGCAGCGCTCCGGTTCTGATTTTTAGAGATACACGGGGTTCGTTTTTTCGGGATCCACGCCCAGTTCTTCCGCCGCGCGGCGCGCTTTCGCGGGATCCCAATCGCCCTGCCGCGCCAGCGACGCGAGCGCGGCCGCCGCGATGTGTTCGGCGTCCACCTCGAAAAAGCGCCGCAGCGCATCGCGTCCGTCGCTGCGTCCGAAGCCGTCGGTCCCGAGCGCGGTGACGCCGCCGGGTATCCAGCGCGAGACCAATAGCGGCAGCGCCTTCACATAATCGGAGGCGGCAATCACCGGGCCTTCGCCCTCCGCGAGACACCGCGCGACATGCGGCGTTCGGGCGGGCTGATCCGGGTGGATGAGATTCCACCGTTCCGCGTCTTGCGCATCGAGATACAGTTCCTTGTAACTGGTCGCGGACCAAACCTCCGCGGCGACGCCGAATTTATCGGCCAGCAACGTCTGCGCTTTGACGGCCTCGTTGAGGATGGCCCCGCTGCCGAGCAACCGGGCGCGCGCCTTCGCTTTGATGTCCGGCGCGGGGCGCAGGCGGTAGAGGCCCTTCAGGATGCCCTCGCGCGCGCCGTCCGGCATCGGCGGCTGGGTGTAGTTCTCGTTCATCACCGTCAGATAATAAAAGACGCTTTCCTGCGCCTCGTACATGCGGCGGATGCCCTCTTCCACGATGACGGCGATTTCGTAGGCGTAGGCGGGATCGTACGCTTTGAGGTTGGGGATGGGCAGCGCGAGCAGGTGGCTGTGGCCGTCCTGATGCTGCAAGCCCTCGCCGGCCAGCGTCGTGCGGCCCGCGGTGCCGCCGATGATGAAGCCCCGGCAGCGGGAGTCGCCCGCCAGCCAGAACATGTCGCCGGCGCGCTGGAGGCCGAACATGGAATAGAAAATGAAGAACGGGATGGTGTTGATGCCGTGGTTCGCGTAGGCCGTGCCCGCGGCGACGAACGAGGCCATGCTGCCCGTTTCGGTGATGCCCTCCTCGAGAATCTGCCCGTTGCGCGCTTCCTTGTAGTAAAGCAGGTTGTCCTTGTCCACCGGTTCGTACAATTGACCGGGGTGCGAATAGATGCCGCACTGGCGGAACAGGGCCTCCATGCCGAAGGTGCGCGCTTCGTCCGGCACGATCGGCACGATGAGCGAACCGATCTTCGGGTCGCGCAGCAGTTTCGAGAGCAGCCGCACGAAGGCCATCGTGGTCGAAACTTCGCGGTCGTTGCCCGCGTGGAATTCCTCGAAGACGCCCGGTTCGGGCGGCGGCAGCGAGACGAATTTCGTGCGCCGCTCGGGCAGATAGCCGCCCAGCGCCGCGCGCCGCTCGCGCAGGTAGCGCATTTCCGGGCTGTCCTCCGGCGGGCGGTAAAAGGGCAGTTGCGAGATTTCGTCATCCGAGATGGGAATGCCGAAACGGGAACGGAACTCGCGCAGCTCTTCTTCGTTGAGCTTTTTCTGCTGGTGGGTGATGTTCCGACCTTCGCCGCCTTCGCCCATGCCGTAGCCTTTGATGGTCTTGGCGAGGATGACGGTCGGCGAGCCGCGATGTTCGAAGGCGGCCTTGTAGGCGGCGTACACTTTGACCGGATCATGACCGCCGCGCCGCAACGACGCGATTTGATCGTCCGACATTCCCCGCGCCAACTCGAGCAGCCGCGGATCTTTGCCGAAGAATTGTTTGCGGATGTATTCGCCGCCGGCGACCACGTATTTCTGGTATTCGCCATCCACGACCTCGCCCATGCGCTTGACGAGGGCGCCGTCGCGGTCGCGCTCGAGCAGCGGGTCCCAATCCTCGCCCCAGATGACCTTGATCACGTTCCAACCGGCGCCGCGGAAGGCCGCTTCGAGTTCCTGGATGATTTTTCCGTTGCCGCGCACCGGGCCGTCGAGCCGCTGCAGGTTGCAATTGATGACGAAGATCAGGTTGTCGAGCTTTTCGCGCGCGGCGAGGGTGATGGCGCCCAGGGTCTCCGGTTCGTCGGTTTCGCCGTCGCCGAGGAACGCCCAGACCTTCTGGTCGAATGGGGGGCGAAGGCCGCGGTCTTGCAGATACTGAATGAATCGCGCGTGGTAGATCGCGCTGATCGGTCCGAGGCCCATGGAGACGGTGGGGAACTGCCAGAAGTCGGGCATGAGCCAGGGGTGGGGGTAAGAGGACAGCCCCGGCCGATCGTGCAGCTCATGGCGGAAATTGGCGAGCCGCTCGGCGGACAGGCGCCCCTCGAGAAACGCGCGCGCGTAAATGCCGGGCGATGCGTGGCCCTGAAAGTAAATCAGATCGCCGGGGTGCTGATCCGTGCGGGCGCGGAAAAAGTGGTTGAAGCCGACCTCATACAGCGTGGCCGCGGAGGCGTAGGTGGAGATATGGCCGCCGATGCCCTCCTCCTCGCGGTTGGCCCGCACGACCATCGCCATGGCGTTCCAACGCACCAGACTCTTGATGCGGCGCTCAATTTCCCGGTTGCCGGGATAAGGCGGCTGTTCGGCGGCGGGGATGGTGTTGATGTAGGGCGTGTTCGCGCTGAACGGCAGCCGCACACCCTTCTGATGGGCGCGAAGGTTGAGTTCGCTCAAGAGGCGCGTGACTCGCGCGGGCCCGGCGCGCGCGAGCACGTCGTCGAGCGAAGCCAGCCAATCCTGGGTTTCTTCGACATCGCTATCGTCGTCCCGATATGGCAATTGACGGTCCATGCTGCCTCCCCACGCGCTGTGGCGGCGCCGGCCGCTCGTCAGCGGCAAACGGATATACATTAGTCGAAAATGGGATGCCGTCAAACCCGGCGCGCGACAATTGCGAGGCGGTTTCTCAGACCTTGCCGCCGTCCGCGCGGCCCGAGATGACGCCCATGCGCTGCGAACCGATTTCCAAGGCTTGGAAGAATCGAGGCGTCATGTTTACAGACCTTGGAAAATCGCGGGTGGACATCCCATTCACTCCTCGAACCGAGAAGGACTCGGCCGCGGACGAAATCTTGCGGCGTTTCGATCGGTATTGACGAGCGGAAAATGCCCTGTACAATGCAGCTTTTGATTCTTCGAGTCGGCCTGCCGGCGGCCCAGAACGGCCGGACGGGAAGGGGTGTGATTCCGGGTGACGTCAGAAGTCAAAGTGCGCAAAGGCGAGACGATAGACAAGGCCCTCCGGCGCTTGAAGAAGAAACTGGACCGCGAGGGATTGATGCGCGAAATTCGCGCTCGCCGCCATTTCGAGAAACCTTCCGAAAAGGCGCGCCGCAAATCCGCGCGCGCGCGCAGCCGGGCCCGCCGGGGCTGAGTTTGGTTTTCGATCGCTCGGCGGGGGGGCTGACGGGTTCGTGAGCCTCCCCGCCTTTTCCATTATGCGGGATTTGGCGCTATCCACCCACTGGAACGCCCGCCGTCACAAGGACGGCGCGGCGTTGGCCGATGAAATCCTTTCGTTGGGCTTCACCCGCGTCGAACTCGGTTACGATCTGACGCGCGATCTGATCCCCGGCCTTCAGCAACGGGTGCGGGAGGGCGCTCTGCGGGTGGTCAGCGTCCACAACTATTGCCCCGTCCCGATGGGCGCGCCGCGGGGCGGTCCTGAGATTTTCACGTTCACCGACCCGGACCCCGCGCGCCGCAAACTCGCGGTGGAACACACGGAGCGCACCCTGCGCTTCGCCGCCGAGATGGGCGCCGGCGTCGTAGTGGCGCACGGCGGCTATATCCGACATTGGCGGGCCTGGATGCCGCGGCTTTTCTTGGCGCTCGAGCGCGATCCCTTCGGCGCGGAGGCCGAAAAATGGCGGGCGCGCATCGAACGGCGGAGAGAACGGCGGGCGCGGCGGGCGTTGGACGCCCTGCGGGCGTGCGTGGAGCGCCTGATGCCGACGTTGGAAAAGACGGGCGTCATCCTCGCGCTTGAAAACCTGCCCTCCTGGGAGGCCGTGCCGACGGAGAACGAGTGCCGCGAGCTGATCGAAGCGCTTCGCACTTCACGCCTCGGCTATTGGCATGACACGGGCCACGGACGCATCCGGGAGAATTGCGGTTTCACGAACCACGCGAAGCTCTTCGAGCGCCTGCTGCCGTATCTGGCGGGCATGCACTTGCACGATGTCCGCTTCCCGGCGACCGATCACGTGTTGCCGCCCGTGGCCGACGGACTGGATTTCGCCGATTTTGCCGCTGCGGCGAAGCTCCCCATCCCGAAGGTCATTGAGCCGATGCCCGGCGCGCCCGCCGAGGAAATCCGGCGCGCGGCCGAGCATATCGCGCGCCGCTGGTCGGCCGTTCGCGCGGGGGAGGGCGCGCCGTGAGCCGCGTGCTGATCACCGGGGCCGCCGGATTCGTGGGCCGGCATTTGGCGCGCGAGCTGCGCGCCGCCGGCGTTGAAACGATCGGCTTCGATGTGCCGGAGGCGCCCGCCGGCGAGGGACTTTGGGAGACGGGACGGGTGGAGGACGGCGCGGCGCTGGCCGAGATTGTCGCGCGGCGTCAGCCCGACGCCTGCGTTCACCTCGCCGGCGTCGCGTCGGAAGGGGAGGCCCGGCGGGCGCCGGAACGGGCTGTGCGAGTGAATATCGAGGGCACGGTCGCGCTGTTGGAAGCCTTCCGTGCGCGGCGGCCCGACGCCCGGGTGCTGGTCGTATCCACTTCGCAGGTGTATGGCGAGACGGCGGGCGGCGTCCCCTTGACGGAGGAGGCGCCGTTGACGCCCGTGACGCTGTACGGGCTGACCAAGATGGCCGCGGATCGGATCGCGCTGTACTACGCCGCCGCGCACGGGCTTGCGGCGCTGACGGCCCGTCCGGTCAATCACATCGGGCCCGGGCAGTCGGAACGGTATGTGGTCGCCGCCTTCGCGAGGCAGTTGGCGGACATCGCCGCCGGCCGGCGCGCGCCGGAATTGCGCGTGGGAAATCTCGAAAGCCGGCGCGCGTTCATGGATGTGCGCGACACGGTGCGCGGCTATCGCTTGCTGCTCGAGCGCGGGACGCCGGGCCGCGCCTATAACCTTTCGTGCGAGAGATCCTACGCCATCGGCGAAACACTCGATCTTCTTTGCCAAATTGCCGGTGTTTGCCCGCGGCGCGTCGTGGATCCCGCGTTGTATCGCCCCACCGACGGTTCTCCGCTGCTCGACACCGGGCGGATTCGCTCCGCCGTCGGCTGGCGGCCGGAGATCCCATTCGAGCAAACCCTCCGGGACATTTACGAGGACGCCCGCGCCCGGCCGGCGGACGGGCCGACGCGCCCTGCCTGTCGCGAAAGGTAGGACCCGGCCGCCGCCCGGCGGGGAATGGGGCCGGAGAATGCGGCGCGGAACCTCAAACAGCGGCGCGCAGGAAAGCGCCCGCCAAGCCGTCGCCCGCGCTCCATACGACATCCGAGAGCGGCGTGGCGAAGATCAGCAGCATCGCGATCCATGAGAGCGTCGGTTCATAACGGGAACGCCAATCCTCCATCGCCGGCAGGAACAGCGCGAAAACCGACCAGCCGTCCAGCATCGGCGCGGGCAGCAAATTAAGCACGAAAAGCACGGCATTGGCGCGAGCCGCCATGGTAAAGAAAGCGGCAGGACCGGCGGCCGCGCCGAATCGCAGCGAAAGGCCGTAGCCGACGGCGGCGGCGATACAGAGGAGCAGGTTGGCGGCCGGGCCGCTGAATGCCACGAGCGCGGCGTCTTCGCGCCGGCGGAAACGCTCGGGCCGCACGGGCACGGCGCCCCAGGCGAACCCCAGGATCAGCAATGCGGCCAGGGAGAGCCATCCCATCTGCGCCAGCGGATTGAGCGTCAAGTGGCCCCGCGCCGCCGCCGTATCGTCGCCCCGCCATAATGCCGCGCGGGCATGCGCGTACTCGTGCACGCAAATGGAAAACACGACGATCAACGTCCATGACATAAAATGCCACGGAGCGCGGAAAAGCTGCTCGACGAAAAGGCCGCCCATGGAGGTAAGATAGGCGACATGCCGTCGGAAGACAACAGCGGCTGGTTGCGGGACGATGGGGCGGGCAACGCCCTGCTGCGGGTGCGGGTCATTCCGCGCGCTTCGCGGGATTCCATCGAGGGGCTGCTGGGCGACGCGCTGAAGGTCCGATTGCGCGCCCCGCCGGTGGAGGGGAAGGCCAACGCGGCGCTCGCGGCGTTGATCGCGGCGGCCGTCGGACGGCCCGTCCGCGCCGTCGAGCCGCTGTCCGGCGGCCATGCTCGAACCAAAACCCTGCGCCTGCGGGGCTGCCCGGCGGCGCTCGCGCGGGAACGACTGTCGGCGGCGATCGGGACTGGGGCGGACCGGCGCGGATGAGGTTCGCCACGAAGGGCGCGTAGGTTCGATGAGCCGCAAAGGGGGCGCAAAAAGGCGCGCAAAATTTGCTCATTTTGCGGCTGCAATTCGCAGTCTTAGGAAAGACAGCGCCCGGCCGGCGGCCGAGCCCTGACTTGGGCCGGGACGGGGAGAGAGCGCCCGTTCCGGCTTCGCCGGGCCGAGGTCGCGGCTTGCCCTCGGGCGCTAGATTTGCAGCATTTGAGAGCCGTCCGCGGATCCCGGCGCGCTCTGGAGATAGGGCGTGGTGCGGAAGTGTTCCACCTGGTTCAGTCGGTGCAGCAATTCGGCCAGCGTTCGGGCCGCCGCGAGCGCTTCACTGATCATCCGCTGCCGTTCGGAATCGCCCAGGGGCGCCTCGCTGTTCAGGAGATCCAGATTGCCCAGGATTACCGTGGCCGGTTGAGCCAGGTGATGGCAAGCGGCTCCGATACTGGCCAGCATCGCTTGTCGTTGCTCCGCCTCTCGCATCGCCTGTTCGGCCCTTTTGGTTTCCCGAAGGTCCACGACCGAGAGCACCGCTCCCGTGACGGCGCCCTCCGAATCCCGGTTGCCCGCCGCCGTCACCTGGATCGGCGCCAAGGCGCCGTCCGCCGTGCGCGCCTGCATTTCTCCCCTCCACTCTCGCTGCAAGGTCAAAACTTCCCGCAACATCCGCAGCACCAAGTCCGATTCCACGACGAGGTCGCCGAAATGCTTTTTCACCGGGTCTTGATCAGGCCGAAAACCCCAGATGCGCGAAAAGGCCGGATTGACGAATTGGATGTCTCCGGTCGGATTCAGCACGGCAATGCCGTTGGCGGCGTTCTGCATGGCCAAATGGCCCGTGCGGATCATATCCTCCGTCTGTTTGCGGCGGGTGATGTCCCGGATGAAAAAGCACAGCCGCCCTTCTTCGCGCGAGAGCAGGTTGGCTGCAATTTCCGCCGGAAACGAGGATCCGTCCTTGCGGATGCAATAGCCCTGGATCAGCGCAAAACGGTCGTGATCGAGATGATCGCGGATGGACGCCATGAGTTCGGGCGTGACTCCGGAAACGACCCGCGCGAAGGGCAGCCGCCGGAATTCCTCCGCGGTGTAACCCAGGAATTCGACGGCGCGCGGATTGGCGCGAACGACGATGCCGTCCAGCGTAGTGACCAGGGCGGCGTCATACACGTTATCCAGCAGCGCATAGGCGCGCGTATCGTCGCTGATGTCGGACGGCGAGGCGGCATTTGACGGGCCGGTTTCATCCGCCGAAACCGCGCGATATTTTCCGAGGTCAATGCGCAAGGTGCTCGACAATCTGTCCGGGTCGCTCATGTCGGTTTTCCAGAGACGTTCGGTCCGATCCGCCGCTATATTGCGCTGATTTGCCGGCAAGACAATCGCGAAACGAATTTCCTTCCGGGTTCGGGCGGGACTCGCGCGAGCGGATCAACGCCCCAACGCGCCCCCCAAAAAAAATTGCATAGGGCGCATTTCGGAGCTATAGGGACGCCATGAAGGCGAAGCGCGCGTTGAGGTTCGCGGTGTGCGCGTTTCCGGCGGCGGCGCTGTTGTTCGGCGGGTGCGGCCCGCGGGGCAAGGCGGCGAGCCGGCGGGCGTTCGCGCAAGAGGCCGCGGAATGGGTGGTCGAGGAGGCGGTGAAGATTCTGCCGGCGGGCGCGCGGGTCGTCGTGTGGGCGGCCGACCCGCCGCCGGGGTTGCGATCGAAAGCCCCCGCGTGGGGCGAGGTCTGCGCCGCCGCCGCCCAAGCGAAGGGCCTCGACGTTCGGATGGAACTGCAGGACTGGCCGGAGCCGCCGTTGCTCGACGCCGCCCGAATTGCGGAACTCGATCGCCGCCATGCGCCGCTCGACGCGATCCTCGTGATGTCCGCCGGCGTGGCGCTGGAGGGGTATGCGCCGAAAGCCGCGAGCCCCAAAATCATCGTATTTTCCAGCTTCCAGAGCGATCGAGTGGAGACCGGGGTGAAGTCCGGACGGATCGCGCTGGGTTTCGTCCCAGGAGAAAATGCGGCGGGGCCGACCGTGCGCGAACGATTCAGAATTCTCTCCGCGGGGGGGCGGCCATGAACAAGCACGCAGGATTTCTCCGCGCCCATCGGGCCTTCACGCTGGTCGAGCTGCTCGTCGTGATTGCCATCATCATATTGCTCCTGTCGCTGCTGTTCCCGACGGTGACGGGCTCCCTGCGGCGGGCGCGGCGCCTGCAATGCCTGAACAACCTGCGCAACATCGGTCAGGTGGCGTTGCTCTATAACCAGCGGTATGGGCAGCTTCCCACCGCGAACGGGCACGATCCGACCAAGTGGTGGTCGGGAGAAACGGATATCAATTCCATTAAAGCCGTCATGGATGAAATGAGATTGCCGGCGGCCATCTGGTATTGTCCCGAATTGGGACGTCAGGGATCGAATCGAACGCCGGCGCATCCGGATAGCTGGGCTTTTTTCACGACCAACAGCACTCGGGTCGTGCTCGGTTACGCCTACGTCGCGAATCCGACAGGCTTTTCCACCAATAACTGGCATCCCAAATGGCCAAGAAATCCGAAGTTTTATCAAGGTCTCTCGCAATCCAGTCGGGCGCCGCTGGCGGTCGATATGTGTGAGGCCAACCGTCCGGGCGCGTCGGTCCCCGCGACGGAAGCGGATTGGCTGTTTTTTCCCCACGACGGCATCGAGAACCCCAAAATATCAAATGTGGTGCGCATGGATGGCAGCGCGCAAGCCGTCAACTTGGCAAACCTCTCCGTGGGGTTCTCTTATTACGGCCCCCTGGACATTTACTGGACGACGGAATAGCGGCTTTTCGAATCCGCAGATTTCGACGAGGCGGAATCGGGGGTCGGGGCCGCTGTCGGAAGGGGCATGCGCAAAGCCGCGAAGGCGCGTGCGGCGATGGAGACCGGCAATTTAGAACCGGCCCCGCCGCCGAACGGAGCGAGCGCTTTTCGCCAAATCGCCAATTTCTCTTCGAACGAACGTCCGGCGTGCGCGGGACTCGTCGAGGGCAGCCGCCCGTACCGCCGTCCGGCGAATGGCGGCCGATCCAGCCGATTTCCGAAACAGCGGCGAAACCAATACTCGGCGGCACCGCCGTTGAAGAATACCACTCGCAGCCGCGGCGCGCGCCGCAACAGCGATTCGAGATTATTGGGTCGGGCGCTTTTCGGCGCGATGGCGGTGTCGAGACTGCCCGCGCGCCGGCAGCGGGCGAGAACATCCCAAACCGCCACCCGCGCCGCCCGCAGTCGGGCGACGCGCCGCGCATAGGGCAGTTCCGGTCCCGCGCCGAAGAGCGCGCCCATGATCGGCCAGAAGGCGTTGCGCGGATGGGCGTAATATTGCCGGCGGCGCAGCGATTCGATTCCCGGCATCGAGCCGAGGATCAACACCTGCGCATCCGGGCCGAAGATCGGGGGGAAGGAACGAGCCTCCCCCTCTGTTTTTCGCCGCCGATTGCGCCCCCGCGCGCGTGGCATGCGCGCTTTCATGTCGCCATTATAGCATGGCGGGGATTACGGTTGGGCATGAGGAATAAGTCGGACTCGATATCCAATACGCTGATATTTCGGCGCCGGGCGGCTGCCGCGAATTTTAGATTCCTCGCCGGCGGCGGATGACGCTCGCCGTGATCCGGGTGACGATCAGCACGCCGAAAAGCGACAGTATAACCGGTAAATCGGCCGTTGGGGCAGGCGGGCACACGGGAAAATCAGCCTCCCTCGTCATCGCTGAGGAGTCCGAATAAGAAGTTTGCGGCGGGGACGGCATCGGCGATGCCGCGGAAACTATGTTCGACGCATTGGTCGAGGCCTCTTCCACACAAAACTCCGATTCAGAAAAACTCAACCCAGCCCATCCGGCTTTACATTATAGCTTCACTTTTGCGCGCCGCCAATCACAAACTCTCCGACCAATCGCCGTCCGCCTCCGGATATGGCGGGCATCCAAAGGACATCCAAGGGACAGAGAAGAAGAACAGAAAAAAGGTAGGGCGCGGCGGCCCGCCGCGCCGGAAAATATGTGGACAGAAAATACGAACGAGGTCCGAAATCTGAGGTCGGACGTCCGAGCTCGTCGCGGGAGCGCCTGTAGGGCTCGCGCTTGCTCGAGCCGCCCGCGGCCCGCCGTGCCGTTGAGGAATTTACCCCGCAGAGGGACAGAGAACGCGGAGGTCAGGTCTGTCGTCGGCGCTGTAGCTCCGGCGCTCTGTCGCCGGAGGAGTCTGAGGCCAGCGCGGGAGCGCCTGTAGGGCTCGAGCTTGCTCGAGCCGCCCGCGGCCCGCCGTGCCGTTGAGGAATTTACCCCGCAGAGGGACAGAGAACGCGGAGGTCC
>CALGXT010000023.1 GCA_937935255.1 uncultured bacterium | reverse complement strand
CCGGCGCCTCCTGGCTCGCGCTGCGCGCGCCGGAGGGCACGGGCGCGGGGGCGCTCACGCTGCGGCTCGAGGGCGAACTGCGCGCGCGCTATCCCGAACGCGATGCTGAGGGCCGTCCGCGGCTCGGCGCCGATGGTCGCTGGCGCATGATCGAGGTCCGCGTGCCGCAATCGGCCGAAGTGTTCATTTCGCCGAATCTGCCGCGCGGAGCGCTGATTCCGATTGAGCCGCCGTTTTCCCGCGTGGATACCGTGCGCCTGGCCGCCGGCGGCGGGAATCTGCGTTTACGGCTGATTCGTCGGCCGGCGCGCGTCGCGGAATTCGCGCGCGCCGGGCGCGACCTGCCGCCGGTGACGATCCTCGGCCGCGTCGTGAACGACCCGGCGGTGTATTCCTTCAAGACCGTGCTGACCGTCGCGCCCGACCTGATCCAGTTCCAGCCGGACGGCCCGTTTTTCGAAATCGAACGCGGCCACGCGCGCGTGACGCTGCCGGAAGACCTGCCCGGTTACGCCGATTTCGCCCGCACGGCGGCCTACGGCAACGATGTCTGGATTCGGGGCGAGCTGCAACGGCCGCCGGCGGCGCTCAACCCCGGCGCGTTCAATCAGCGTCAGTTCCTGCTGAGCCAGCATATCGAGGGGCAAATGATGCTGCGCGCGCCGCGCGACGGCGACGCGGCGCCGATCGAGGCGATCCGACCCGACGGCGGCGAGCTCCGGCGAGGGAACCCGCTGGTGGCCTTCTCGCTCAGATTGCGCGACGACCTTTTGCGCGTGATCAAGCATACGCTCCCTTATCCGAACTCCGCGTTCGTCGCCGCCGTGACGCTCGGCCTGCGCTACGGCCTGCATGACGCCGAAACGCTCAATAGTCCGGCGTATGCGGCGCTTCCCGCTCCGCCGTTCGTGCCGCCGGCCGCGGAAGCCCCGGCGCCGCTGATCAGCCACGAATTTCGCGCCGCCGGCATCAATCACGTGCTGGCGGTCTCCGGGCTCCACGTGACGATCATCACGGCGATGTTCGTCGGCCTGTTCTCGCTGCTGCGCGTTTCGCGGCGCGCGTATGTGCCGGTGGTGATTGGGATTCTGATCGTATTCGCCATCATCACCGGCGCGCGGCCCTCGACGCTGCGCGCGGTGATCATGAACAGCCTGTTCCTGATCACCTGGGCCTATTTGAACCACACGTTGCGCGCCTCCGTGCTGCTGGGCGTGCCGATCGCGGCGCTGGTGATTCTGACGCAGAATCCGGCGTTGCTGGTGGACCCCTCGTTCAGCCTTTCCTTCGGCGCGATTCTCTCGCTGGCGCTGTTGACGCAGCCGGCCTACGACGCGCTGCGCGGTTTCCGCGGCAACCGTCTGCTGGCGCTGGCGCTGCTGCTGGCGTTGCTGACCGCGGCGCTCGTGCACAACTGGTTCCTGGTCGTTTCCTGGCGTTTCTGGCTGCTGTTCGGGTTGGCGGCGGCGGCGCTCTTCACGCTGGCGGGCCGGCTCGCGCGCCGCGGCGTGAAGCCGATCGGCGACTACGGGTTTGAAGACCTGCCTTCCGCCGTCTCGCTCTTTCTGGCGGCGCAGATCGCCATCCAGATCGGCATGATGGCGCCGCTGTCGGGCTTCTATTTTCAGCGCTGGGCTTCCGGCGGCGCGTATGCGAACCTGATCGCCATACCCCTGATTGGCGTCATCCTGCAAATCGCGATGTTTGCCGGCATCGTCGGCCTCGTTCCCGCGGTCGGTCTCTATGTCGCGCTCTGGCTCAACGCGGCGAACTGGATTTTCTCGAGCCTCTTCATTCTGCTCGGCCACTACACGGCGGCGTGGTTCCCGTTTCCCTTCGTGCGCAAGCCGCGGCTGTGGGAACTGGCGCTGTATTACGCGGCGCTGGCGGTCATCGTCGGGCGCGCGCGGTTGTGGGAATGGGGAAGGCCGCGCTGGGCGCGACTGCCGCGCGCGGCGCGCCGGGCGATCGGCCTCGTGACCGCGGCGGCGGCGGCGCTTGGCGTCGCGAGCGCGGCCATGCCGCCGCGGCCCGACGGCCGTCTGCGCGTCACCGTCCTCGCCGTCAATTACGGCAGCGCCGTGCTCGTCCGAACGCCGGGGGGAAAGAACCTGCTGGTGGATACCGGCTACGTTCAGACCGACCGCGGACGCCGCAACGAGGCCGAATGGACGATTCTGCCCCAGCTCTCGGCCCGCCGCGTAGGCGCGCTGGATGCCCTGATCCTTTCAGGGTCGGCCCCGGAACGGATTCTCGGCGCGGCCGACATTTTGCGGCAGGCCCGCGTGCGCTATTTGATCAAGCCTCACGACGCGGCGGAGCCGCCGGCGCTGGCGGCGGCGCGGCGGCGGCGCGAGGGCGGATTCTGGAACCGGCTCGCGGGCACGCGGGTGAAAACCCTCGATCTCCGGCCGGGCGCAGGTCTGGTCTTGTTTCGGGAGGATAAAGGCGCGCAGCCGTTTCGCGTGGAACTGTATCGCCCGAACGCCGAGGCCGTGTTGGTGACGCGGATCGTACACGGCGAATTCGCCATGTTGCTGCCGTCCGATTTGACATTGGCGCGGCAGGCGGAGCTGACGGCGTCGCGACCGGCCTGGCTGCGGGCCGATGTCGTGATCGCGCCTTCCCGCGGCGTCTTGGGCGGGGACTTCGAGAGCGAAGAGGCCGAAAGAATCGCGCGTCAGTTTTATTTGGCGGCGGGCGCAAAGGAGATCGTCTTCGAGTTCGGCAATCCGAAGCCGGCGCTCGGCGCCGCGGGGCGCGCGGCGTTGGCGTCCTATTCGCGGCAACGTCGTGTGGCGGAGGATCTGGTCGGGATTGAGCGGGTGCGCGTGACCGAACGCGACGGCGCGGTGCAGGTCGAGTCCGACGGCGCGATGTGGCGCGTCGTCACGCAGGCGGGGGCGTCGGCCGAGGGGGACGAAAGTGTGAGCGATCTCGAAACAGGGTTCTGACCTAACCGGGGACAGAGCGCGCGGCGCGCGGCCCGGGATCGCACCGCGGAGACGCCGAGAATGCAGAGGTCCGGAGGGCGGATATAATCGCGGAGGCGCCAAGAAAACGGCAAGGCACCCCGGCCCGCCGCGCCGGCAAATATGGGGACAGAGATTACGGAGCTGCGGGTCAGAGGTCGGAGGTCAGAGATCGGCGCGAGAGCGCTCGTAGGGCTCGAGCTTGCTCGAGCCGCGGAGAGCGCGAAGAGAGTACGGGGACAGAGAACAAGAAGTATGCCGAGGCGAATTCATAAAGTGCTTTCTATCAGCGTAATACGGCGTAATCTGCGACAATATGGGGACAGAGATTGGCAAATATGGGGACAGAGATTACGGAGCTGCGGGTCAAAGGTCGGAGGTCAGAGATCGGCGCGAGAGCGCTCGTAGGGCTCGAGCTTGCTCGAGCCGCGGAGAGCGCGAAGAGAGT
>CALGXT010000022.1 GCA_937935255.1 uncultured bacterium | reverse complement strand
GCATCGGCGATCTTCGCGAGTTCCGCTTGAGCGGCCCTGGTCGCCGCCTGCGCGATGTGTTCAGCCTCGGCGGCGGGCACGAGCGCGAGGAACTTGTTGGGGAAATTTGGCACGAGAATTTCCTTCTCATGCAGTTTCATGCGATCCCACAAGGTCTCGTCGGTCACATCCTTCATGGGAATCTTTCGATAAATCTCGTCGCGATGGAGGAGATCGAACAAAGGCTGCGCGCGCAAAAAAGGGTAAATCACCGCGTCGGGTCCGATTCGATCGGTCACGGCCTTGATGGCGTGGGCCATAAGCCATGAAAGAAGATAGCTGCCGCTCCAGAGGTCGCGCGTGGATCGCGCCTGCGCGATGAACTCCTGTACGGAACCGATTTGGAACACCAAGAAGGCCGGGTTCCCGCCGCAGCCTTGCAGCGCCGAGGTAATGCTGTTGTGAAGCCAGATCGGGTGATCGGGCAGGCGCGTATCCGCGGGCTGGAACGCGCTGCGCCATTCTTTTTGAGCGGCCTCAACCGGCCAACGCCGCCAGTGCAGGAAAAAATTTATGCGGTCGCGCTCTTCGCCCGCAAAGGCATCGAGCTGCCCTTCGCCGTGCGGCTGGACGTCCTGAAGCATTCCGCCGAGCAGTTCCGGCGTCGGAAATTCCGGGATGACCAATTCGCTGCCGCCGAGCGGATGTTTGAAAGGATGCTCCGCGCCGCCGAAGGAGGAACGAAGCTCGGAATCGAATGCGGGGAACCGGTCGGCGGCGGAAGCCAGCCAGTCGGCCGACTTGTCCATCCACTGCATCGCGGCGGCGCTGTCGAATCCGGCCTGTCGAACAAACGTGTCACGCGCTTGTTCATGCCCCTTGATGTCCAGGGCCTTGTGCGGCGGATCGTGCAGGAAGGCGAGAAGTTTGCGTTGCCAGAAGTTCATCGTAGTCATACCCGCATGAAACCTCCCTGGGCCGATTTCATCAATTGCGGGGATGTCCCTCGACATCCCGTATTCTCCCCGATGATGCGCCTTTTTGAAATACGACCGCGCCCGGCGTCAAGGCCAATATTCAGGCCGCGGCGTTTCGGGCGTCCGCCGTGTATCCCCGGGCGGCGGCTCAATCCCGGTCGGAGGGGTGGCGCGCGTCGCCGAGTTCGGCCTGCAGGCGGTGCAATTCGTCCTTCAGCTCCCGCGCGACGCCCGCGTAGGCGGGGTCGGCGATGACATTGCGCATTTCGCGCGGGTCGCGTTCGAGATCGAAAAGTTCCCATTCCGGCTCGAAATCGAGGGGCATAATCTTCGCGCGGCCGGCGCACAGCGGCGACATCGTGCCCGGCTGGTTGCAACCGTCGTAGTAGTAATAAATGAGTTTGTGTTTGAGCGTGCGGATGCCGTAATGCGCCGCCACGTTGTGATGGGCCCGGTTCATCCAGTATCGGTAGTACATCGCCTCGCGCCAATCCGGCGGCGTGCCGCCCTGGATCTGCGGGCGAAAACTGCGGCCCTGCATCTGCGGCGGAATCGCGACTTCGGCGAGATCAAGGAGGAGCGGCGCGAAATCCACGTTCAGCACCAGATCGCCATTGACCGAGCCGGGGCGCACTTCCCGCGGATAGCGGAGGACGAACGGCATCCGCAGCGATTCCTCGTACATGAAGCGCTTGTCGTACCAGCCGTGGTCGCCGAGGAAAAAGCCCTGGTCCGAGGTGTAGATCACCACCGTATCCTCGGCCAGTCCCTTCGCATCGAGGTAATCCAGCAGCCGGCCGACGTTGTCGTCCACGCTCTGCACGACGCGCAAATAGTCTTTGATGTATCGCTGATAGGCCCAGCGGCGCAGCTCCGATTCCGGCATCTCGTCGGGCATCTCGCACTTGAGGTCCGTCTCGCTCATGTGCACGCCGACGCGCATGGCGGCGGCCGCGGCGGCTTTGGCGCGATTCGAATAATCGTCCTGCAGGGTTTCCGGCTCCGGCACGTCCTCGTTGAGAAACAGACCGGCGTGCTTTTCATCGGGATACCAGGGCCGGTGGGGCGCTTTGTGATGGCACAGCAGGCAGAAGGGACGGCTCGGGTCCCGCCGATCGAGCCAGTCGAGGCACATATCGGTGATGATATCGGTCGCATAGCCGCGCACGGTGCGCTTCACGCCGCCTTCGGGCCCGGGAAAGATGAACGTCGGATTGTGATAGAACCCCTGCCCCGGCAGCACCGCCCATTCGTCGAAACCGGTCGGGCAATGCTTCGGCCCCTCGCCCAGATGCCACTTGCCGAAAATCGCGGTCTGATAGCCGGCGGACTGCAAGAGCTTGGGGAACGTCACGAGCGCGTTGTCCATCATCGTCGTGAGCGTCGTCACGCCATTGACGTGGTTGTACGTGCCCGTGAGGATGGAGGCGCGGCTGGGCGTGCAGATGGAATTGGTGCAAAAGCAATTATCGAGCCGCAGTCCGCCCTCGGCGATGCGGTCCAACTGCGGCGTGCGGTTGATGCGGCTGCCATAGCAGCTCATCGCGTGCGCGGCGTGATCGTCGGTGAGGATAAAGAGGATATTGGGTTTTCGGCTCATGGCGGCTTCGCGCTTTCGCTGTGAATGTGAAGGCTATAGGGCGCGGTCTTGAAAATGACAAGCCGATTTGGCGGCGGTGACCGACGCGCAAGGCCGATCGCTTCACCCCCGCTCGCCTCCGCCCCGCGCGCGGTTATCGCCGCCGAGCCAGCGACAGGTAATAGAGCAGTTGCAGCATCGCCGTAATTGTCGAGGCGACGTACGTCAGAAAAGCGGCGTTCAGCACGGCGGCGGCGTCCCGCGCCTCGTACGGCGTCACAATGCCCGCTTGCACCATCAGGCGCCTGGCGCGCGCGCTGGCGTCCCACTCCACCGGCAGGGTGACGACCGTGAAGAAGACGACGGCGGCAAAGAGCAATATCCCGAGGTTCACCAGAAACGGCGCGCGCAGAAACAGGCCCGCGATGATGATCGGGAACGAGAGGTTGCTGCCGATCTGGGTCACCGGCACGAGCGCGCTGCGGATGGACAAGGGGAAAAAGCCTTCGGCGTGCTGCAACGCGTGTCCGGCCTCGTGGCAGGCCACGCCGATGGCCGCCAGCGAGGGCGAGTGATAGACCTGCGGCGACAGGCGCAGCGCGCGCGCGGTGGGGTCATAGTGGTCGCTCAACCAGCCGCGGGTCAGGGTGATATCCACGTCCCGGATGCCCTGCGCTTCCAGCAGCGCGCGCGCCGCCTGCGCGCCCGTCCAGCCGCGGGCGGAGCCGACCCGCGAATAGCGGTTGAACGTGGACTGCGTTTTGAAGGCCGCGAACGCCGCCAGCAGCAGCCCCGGCAACATGTACAGAAACCACACCGGATCGAAAAACATGGATTCAAACCTCGTTTTTGAGCATTAGACCGACGCCGCCGGGCGGCGTTCAACCGCCGCCGGGGGCTTGCCCGGCGTCGAAACGCATGATATACGCGACGCGCCATTCTGTAAACACGGCCAGGCCGAGAGGGCATAGGAACCATGAAATCATCTCCCGTTTCGGTCGTCACCGGCGGCGCGGGTTTTCTCGGCTCGCACCTGTGCGACCGGCTGCTCGCCGAGGGACACCGCGTCATCGCGCTCGACAACCTGATCACGGGCAACGTCGCCAATATCGAGCATCTGGCCGGACGCGACGACTTCCGCTTCCTGAAGCACGACGTGACGGAATACCTCTTTCTGCCGGGCCCGGTGGATTTCGTGTTCCACTTCGCCTCGCCGGCCAGCCCGATTGACTACCTCGAGCTGCCCATCCAGACCCTCAAGGTCGGCGCGCTCGGCACCCACAAGGCGCTCGGCCTCGCCCGCGCGAAGGGCGCGCGTTTTCTGCTGGCCTCGACCTCCGAGGTGTACGGCGACCCGCTCGTGCATCCCCAGCCGGAGACCTATTGGGGCAACGTCAACCCGATCGGGCCGCGCGGCGTCTATGACGAAGCCAAGCGTTTCGCCGAGGCGATCACGATGGCCTACCACCGGGCGCACGGGCTCGACACCAAGATCGTGCGCATCTTCAACACGTACGGCCCGCGCATGCGCCCGCGCGACGGGCGGGTCGTGCCGGCGTTCGTCAGCCAGGCGCTGCGCAACGAGCCGATCACCGTCTTCGGCGACGGCCTTCAGACGCGCAGCTTCTGCTTCGTCTCCGACCTCATCGAAGGCATCTGGCGGCTGGCGCAAAGCGACGAACACGAGCCGGTCAACATCGGCAACCCCGCCGAAATGACCGTGCTGCAGTTTGCCGAGAAGATCGTCGCGCTGTGCGAAAGCCGTTCGGTCATCGTCCACCGCCCGTTGCCGGTGGACGATCCCAAGGTTCGTCAGCCGGACATTCGCCGCGCCCGCGAGCGGCTCGGCTGGTCGCCGCGCGTCCCGCTGGAGGACGGGCTCCGGCAAACGATCGCCTATTTCCGCAATCTGCTTGATCGCGGCCTGCTGTAGCGTCTAGTATCCGCCGGCGCGGAAGGGCGCGCCGCGAGACGGAGGAAGAACCATGATTCTTCGTTATCTCAAGCACGATGGAACGCAGATGGAATTCGAGCTGGGCGAGCGGCCCATCACCATCGGACGCAGCCCCGAGGCCGATATCGTGATCATGGACGACAAGGCCTCCCGTCTGCATTGCGGCATCCGCTTGTGGGACGGCGATTTCTTCATCAAGGATCTGAAATCGAAAAACGGCACCTTCGTCAACGGCCAGCGCATTGAAATGACCAAGCTCAATCCCGGCGATGAGATTCGCATCGGCACCTTCACCATGACGTTCGATGCGAGCCCGCAAAAGGGCGATCAAACCATTCTGCGCGAGGTGGCCGAAGAGATGGAGCAAGGCAAGGGCTACGGCACCATATTGCGTGAAATCGTCGGGGAAGTGCCCGCCGACAAACCCGCCGACAAGCCGGCGAAATTGGTCAAACACGTTTCCAAACACGGCCATCGCCCGCCGCTGAAATTGCGGATTCAGCCGCCGCCGAAGAAAGCGTGAGCGCCGCCGTGTCCCGCTCCGCCCCGAATCTTCGGCAAACGGTCGTCGGGCGGATTGCCGACGAGGTCCTCGAATACACCGCCGGCCGCGATCGCATTCTCGATCTGGAGCTGGTCGAAGCCGACTGCCTCGGCAGCGCCGCGCACGCGATCATGCTCTCCCGCCTGCCGGTGCGGCCGCCGGTGTTGACGCCGGAGGACGCCCGCCGTGTCGTCGCCGCCTTGGGGGCGATCGCCCACGAGGCGGCGCAGGGCCGGTTCGAAATCACCGCCGAAGACCAGGATGTCCACCTCGCGCTTGAACGCGCGTTGACGCAAAGACTGGGGGAACTGGGCCGTCGCATCCACACCGCCCGCAGCCGCAACGACCAGGTCGCCGTGGACTTGCGCCTGTACGGCAAACGGCAGTTGATGGAGGCGGCGGCGGAGGCCGCCGCGCTGGCGGAGACGCTGATTGCCTTCGCGCGCCGTCATGCCCGCGTGCCGATGGTCGGCCGCACGCACCAACAGCCCGCCATGCCCTCTTCCGTCGGACTTTGGGCGGCGGCCCACGCCGAAAGCCTGCTCGATGATTGCGTGCTGCTGATCAACGCTTTCGAACTCAACGATCAATGCCCGCTCGGCGCGGCGGCGGGCTATGGCGTCCCGCTGCCGCTCGATCGCGACCTCGTCGCCGATCTGCTCGGGTTCAGCCGTCCCACGCAGACGACACTCTATGCCATCCACGCGCGAGGCAAGATCGAGGCGGCGATCCTCTCTGCGCTCGGACAGGTTATGTTGACGCTCTCGCGCCTCGCGCAGGATCTCATTTTCTTTTCGATGCCCGAATTCGGCTACTTCAGCCTGCCCCGCGAGTTCTGCACCGGCAGCAGCATCATGCCGCAAAAGAACAATCCCGACGTGCTGGAACTCGTCCGCGCCAAGTGCGCGCGCGTGCTCGCCGAGGAACAGGCCGTGCGCGAAATTTTGCGCGCGGCGCCGGGCGGCTACAACCGGGACGTGCAGGAAACCAAGGAACCCTTCCTGGAAGGCCTGCGAACCACCCGATCCACACTGCGCATTCTCCGCCCGCTCCTGGCCGGCGTCGAAGTCCACTCCGACCGCCTGCGCGCCGCCTTCACCCCCGACGTCTTCGCGACCGACCGCGCGCTGGAACTGGTCGCCGAGGGCCTGCCGTTCCGCGACGCCTATCGCCAAGTCAAGGAGCATCTCGACGAGCTCGCGAACCGCGACCCGGACGAGGCCCTGGCGAAAAAGACGCACCGGGGCGCGCCCGCCGGCATTGACTTCGATGCCTTGCGCCGCCGCGCCCGCGCCGCGGCGCGCTTCGCCGCCGACGAACGGCGCGCCTACGAACGGATGCGCGCGCGATTATTCAAACCGGAGACACCCCCCTCATGATCCTCGTGCTAGCCACCCGCAACCCGCACAAAATCGCGGAAATCCGCGCCATTTTCAGCGCCGAGGGCATCGAATGGAAAACGACGGCGGACTACCCCGCCGTCCCGCCGGCCGCCGAGGACGGCGCGACGTTCGCTGAGAACGCGGTGAAAAAAGCCATGGCACTCGCGCGCGCCACCGGGCACTGGAGTCTGGCCGACGACTCCGGTCTGGAAGTAGACGCGCTGTGCGGCGAGCCGGGCATCCGCTCGGCCCACTATGCGGGTCAGGACGGCGATCATGCCGCCAACAATGAAAAGTTGCTCCGCGAACTGGCCGGCGAAACCGATCGGCAGGCCCGGTTTCGCTGTGTGCTGGCGTTGGTCTCTCCGACCGGCGACGCGCGCACGGTCGAGGGCGTCTGCGAAGGGCGCATCATCGCCGAGCCGCGCGGCGTCAACGGCTTCGGTTACGACCCGCTGTTCGTCCCCTACGGCTATGAGCAAACGTTCGCGGAGATGCCGCCGGAATTGAAAAATCGCATCTCCCACCGCGCCCGCGCACTGGAAGCCGCGCGCCGCGAATGGGCCGCGATCCTGGGCCTCAGAGCCTGACCCGCTCCGGCCTGCCCAATCCCGCGGCCAGGCAGGGCCCGGCCGCCGGCCGGGCCGCAGGCGGCTCTCGGGGAAAGGTAGGGCCCGGCCGCCGGCCGGGCCGCGGGCGGCTCGAGCCCTACGGGAGCTGCGCCGACCTCGGACCTCTCCGGCGACAGAGCGCCGGAGCTACAGCGCTAACGCGCCGACTTCCGACCTCGGACCTC
>CALGXT010000021.1 GCA_937935255.1 uncultured bacterium | reverse complement strand
CTGGACCGCACGGCATTCTTGCCTTTAACTTCGTCCCGGCTTCTACCGTATTGCACTGGTAGAAAGCATCTTATGAATTCGTCTCGGCAAACTTCTTATTCTCTGTCCCCGAAATTTCTTATTCTCTGTCCCCGTATTTTCGACGTCCGATCGGACACGAATTTGAGAATTCTCGGGGACAGATGGCATAAGAGAATTCCGAGAGCGCAAATAGCGCCAGGGGACAGAGCATGCGCCGGGCGATCGGCGTTTTCCAAGCCTTGGAAGAAGAGGAGGTTGGGTTTTCCAACCCTTGGAAATCGTTGGCATTACGTGCAATTCCGGCTGCCCGCGCGAATGCCGCAGATCGCGTTTCTCATTGCCCGTACGGGTTTCCCCTTTGCGGCGCCGGCGAGCCGGCGAGGCCTATGGCGCGGCGGATGCGGACGCGCGGCTGGGGTCCAATTCGTGGGGTTGCAGCTCGCCGGTGATGATCGCCGCGCCGCCGTCCACGTACAGAATCTGGCCGGTGATTTTACGCGATAACGGCCCCAGTAGAAATGCCGCCGCGTTGGCGACTTCCACTTTGTCGGCGCGGGTGTCCCAGGGGAGCGGACTGGACATGCTCCAAATCCGGTCCAGCTTGCCGAAGCCGGGAATTTTCGAGGCGGCCTTGCTGTGGAGCGGACCCGAGGAAATGGCGTTCACGCGCACGAGGTCGCGACCATGCCGCCGCGCCAGCGCGCGGACGATCGCTTCCAGCGCCGCCTTGTGGACGCCCATCCAGTTGTAAAAGGGGTACACGCGCGTCGTGTCGAACGTCAGGGCCAGCGCGGCGCCGCCCTCGGGCATCCTGGGGACGGCATAATGAACGACGCGCGCGAAAGAGGCGCTGCTGATGTGATAGGATTGCAGCACGTCGGCCACGGCGTCCGTGTGGAATTCCTCCCCCAGACAGGTGCGCGGGTTGGCATAGGCGATCGAGTGCACCACGCCCGCCACCGGCCCGACTTCGTCAAACAGTTTCCGAATTTCTTCGTCTATCGTGACATCGCAATATCGGACGTCGAGATCCCTCCGGGCATGGGCGGCCTCTCGCGCGCCGCGCTCGAGGAATATGCGGCTCATGCGCTCATTTTGCGCCGTATAGATGACCCGTCCGCCCAATTCCACGATCCGCTCGCCGATGGCATAGGCGATGGAATCGTAATCGAGCAGGCCCATGACGACATAAGGGATGTCGGTCCGAACCAGCGAAACAGCAGATGAACAACTTTTTTCCATAAATATTAAAATACGCGCAGATCGGGAGATTTCAACAGCGGCGAGGAGGCTCTCGCCCTCCGGTGCGGCGCCGGTTCCGACTTGCCGCGCGCGTCCGCCGCTCCGATAGTACGGTCATGTCCGATAACCTAACCGTCCAGGCGGCGCTGGAGCGCATGTTTCGCCGCACGACCCTCGGCATTCGCCCCGGTCTGGAAATGATCCGGGCGTTGCTGGCCGAAATCGCGAATCCCGAGCGATCCCTCGTTGCCCTGCATGTCGCGGGCACCAACGGCAAGGGATCCGTCTGCGCGATGGCGGAGTCGGTGCTGCGCGCCGCCGGCTACCGCACGGGGCTCTATACCTCTCCTCATCTTCTCCGCTTCAACGAACGCATCCGCGTGGAAGGGCGTTCCATCCCGGATGAACGGCTGGCCGCGCTCCTCGAAACCGTCGAACCGGCCGCCCTTCGCGTCGAGACCCGGCCGAACCCGCCGCGCCCTTGCACCTTTTTCGAGCTGACCACCGCGATGGCCTTCGAGCATTTTCGGCGGGAGGCCGCGGAGGTTTCGGTGATCGAAACCGGAATGGGGGGGCGCTGGGACGCGACGAACGTCATTCTGCCGGCGGCCGCGGCCATTTGCGACATCGGCTTCGACCACCAAAACTATCTCGGCGCTTCGATCGAAGCGATCGCCGGCGAAAAAGCCGGTATTATCAAACCCGGTCGCCCGGTGATCTCCGGCGTCCGCGATCCTCGGGCGTCGGAAATCGTCGAACGCGCCGCCCGCGAGCGGGGCGCCCCGCTGATTCGATCCGAGGAAGCGGTCGCCCTCCGCCGGCTCGGTATGAATTGGGACGGACAGAAGTTGAGCGCCGAGACGCCCTCCCGCCGAATCGGGCCGTTCCGCCTGCCGCTGCTGGGCGACCATCAGCTCCGCAACGCGGCGATCGCCATCGCGCTCCTGGAAAGCTTCGAGCGCGCCGCGGGCATCGAAATCCCGGACGACGCCTGGCGACGGGGCTTGGAAACCGTCCGCTGGCCGGCCCGCTTGCAAGTGTTGCGGCGCGAACCGCCGGTGTTGCTGGATGGCGGACACAATCCGCACGCCGCGGAGGCTTTGGCGGCGGCCCTCCGCGCGTTGGCGAAGGGCCGCCCGGTCGCGCTGATCGCGGGCCTGGTGGCCGACAAAGACCATGCGGGTTTCTTTCGCGCGCTGGCGTCGGCGGTGCGGCGGGCGTGGATCGTCCCCGTGCCGTGCGAGCGGGCCGGCCCCGTGGAAGATGTCGAGGCGGCGGCGCGCGCGGCGGGGATCGCCGCCGCGCGAAATACGCTCGACACGGCGCGCGCGGAAGCGGTGGAATGGGCGGTTGAAAACGGCGGCGTGGTCTGTATCGCCGGCTCGCTGTTTTTGGCGGGCGCGACGCTGGCGGCGGAATACGGCGACCGAGATTTGTTCGATTCACCATGAAAATCGCTTTGGCCTGTGGCGGAACGGGCGGCCACATCTTTCCCGGTGTGGCGACCGGCGAGGCCCTTCGCGCGAGGGGACATGAGGTGACCCTTTGGCTCGCCGGCAAAGAAGGCGAGTCTGAAGCCATTCGCTCCTGGAAAGGCGCCGCGATCACGGTGACGGCGGAAGGGCTCCCCTCTCGCCCCTCCCCGAAAATGATCCACGCCCTCTGGCGGCTGTGGCGCGCCTCGCGGCGTTGCGAGACTTTGATGAGCCGCGATCCCCCCGATGCCGTCCTCGCGATGGGCAGTTTCGCCTCTATCGGCCCCGTGCGCGCCGCCCTGCGGAGGGGAATTCCAACGGTGTTGCACGAGTCCAACGTGATTCCCGGGCGCGCGAATCGGCTGTTTTATCGAAAAGCGAGCGCCGTGGCGGCGGTGTTCGAGGAGTCCCGTTTTCATTTGCGCAACCGGCACATTGAATTGACCGGCATGCCGTTGCGGCGCGACCTCGCGCGGGCCGCCGCCGAGGGGACGCCGTTCCGCGAACCCGATGCGCCCTTCACGGTGCTCATCGCCGGCGGCAGTCGGGGCGCGCATCGGCTCAATGAATTGGCGATCGCGGCGATTCCCCTGGCCGCCCGGCGAATTTCGCTGCGGGTTTTGCATTTGACCGGCGCGGCGGACGAGGCCGCCGCGCGCGCCGCGTATGCGCGGGCGGGCGTGGCGCACGAAGTCCACGCGTTCTCCCACGACATGGCCGCGCTTTATCGGGCCGCCGACCTCGTCGTTTGCCGCGCCGGCGCCTCCACCTGCGCCGAATTGCTCGCGTTCGGATTGCCGGCATTGCTGGTTCCATACCCGCATGCCGTTCGCGGGCACCAACTCGAAAACGCGCGCGCCATGGAGCGCCTGCGCGCGGCGGATCTCGTCGAGGAGCGCGATCTCGAAAGCGAATGGCTCGCGCAATATATCGTCGGCGTCGCCCACGCCCCGGAGCGCCGCGCGCGCATGCGCGCCGCCGCCCTTTCGCGCGCGCGGCTCGACGCGGCGGAAGCGCTCGCGGCGCTGGTCGAACAAGTCGTCCATGAAAGCCGGCGCTGAGGAATACGAGGCCGCTTCCGCGATATTGCGGGGGAAGCCCGGCCGCGTCCATCTCATGGGCGCGGGCGGCGTCGGCGTCGCGGCGCTGGCCCGGTTGCTGAAAGGACTCGGCTGGCGGGTCGGGGGATGCGATCTCGCGGAAAACAGCCTGACGCGCTGGCTCGCGTCCGAAGACATTCCCGTCGGCGTCGGACATGCGCCGGACCATGTGGCGGCCTCGTGCGATTGGCTGATCCACACCGCCGCGGCGCCGGCGAATCACCCCGAAATCCGCGCGGCGGCGGGGGGCGGCGCTTTGGTCACGCGGCGCGGTGTCGCCCTGGCGGCGCTCGTGCGCGACTTGGACGGCATTGTCGTATGCGGAACGCACGGCAAGACGACCACCACCGCGATGATCGCCGAGATCGCGCGCCGGGCCGACCCGCGGGCCGGATGGGCGATCGGCGCTGAAACGCCCGGCCGCGCGGGCGTCGCCGAGCCGCCCCGCGACGGCGGCCCGCTCGTGGTCGAGGCGGACGAGAGCGACGGCACGCTCGCGTTCTACGAGCCGCGAGCCGCGGCGATCACCAATGTGGATTTCGACCACATGGAGCACTTCGCCGACGAGCGGGAATTCTTCGCGGTTTTCCGCGCCGTGGTGGAACGCACCCGCGGGCCGCTGGTGTTTGGGGCCGATGATGCGCGGGCGCGGGAAATCGCCGGCGCGCGCTCCGACGCGATCGGCTGCGGTTTCGATCCGTCGTCGGCCGTGCGCGGTCTTGCGCCGGAACGTTTCTCGGGCGGAATCGCATTCGACCTCGAGATCGAGGGGCGGCGGCGGGGACGTGTCGTATTGCCGGCGCCGGGCCTTCACAACGCCCGCAACGCGCTGGTTGCGCTGGGGGTTGCGCGGGCGCGCGGCTGGCCGTTCGAGTTGGCGCGCGCGGCGCTGGCCGAGTTTCGTCCGGCGCGGCGGCGGCTGGAACGGGTGGGCGAATGGGAGGGCGCGCGCGTGTATTCCGATTATGCTCATCATCCGACGGAAATCCGCGCATTGCTCGACGCGGCGCGCGATATCCCCCATCGGCGGATACTGGCGATTTTCCAGCCGCACCGTTACACGCGGACGAAAGCGCTCGGACGGGACTTTCCTCCGGCTTTTGAGGGCGTGGAGCGGCTTTGGCTCTTGCCCGTCTATGCGGCTTCCGAGGCGCCGATCGAGGGCGGAACGTCCGAAGATTTGCTCCGGCATTTCCAGCGACACGGACGCCCCCCCGCAATGCTCACGGAGACGATGGACGAGGCCTGGGCGGCGCTGCGCGCGGAATTGCGGCCCGGCGATCTCGCGCTGCTCGTCGGCGCGGGCGACATCCAGCGCCTGGCCGAGCGGGCGGCGGGCTGAAGGGACAGGGAACAAAACCGGGAACAGCCCCGGTTAGGACGGCTGTGGGGACAGAGAACATGGGATATCAGAACAGTTCGTCCCAGCCCCAAGAACAGAGAAAGAAAGTCATATTTCGATCGGACGCGATAACATCAAATTTGACAATGAGATAGATAAAAACTCCTGTCGCGAAGAAGGCGCTTTGGACTGTATCACACTTCGCGAAGTGTGATACAGTCGCAAGTGGCGGAAGAATGGCGAAATGAGTCGGTCGGCGAGTGGAGGGGAAAAATGTGAAACTGCCGACTGGGCCGGGGTGAAACTGCCGATCCGACGGTCGGCCCCTCTTGACTGGGCAGCGCTCGCCAGCGCTTTCCGCAGGCCTTTATAAGCGAATCACTTGCGCTCCCGCCGCGCTACGCAACAATTTCTGTCCCCGCAACACACACACAACCACAGCACCAACAGTTTCTCTGTCCCCAAGCCTTGTCGAATGTTCCCCGCCGGCGGAATTCTATCGTTTCTTCAATCGCCTTTTGCCTTTCGACGGTAAAAACCACCGTTTATTATTGAGCCGTCGTCGGCGGTGGCGGCACGGCCATCCGTCCGCCGCCTCAACCCGGCAAACCCGAATTGACGAGGTCAGCGTCACGGTGTTTGCCGGCGGGGACAGGGGAATGCCGGCGCGGACAGGGACAGCGCGGACAGGGACAGAGAATGCGCGGGGATGCGCGCCGGCGTTTTCCAAGCCTTGGAAGAAAAGGGCCGCTGGTGTTCCAAGCCTTGGAAAACGAATCGTTTGCGCTTCCGCCGCGTCTCGCCTCAATTACTCTGTCTCCAATTCTCTGTCCCCAATGTCGCTCCAAAGCGGCAGTGCTCGGCAATGTAAATCGAGCGGAGCGCGTCGTAAGCGTCCTCCAGACGGTCGTTTACGATGATGTAGCGGTATTCGCCGGCGCGGGCCATTTCCTCGCTCGCCTGGCGAAGTCGGCGCTCGATGGCCTCGGGCGCGTCCTGGCCCCGGCCCTCCAGACGCGCGCGCAGCGCGGCCAGCGACGGCGGTTCGATGAAGACATCCGCATAAGCGCGGCGCAGCGGATCCTCCGCCGGCGCGCGCGCGACGACCGCGCGGATTGCGGCGGCGCCCTGCACATCTATATCCATCAGCACGTCGCGCCCCGCCGCCAGCGCATCGGCAATGGGCGCTCGCGGGGTGCCGTAGAGATGGCCGTGCACGCGGGCGTGTTCAAGAAAAGCGCCCGCCGCGATGCGCCGCTCGAAGTCGGCGGCCTCGAGGAACGTGTAATGGACGCCGTTGATTTCGCCGGCGCGCGGCGGGCGCGTCGTGCAGGAGACGGAATAGACAATTTCCGGGAACTCGGCCCGCAACCGGTCGCACAACGTGGTTTTTCCCGCGCCCGACGGCGCCGAGACCACGAGCAACAGCGGGCGTTGCCGCGGCGCCGCGAAAGATGTCCGCGAATTATTCGACATTCTGCACCTGTTCGCGCAATCGCTCGAGTTCGGCCTTGAAGCGCACGGTTTCCGCGCCGATCGCGGCGTCGCCGCATTTGGCCGACAGGGTGTTGATCTCGCGCAGCAGTTCCTGCGTGAGGAAATCCAGCGCGCGTCCCACCGGGTCGCGCTCCCGCAGCATGCGGCGCCCCTGCGCCAGATGGCTCCGCAGGCGGGTCAGCTCCTCCGAGATGTCGCTGCGGTCGGCGAACAGCGCGATCTCGCGCGCGATCGCGGGATCGTCGGCGTGAAGCGGCAGACCGGCGCGTTCGAGGCGCGCGAGCAACGCCGCGCGATGCCGCTCCACGACGCCCGGCGCGCGCGCGGCGATCATTTCAACCTGGTTCGCCAGTTGTTCAAGCCGCGTCGCCAGGTCTTTCGCCAGCGCGCGGCCTTCCGCCCGGCGCATGCGCAACAAGCCCGCGAGCGCGCGATGCAGCGCTTCCCGAATCGCCGGCCAAACGCGCTCCAGATTTTCCTCCGGGTGCTCGACGATGAAGAGATCGGGCAGGCGGAGCAGCGCGGAGGCGGAAATATCGTCGGTCAAGCCCAGTTCGCGCGCGCCCTCGCGCACGGCGGTCAGCCAGGCCTGGGCCAGAGGGCGATCGAGCCGCACCCGCCGCGCGCCGGCCGCCGGCCCGACCGCGACCTGCAGATTCACCGTCACGCGCCCCCGCGACACGCGCAGCGCGATTTCCTCCTGAATACGCGACTCCAGCGGCTGCAGCGCGCGCGGCAATTGGATTTGAAGGTCGAGCTGTCGGCGGTTGACCGATCCGATTTCGGCCACCGCGTGAAGCCCGTCGCGGCGGCTTTCGCCGCGCCCATAGCCGGTCATGCTCAGCAAGCTCACGAGGATGAAGCCTCTCCGCTCCGGGCGTGGCGCGCCTTCCAATCCATGACCAGTTGCAAATCCTTGTCGCCGCGTCCGGAAAGGTTGACGATCACGACGTCCTCGGGCTTCCACTTGGATCCCTCCCGCAGGACATAGGCGACGGCATGGGCCGATTCGAGGGCGGGGAGGATGCCCTCCAGCCGGCACAGGCCGTCGAAGGCATTCACGGCCTCTTCATCGGTGACGAAATGGTATGTGGCGCGGCCCTGATCGCGCAGCCAGACGTGTTCGGGACCGACCGCGGCATAGTCCAGTCCGGCGCTGACGGAATGCGTCGGCAAAATCTGGCCTTCCTCGTCTTGCAGCACCAACGTCCGCGCGCCTTGCAGAACGCCGAGCTTTCCGCCGGCGAAACGCGCGGCGTGCTCGCCGGGCGCGATGCGGCGTCCGCCGGCCTCGACGCCGATCAGCGCGACGCCGGGATCCTCGAGAAAACCGCTGAAAAGGCCCATCGCGTTGCTGCCGCCGCCGACGCAGGCGACGACGCGGTCGGGCAGGCGCCCGGCCTGTTTGAAGCATTGGCGGCGGGCTTCGCGCCCGATGACGCTCTGAAAATCGCGCACGAGATCGGGATAGGGGTAGGCGCCAAATACCGTGCCGAGGACGTAATGCGTGGTGCGGACGTTGGTCACCCAGTCGCGCATCGCCTCGGAAATGGCCTCTTTGAGCGTTTGTTGACCTGCGGTGACCGGGACGACTTCGGCGCCGAATTCGCGCATGCGATAGACGTTGAGCGCCTGCCGCTCCATATCCACGCGGCCCATGTAGATGACGCATTCCATCTCGAACGCGGCGGCCATGGCGGCGGTGGCGACGCCGTGCTGACCGGCGCCGGTTTCCGCGATCACCCGGCGCTTGCCCATGCGCCGCGCGAGCAGGATTTGGCCGAGGCTGTTGTTGATCTTGTGCGCGCCGGTGTGGCAGAGGTCCTCGCGCTTGAGGAAAATGCGCGCTCCCCCGATCGCCGCGCTGAGCCGCCGCGCGAAATAGAGCGGGGTGGGGCGGCCGACGAGGTCGCGCAGATATCCCCGGAATTCGCGTTGGAACTCGGGATCGCGCCGCGCTTTTCGCCAGGCCGCCGCCAGTTCCGCCAGCGGGGCCATCAGCGTTTCGGGCACGAATTGGCCGCCATACGGGCCGAAATAGCCCCGTCGTTCCCCTGGCCTTACAGCGCGCGACATTGGCGAATGAACTCCCGTACCTTTTCGAGGTCTTTCCGTCCGGGTCTGGCTTCGACGCCGGAACTTACGTCCACACCCCACGGCGCGACCCGGCGCGCGGCATCGGCCACATTGGCCGGCGTCAGTCCGCCGGCCAGCAGCACGGGCCGATTCGCGCCGCGCACGAAATCCGCGGCCCGATCCCAATCCACGGGTATGCCGGTGCCGCCGGGCCTGGCGGGGGTGGCGGAATCTAACACATAAGCATCCGGCGCCGCGATATTGTTATCCATCGTAGGCCCTTCCGCAAGCCGGCGCACTTGCCACAGAAGGCGGTCTCCGCGACGATAGGGGGATGGGTCGCCGGCGGCGTGAAGCTGGATAACGTCGAGTCGCGCCAGGTCGGCGGCGCGCGCGACTTCATCCGCTGAGGCGTTCACAAAAACTCCAACGCGCAGCGCCTCCGAGGGCCAGGAGGCGGTCCATTCGCGAACGCGCTCGGGCGTCACGGCGCGCGGCGAAGGGGGCCAAAAAACGAAGCCTATGGCGTCCGGCGCGCAGGCCAGCACGCCTTCCAAATCGGTGGGATCGCAAAGTCCGCAGATTTTAACGAAAAGCGCCACGAGGGTCGACAATGCCCCTGGTCCGCGGTTGCTCGGGCGATACGACGCTCTGGCGGGGACGACGGGACTCGAACCCGCAACACCCAGATCGACAATCTGGTACTCTAACCAATTGAGCTACGTCCCCGAACGAACACGGGTGGTGATGATAGGGATTTCGCCCCGCCGCGCAAGCGTTTTCTTGCCGTCGCGCCATTCCTGGCGCGTGGGGACTCAGCCCCGGCAGCCAGGACAAAGCCCGCCGCGCGGCCCGCCTTCGCCCTTTGGGCTTCGGCGAGGCAAGCGGCGCCGCGAAAAAACAATGAGGGAACTTGCTTGCATGCAAACCGAAAAGGACAGAGCCCTTCGCGCAAAGCCCTTCGCGCGATCCGGGATTGCACCGCGGTGACGCCGAGAGCGCAGAGGAACGCAGAGCGGAGACCGTGGCGGCGGCCGTTCGGAACAGGCGGAACAGGGACAGAGAATACGAGGGGACAAATTCGTAAAATTTTTTCTGTCACCGTAATACGGCGGAATCTGGGACGATGTTGGAGGCAATAAATAGTTTCCTCGCTCAGCGCTGCGTGAAATTAGAAATCAGCGGCCCCGCCATCTTCGCCCGCCGCGCCCGCCGCTCGAAACTCCCTCGGCGTCATCCCCAGGCTCTTGCGGAAGAGGTTCGAGAGCACATCCTGCTTGGCGAAACCGCAACGCTCCGAAATCTCCCCCACGCTCAGGCGCGTCGTCCGCAGCAGGTGCTTCGCCAGATCGAGCCGCAGCCACTGCAAATAGTCCCCCGCCGACCGCCCCGCGTGACGTTCGAAGAAGCGCTCCGCCGTTCGGCGCGACATCCGGTGCTTCGCCGCCAGGTCGCTCACACGCACTCGCCGCCCCGCCCGAATCTCCGTCCATGCCCAGCGCATCATGCGCGCCGTCATCGGATCCGCGCACACCCCGCCCGCGGTCGAGGCCCGCTCCGCCACGCGCTCCGGGGGAAAGCGGCGCAACAGGCCGCGGCACGCCGCGCCGTCCCCCGCGTGCTCGACGAGCCAGTCCAACGCTGCCGCGCCCATCGCGTGAAAGGCGGGCCGCACCGAGGAGAGCCCGGCATGCGGGCCGAGGTACCACCAGTTGCGCTGCTCGTCGTCCACCCCCAACACCGCCGTCGTGTGTTCCCTTTCTTGGAAATGCCAGACCAGTACGCGCTGAACGATGCCCGCCAGCCAGTCGTTTGCGCAGAAGATCGCGCAATCGAGCGGGAGTTCCGAAAGCACGGGACGCAACAGCGCGTCGAACTGCGCCACAGTATCGAGCGCGGAACGCCGCCCTTGGCGGGAGGGAAAATCGTGAAAAAACACCCGGACCTCGCGTCCCGCCGCGCGCAATTCGTCGCGGAACGCCTCCATCCGTTCGCGGCTGTAGGCCAGGCCCTCCGGCCCGATCCCCAGGAAATGGCGATAGCCGATCCGCGCGAGGTATTCGGCGGCGAGGCGGCCGACGGCGCGGTCGTCGCATAGAAAGTTGCCGACACCTGCCACCGGCCCGCTCTGGTTGCTGAAATTGATGGCGGGATAGCGCGCCCGCCGCAGCCGGCGCACCACGGCCTCGTTGAAAAGGGTTCCCGCCACGCCCCGCAGATTCGGGTCGAGCAGCGCGTCAGCATGGCCCGGCGCAGTCGTCGTCACCACGACATTGAGCGCGCGTTCTTCCGCCCGGCGGATCGCGCCCTCCAGCGTCCGCTCGCCGAGCGCTCCGCCGCGATCGATCATGTACAAAAACAAAGGACTGGTGTCGTTCGCGGTCATGCGACCTTTTTTGCACGAAGACACGTCTTTTTCAACAGCGGAAAATGAACCGGGATTTTGCATGTAAACCGATCGAATGCGTTTCGTCCTTGATGGGCGCGGGCGGAATGACAGGGGGATCGTTTCGGATCGAGTCCGACACGCTCTTTGCATAGCCGGCCCTGTGGGGCGGGACGGGCGCGGCGCTCGTCGTTTTCCGGAAAACGCTATATCACGGCGGCCGTAATAAAACGGCGGCCGTTGGCTGGCGATATCTGCGACCGGCGGGGACGGCGGCTGCCGCCACCAAAATCGCTCATTCGCGCGATCCGTTCCGCCTCCCGCCACATCCGCCGGCGCATTGAGTTGGTTTGACGGTTGGATCGCGCGGCCGAGGTTTCTCGCGCTCTCGGTGGCGCCCAGCTTTGGCCGGCCTCTCCCAAACGCGATTCTAACCCCAGCCGCACGTGATTCTAAATGTTCCCCGCCATCTTTCTCCTGCGAATCGGAGCGCCTCGCTTCCCGCTCGGGCGGAGACTCCGCCGGCGGTGGGCGGCGCCCGGGAGGCAGACCTATGATCGCGGAAAACCTGTCGCGGGCGGACTTGCACGTCCACAGCAAACACTCGGATCGCCCGAGCGAGTGGTTCCTGCGCCGCATCGGCGCGCCCGAGAGCTTCGTCGAACCTCGGGAACTCTACGCCGCCTGTCGCGAGCGCGGCATGGACTTCGTCACCATCACGGATCACAACAGCCTCGGCGGCTCGCTCGAAATCGCCGATTTACCCAACACGTTTCTCTCCAGCGAGCTGACCACCTATTTTCCGGAGGACGGCTGCAAAATCCACTGCCTCGTCTGGGGCGTCACCGAGGCGCAATTCGCCACGCTGCAACAGGCCCGCGAAAATATCCACGAGCTGCGCGACGTGTTGCGGCGGGAAGGCATCCTCCACGCCGTCGCGCACCCGTTGTTTCGGGTGAACGACAAGCTCACCGTCGAGCACTTCGAAAAGCTGATCCTGATGTTCGACCGCTTCGAGGGGCTGAACGGCTCGCGCGAGCCGCGCGCCGGCGATCTCGCCCAGGCCGTGTTCGCCGCGCTGACCCCCGAGGATATCGCGGCGCTCGCCGATCGCCACGGCATCGCGCCCGCCGGCCCGACCCCCTGGATCAAACGGCTCACGGGCGGCAGCGACGATCACAGCGGCCTCTATGCCTGCGGCGCGCACACCGTGACGCCCAAGGCCGAGACCGTGGAGGAATTTCTGGGCTATCTCCGCGAGGGGCGGCATGAGCCGGGCGGACGCGCCGGCTCGAGCCTGCGGCTGGCGCACAGCCTGTATCACATCGCCTACAGTTACTACCGGAGCCGCTTTCTGCGCGGCGGTCGCTCGGACGGCTCCGTCATCGGCGCGATTCTGCAACGTCTTTCGGGCGCGACGGTCGAAACGCCCGCGCGCCGGGGCCGCGGCGCGGCCGTGAAGTCCGCGGTGCTGCGGCCGATCGGGAAAGTGGTTCATCATTTCCGCCGCCGCCGCCTCAGCGATGTGGAACGGGCGATTGTGGACGAGTTCGCGGCGCTCATGGAGCGCAACCGCCGCGCGGCGGCGGCGGGCGGGCATCCGGCGCCGGCGCCGGATGCGGAGCGGCAGCGCTTCGAGGCCGCCTGCCGCATCGCGCAGCAGCTCACCTTCACGTTCGCGCGCCGCGCCATCGCGCACGCCAAGGACGGAAAAGTGATCGAAGCCCTCCAGTCGGTGTCGGCGCTGGGGCCGGTGCTCCTGGGCGTGGCGCCCTACATCACCGCTTTCGGCGCACAGCATAAGGACGAGGCGTTTCTCCGCCGCGTCGAAGAACGCTATCCCGCGGCGCGCCGGATCCGCCCGTCCGAACTTAAACGCGCCTGGCTGACGGACACGTTCGACGATATCAACGGCGTGGCCCACACCATACGCACGTTGGCCGGCCTCTCCGCGGGGCGGGGGCGCCCCATCACAGTCGTCACCTGCCGCGTTGAGACGCCGGACACGGCGTTTCCGCTGAAAAACTTCGAGCCGGTGGGGACCTTCGTTTTTCCGGAATACAAAGATCAGACGCTGGTCGTGCCGCCGCTCATGGAAATGATGGCTTGGATCGAGGAGCAGCGCTTCGATGAACTGATCGTTTCGACACCCGGACCGGTGGGATTGGTCGGGCGGCTCGCCGGACGGCTTCTCGGTTTGCGAGTCCGCGGCCTCTATCACACGGACTTTCCGAAGTATGTTCGCCAATGGACGGATGACGACATCATGGAGGAACTCGGCTGGCGCTACATGCGCTGGTTCTATGGCGGCATGGAGGCGATTTACGCGCCGAGCCGGTTCTATCTCGAACAGCTCGCGGAGGCCGGGTTTGATCGGTCGCGGCTGGCCGTGCTGCCGCGCGGCATTGATCTGGAGCGTTTCCGTCCGGATCGCCGCGATCCCGATTTTTGGAAGCCCTGGGGGCTCAATGGCGGGATGAAGTACCTCTATGTCGGTCGCATTTCGGAAGAGAAGAATGTTCGCGCGCTGCTGGAGGCGTATACGCGTTTCGCGGGCGATCGTCCGGACGGCGCGGTCAATCTCGTGGTCGTCGGCGAAGGTCCCGCGCTGACGGATCTGCAGCGCGCATACCGTCGACCGGACGTGGTCTTCACCGGCGCGCTGCGCGGCGATGCGCTGGCGGCGGCCTACGCCAGCGCGGATGTGTTCGTCTTCCCGAGCGTCACGGACACTTTCGGAAATGTGGTTCTCGAGGCGCACGCCTCGGGTCTGCCGGCGATCGTCGCCGATCGCGGCGGTCCGCCGGAAATCGTCGGCTCGCACGGTTCCGGCGTCGTGACGGAGCCTACGCCGGAAGCGCTGGCGGAGGCGATGCGCCGGCTGCGCGATGATGCCGCCTTGCGCGAAACCCTGCGGCAGCGCGCGCTGGCCAAGGCCCGCGAAAGCCGCTGGGAAACCGCCTTGGATGTGCTGGAAGAAACGACCGTCCTTCCCGAGCGCTCGGGACGCCCGTGATTCCGGATTTTGCGTTTGGAAAGATCGTGGATTCACCGCCGAGACGCCGAGAGCGCAGAGGTCGGAAGTCGGTGCGTCAGCGCTGTAGCTCCGGCGCTCTGTCGCCGGAGAGATCTGAGATCGGAGGGGCGCGACGCCGCCTTTTTCGCTTCGCCCCCCCCGCGGACGGTGATCCGGGCGGATTGCGAAGGGATAGAGAAAATGAGTCCGAAATTCAGTCTTCCCCGCTGTCTCGCGCACGGGTAGGGCCGGGCGGCTCGCCCGGCCGCGTAGGAAAGATCGTGGATTCACCGCCGAGACGCAGAGAACGCGG
>CALGXT010000020.1 GCA_937935255.1 uncultured bacterium | reverse complement strand
AGCGCCGGAGCTACAGCGGAAGATTTGGGTGGGAAAGCTCCGGCGACGGAGCGCCGGAGCTACAGCGAGCGCCAGGGACAGAGATTGCGCCCCCGCCGGCTTTCATTTTTTCACCACGGAGAGCGCGAAGACCGCGCCGCGGCTCCTTTCATCCGCCTCATCCGCGGTTCATTTTCTTTCTTTTTCGAGCAGGGCGTTGATGAACCGCACGGCGACGCGGCCGACCCGCGCGAGACTTTCGGCGCTCAGCTTGTCCATCGTGTCCTCGGCCGTATGCCAGTAATCGTTGAGACCGGGCGCGCTGCCGTACTCGAAATCAATGAGCAGCGCCGCCGGCATTCCGGCGCGGAAAAACGGATCGTGGTCGTCGAGCACTTCGCCCGGTTGCAGGCGAAAATGATCGCGCGCGCCTTCCGCCCGGGCGGCGTCGAGGAGCATTCGCGTCAATTCGGGGGTCGCGTTGCGCGGCAAACTGACCGTGAGGTCGCGGTCGCCGATCATGTCGAGCACGAGCACGCCGCGCACGCCGCGCGCGCGGCCCGATTCGACGAGGTCGCGCGCCATTCGACGGCTGCCGTGCAGTCCGTCGCGCGGCCCGTAAGCGATCATGCACTCCTCGCCATCGAAAAACACGAACCAGATTTCGGGCGCCACCTTCGGTCCGGCGTTCAAAACGCGCGCCAGTTCGATCAACAGGCCCGAACTCGATCCCGAATCGTTCGCGCCCTCAAAGCCTTCCGGCATTCCGCTTTTGGTGTCGTAATGCGAGCCGAGAATGATGAGGCCTCGGCCCCGGCCGGGCAGACGCCCGACGACGTTGCGGAAAACGACGCGGCCCCGCGGCGTATCGTCCTCGAACGCCTCGATTTCCGCTTCCACGCCGGCGGCGCGCAACCGGTCGCGCAGGTGTTCCGCCGCGCGCTCGGCGCCGGGCGCGCCGGAATCGCGCCGCCCCAGCGCGACGAGCCGCGCGACTTCGTCCAGCGCCCGCGCGCCGTCCACCGCCGCGGGGTTGAAACGCTCCGCGGAGCGCGACGCCGGCGCGCTCCCGCGTCCGCAGCCGCACAACCCCGCGCAGAGCAACGCCATCGCCCAGTATTTCATGCCGTTGATCATGTGCGTTCGCGTCCGATACTGCCGAAGGCGGGCGCCAAGCGCACGGAGAAAAAACGAGCCGGCGTCACCCGGTCGCCTCCGGCGGGGGCGGGGCCGTTGAGTGCGCCGCTCGGATATTCGGACTTCGCGGCTTAGGGTGGTTGAATTCCTTTTTTATCTTTTCCGAACGGCCGGTTCAACGAATCGCGTAGATGCGGCCGTCGTCGCTGCCGATATAGACGACGCCGTCGCCGATCCACGGCGAGGAGCGGACGGGGCCGCCGGTCTTGAACCGCGCGCGCTCGGCGCCGGTGTCGAGGTCGAGCGCGTAGAGTTGGCCGTCGTTCGATCCGACGTACAGCGTCTGCCCGCCGATCGCGGGCGACGATTCCACCGGGCCGCCGGTCTGGAACTTCCACAGTTCGCGTCCGTCGTCCGCCGACAGCGCCGTCACGGCGCCGTCGCGCCAGCCGAGGTAAATCGCCTGGGGCGTCGCCGCCGGGCTGCAGGAGTTCTCGCGTTCGGAGAGCGTGGTCTGGCCCTTGTCGGGGCGATAGCGCATCCAGCGCCGTTCGCCGGTGCGCCGATCCAGGGCCATGACGCGGCCCTCGGCGGCGTAGTACACCGTCTCGCCCACGACCGGCATCGAGGCGCGGGTCGGCGTGCCGGAGGCGTGCCACACGCGATACTCGGTGCGCAGGTCGGCGGCGAAAACCGCGATATCGCCCGCGGGCGCGTACACCCGCTCGCCGTCCATCGAAACGCCGCCGGGCAGCGTGTTGATTCCGCCGAGCCGGTACCGCCATTTTTCCGTTCCGTCGGCGGGATCGAGCCCGACGAGCTGGCCGCTCCAGCCGTAGCCGAAGCCGGCGAAGACCAGTCCGTAGGCGACGGCCGGCGCCGTGGCCGAGGCGGCGCGTCCGCGGTATTTCCACAGGACGGCGCCGGTCTTCGCGTCGAGCGCGTAAAAGAATTGGTTGTCGCTGCCCGCGAAGACGCGCCCGTCGGCGACCGCAACGGCGGCGCGGACGGGCTTTCCGGCCTCGAACGTCCAGATCGGCGCGCCGGTCTTCGCGTCGAGCGCGCGCACCGTGCCGTCGAGACTGCCGACATAGAGCACGCCCTCGACCACGACCGGGCCGGCGCGCACGGGGCCGCCGGTCTCGACCGTCCAGAGCGCGCCGGCGAGGTTGGGCGCGCCCGTCGCCTCGAACACCCCCGTGCGCATCAGGTTGGCCCGCGCCGTGCGCCCCGTCTGCGGATCGAAGCGCGCGGGGTCGGCGTCCAATACGACCGGCAGCTCGAGCTTCTCCTCTTCCGGGTGTACGCCGGCGTCGCAGCGCGCGACGCGGAATCCGTGGATAGGGCGCGGAACTCCCGGCAATTCCTTCGCCCAGCGATCCGGGGGCAATCGTTCGCGGTGGCCGAAGTTCGAACCCATGACCGGTTTTCCGAACATGTCGTTTCCGTCATGCCCTTTGGGATCTTGGGCGCGGTAGTAGTCGAACGCCAGCCAGTCCCACACGCGCTCGGAGACGTTGCCTTCCAGGTCATACAGGCCGAGGGTGTCGGCCGCTTTCCGTCCGACCGGCTGCGTTCCGCCGCCGGAATTCGCGGCGAACCAGCCGACCTCCTCGAGGGGGCGCGGCGTCGGCTCGGCCCCGGCGCGGGCGGCATAATACCATTCGGCGTGCGTCGGCAGCCGGTAGCCGTCGGCGTGCCAGCGCACATAGAGCGGCTGCCAACTGACCTCGCGGGGCGCGTAGCCCTGGCCCTGCCAGGTCGAAACCCGCCATTGCAGCGCCCGGCGATAGACCTGCGTGCGCGCGGCGTCGGTGTAGTAGCAGGGCGTGCGCCCCTCCATCTCCGAGCGCGCGTTGCACCAGAGCGCGTAGTCCTCCCAACAGGCGTCCGTGACCGGTTCCTCCGGCCCGTGGTCGCGCGCGCCGAGGTCGTGATTGAAGCTGCCCATCATGCCGTGAGCGTTGAAGACATAGCCGTTGTTCACCGCCCATTGGTGAACGTGGTTCCAGGTCGCGAACGACACCTCGGTCCGGCCGAGATGGAAGGGCGAGATGCGCACCCGCGCGCCGTCCTCGGCGCGGTCGTAGCCCCCGGCGGGAATCGCCGCCAGGTCGAGGCCCGGCACGGGCGTCTTCGCGGCGGGTTTCGCCGGCGGAATCCGCTCGCCGCGCGCGAACGTCCATGCGGGCGCGGCGTTGCGGCGCGCGAGCTCGGCGGACTCGGCGGGCCCCGCCGTCGGCGGCCGCGCGCCGCCGCGGACGACGCGGAAGCCGATGCGCGGGCTGCCCTCGAAGGGCGTTTCGCCAAAGGGCAGGGGGCTCGCGGTTTTCGGATCGGCGAGGCCGGTGAAGTCGCCGCCGAGCGCCGTGTGCGCGGTCTGCCGTTCCGGATCGAACACGTCGCCCGGCGCGTCCCACACGAGTTCCCATACGTTGCCGCGCAGATCGCGCAGCGGGCCGGCCTCGCCCGGCGCCGCGCCGACCGGATGCGTGCGGCCCGACGGCGCCGCGTCGGCGCCGCGCTCCGCGCGCGGCGCGGCGGCCGCCATGGCCAGCCATTCCGCCGCCGTCGGCAGGCGGAAGCCGTCGGCGTCCCACCGGACATATACCGCGGGAATTCGGTCGTAGCGCGCGGGGTCGTCGCGCTCTTTGACGATCCGCAGCGGCTGCGTGCGCGCCTCGTCGGCGTAGTAGCAGGGGGTGAGGCCCTCGTATTCGGACAGCGCGTTGCACCACGCCAGCGCATCGAGCCTCGTCACGCCGGTCGCCGGCTCGCGGCCGTCGTGGCGCTGCGCGCCGAGCCGCATGCTGCCCGGGTCGCCGTCGCGGTCGAAGACGTAGCCGGGGCTGATCTCGTGGCAACGGGCGTTGGAGACGAAAGTCTGGTACACCCGCCGCCAGGCCGTGTAAGGCGTTTCGGTCGCCGCCGCCTCGAACGCGGGCACGGCCAGCGGGCCCGCCGGGCCGGCGACATTGCGCGCAGGGATGGGCGCGAAGTCGAGCAGGAGCGAGGGCCGCGCCGGGCGTTCGACGTTGGCCACCGCCATGAAGGCGTACCATTTCAGCCACAGGCTGCCGGTTTCGAGCCGGCTGCGGCCGATGTAGAAACCGACGGCGGTCACGTTCTTGAAGACGCGCGGCTGGAAGTCGGCTTTCGCGGCGTCGAAGGCGAGATCGTGCGCCTCCGGTTCGCCGGGACGGTATACGGCCCACTCGGTGGAGGCGGGACGCAGGACGTGCGTCTGGTGCGTGCCCCGCTTGCCGCGCCATTCGTTGAGGTAGCTTTCATCGGCGAAGCGGGCGCGGGAAAGGTAGAACGTGTCGCCCTCGCGCACGAGCCAGCGGGCGTCGTCCATGCCGCCGAAAAAGCGCGAGACGCGCACGCCGATGAGGCCGCGCTCGTCGAACGAGACCGGATAGCGGTCGCCGCCGTTGAGAAAATCGCGTTTGTCCCAGAAGTAGCAGCCGAAGGCCTTGATCTTGTCTGTGTCGCGCCACGCCTGCGCCATGAAGTTGAAATCGTCGCGCAGCTCGTGGTTCTGGTTGTTCATGCCCTCGGAGATCGAGCCCTCGCCGACGCCGAAACCGACCAGTCCCCCGTAGAAGCGCGCGCTGGTCGCGTTCTCGTTGTATTCCGGGAAGCGCGGGTTGAGCGGATCGGCCAGGCTGAAGAACCAGCCCGCGACCCGCTCGCGGGGCGACACCGTCCCGTCGCCGTCCACATCCACATCCTTCCGCACGTTCATCGGCCCGCTGCGGTAGAAGTCGCCGCCGACGTCGGCTCCGAAATCCACGATGCGGCAGAGCCGTCGCTCCGTGGGCGGCGCGGGCGTCTGCGCCTCGGCGGTCGCGGAGGCGGCAAGAAGGACGGACAGGGCCGCGGCGGCGATTCCGAGGATGGCGGGCGATTCGGTGTTATTCATGCGGGGTCTCCCGAAAAAGTTTTTTGACCGGACGTGCGCCGTGCTGGTTTGCTTTCTTCTTTTGTCACAAAGACGAAGCGGCGCGGAGTCTGTGTCCGCCGTCGCGGCATTCCAAGGTCCGAAAAAAAAACGGGGGGCGAGTCCCCCTGGCGCTCGCCCCCGAAATCGTTCATCGCTCGCGGCGTATTATCCGCGCATCCGCCGCCGGCGAATCATGAAGGCCGCCGCGCCGAGCGCCAGCAGCCCGACCGAGCCGGGCTCGGGGATGGCATTGAAGATGATTTGATCCACCGCGACATTGGCGTTCCTGGGCGTAGAACCGCTTCGGGTCACGTCAAACCAATAGCCCACGGCCTGAATCTGTGTGAAGGTGGATCCCGGCGTCGTGAACGATCCGGGCGGAGCGGCCAGCGGCGCGCCGGTCGCGGTCCATGCGCCCCAGTTTTCCGCTGCGGCGTTGGGGATGGACAACGTGCCGGAATAAGCCGTGAACTCGGTACTCGAGAGGTACCAGGTTCCATTGTTCAGCACGGCGGCGCGGCTGCCGCCAGAGTTGCGATTGTTCGCCGTAAAACGGATGTCGATTGAACTCGTCGCGTCGAAACTCACGGCGCCGCTCGTCAGAGCCAGCCAGTCGGCTTGCTTGAAGAAAATCAGGCCCGCCGCGCGATTGTAGGTGGCGGTCGATTGATCGTTGTTGACGTCGATTCTGTCGCCGGCGGCGTTTTGGGTGACGCGCTTCACCGTCAAATCGGTCGGACCGGCCGAGGACTCGCTTTCGAGCGCCCCGTAAAATGTCGGACCCGAATAGCCGGACGAGGGCGACTTGGCGGTTGTGTCGCTGTAGGCCCAGGTTCGCTTCAATCCGGTGTCCGTCGGCGTCCCCAAAACCATTTGCGCATTGGCGCTCACGTAGTCGCCGCCCCAGTTCAGGATGGTCGTGGCTTGCGCCGCGCCCATCAGCGCCGCCGTGGCCAGCGCCGCGATAATGATCTTCTTCATCGTCGATTCCTCCGCGGGGGTTTCGCGGCGTCGGCCGCGAGACGCAACCCCTCGCACGTCCGCAGTCTCGACGAAGCCCCGTTTTCGCGCTATGCTGTTTCACGTAAATTTATAAAGATTATGCGACACCCCCAAACGCCGTCCGACCGCGCCCGGCCCCGGTGGGTGCTGCTCAGCGTGCCGCTGGTCTTCTCCTCCGCGCGCGAGACGATCCTCGGCATCTTCAACTATCCGGGGCCGGATCAGGACTGGGATTTTTTCATGGTCGAGGATTCGGCGGACGCGATCCGGCGCGCGGCGCGCTGGCGGATGGACGGCGTGATCGGCGCCTTCGGCCGCTCCGATCTCGCGCGGGCCGCGGGCGCGTTCCGCGTTCCCGTGGTGAACCTGCACGGCGGAAACACGTTCGGGGGTTTCGCGCAGGTCGGAACGGACAACGGCGCGATCGGCGAGGCGGCGGCGCGCTACCTGCTCGATCTCGGCTTCGAGCGTTTCGCGTTCGTCGGCCTGCCGGGCGACGATTTCTCCGACACGCGCGAGGCCGGTTTCCGCGCCGCGCTGTCCGCCGCCGGTCATGCGGTCGTGTCCTACGATCGCCGCCGAGCGTATCCGCGGGTTCGACGCCCGCCGCCCCATACGCCCCAGCTCCAGGCCAATCTCTGTCAATTCCTGGCCGGACTGCCGCGTCCCGCGGCCGTGTTTTGTTCCGACGATCTCCGGGCGTTCGAGGCGGCGAAGAGCTGCCGGCACCTGGGCATCGCCGTCCCCGACGAAATCGCCGTGCTGGGCGTGAACGACGACGATATCCGCTGCCAGGGCAGCGCGCCGCCGCTTTCGAGCGTGCGGCTGCCGAACCGCAAAGTGGGCCACGAAGCGGCCCGGCTGCTGGACCGGCTCATGCGCGGCGAGCGGCCGCGGGAGCGCAGGATCCTGTTGCCTCCCGAGGGCGTCGTCGCCCGGCAATCCACCGACGTGCTGCACTGCGCCGATCCCGTCGTGGCCGCGGCCCTGCGCAAGATTCGGGAGGAGGCGGCCGCGCTGCGTTCGGTGAACGAGGTGGCGCGCGCGGCGGCGGTGTCGCGCCGCGCGCTGGAGCGGCGGTTCCGCGCGGCGCTCGGTCGCACGGTTTTGCAGGAGCTGATGCGGCGGCGGATCGAACTGGCGCAGGAGCGGCTGCGCCGGACGGACTGGCCGATGGAGCGCGTCGCGGAGGCCGCCGGCTTCAGCAGCGGCGTCTATTTCAGCCACAGCTTTCGGCGCGCCGTCGGCCGGACGCCGCGCGAATACCGCCGGCAGTTCCGATGGGCCTGAGGCGCGGCGGCGCGATGCGAGGCGGCCCACGCGGTCTGGCCGGCGCGAGCGGTGTAGGCCGGGTTGTTCGGGCCGCCCCCGGCGGAACGAAAACCCGGCGGCGATTCCGTTTTGCGCGCTTGACGGTCCGCCGCGAGTTCGATAGTATCGCGCACCATTTTTTTGCCCGGAGAACCGGGGAGAATACCGTGGGGCGGGGCCGCGCGCCGCGCCTCCATCGAATCAACAGCCAGGAGAGACCGCGTCATGAGCAAGAAGTACGTCTATTTCTTCGGTCGCAAGGGAACCGAGGGTCGGGCCGAGCAAAAGAATCTGTTGGGCGGCAAGGGCGCCAACCTCGCCGAAATGTGCCGCCTGGGCCTGCCGGTGCCCTCCGGATTCACGATCAGCACGGAGTGTTGCACCGATTATTTCGATCTCGGCGGCAAGTTTCCCAAAGACCTGACGCCGCAGGTCAAGGCCGCCGTCGCCCGCGTCGAGGCGGATATGGGCATGAAGTTCGGCGACGCGAAGAATCCGCTGCTGGTCTCGTGCCGCTCCGGCGCCCGGAAATCCATGCCCGGCATGATGGAGACGGTGCTCAACGTCGGCCTCTGCTCGAAGACGATCCCCGGCCTGATCGCGAAGACCAAAAACGAGCGTTTCGTCTATGACGCCTATCGCCGCCTCATCATGATGTACGCCGACGTCGTGATGGAGAAGGCTGAGGGCATCGAGCCGGAGGAGGGCAAGGGCATCCGCAAGCAGCTCGAAGGCATCATGGACGAGCTGAAGAAGTCCAAGGGCTACAAGAGCGACACCGATCTGACCGCCGACGATCTCAAGGCTCTGGTGGACGCGTTCAAGCAGCGCGTGAAGGATGTGCTCGGTCAGGAATTCCCCGACGATCCCTGGAAACAGCTCTGGGGCGGCGTCGGCGCGGTCTTCAAGAGCTGGAACGGCAAGCGCGCGGTCTCCTATCGCCGCATCGAGGGCATTCCGGACGACTGGGGCACCGCCGTCAACGTGCAGGCGATGGTGTTCGGCAATATGGGCGATCACTCCGCCACCGGCGTGGCGTTCAGCCGCAACCCCGCCACGGGCGAGAACCTCTTTTACGGAGAATGGCTGGTCAACGCCCAGGGCGAGGACGTCGTCGCCGGCATCCGCACGCCGAATCCGCTCAACAACGCGACCAAGAACGAGCAGAACAAGCACCTGTCGTCGTTGGAAGAGGCCATGCCGGAGCTTTACCGGCAGCTCGACGCGATCCGGACGAAGCTCGAAAAGCATTACCGCGACATGCAGGACATCGAGTTCACGATCCAGGAAGGCGTCCTCTACATGCTCCAGTGCCGCAACGGCAAGCGCACCGGCACGGCCGCGCTCAACATGGCGATGGACATGCTCGCGGAGGGGTTGATTGACGAGAAGACCGTGGTCACGCGCGTCGAACCCGCGCATCTGGATCAGCTCCTGCATCCGTTCGTGGACTCCGACGCTGAGAAGACGGCGAAGGTGCTGGCCAAGGGTCTGCCCGCCGGTCCCGGCGGCGCCTCCGGCAAAATCGTGTTCACGGCGGAGGACGCGGTGGCGTGGGCGGCGAAGGGCGAAAAGGTCATCCTCGTGCGCGAGGAGACGAACCCCGAGGATATCGAGGGCATGCGCGCGGCGCAGGGCATTCTGACGGCGCGCGGCGGCATGACCAGCCACGCGGCGCTCGTCGCCCGCGGCTGGGGCAAGTGCTGCATCGTCGGCGCCGGCGAAATCCATGTGGACGTCCACGGGAAGAAAATGACCGTCGGCGGCGCGGAGTACGCCGAAGGCGCCTGGGTCACGCTCAACGGCACCAAGGGCATCGTCTATGAGGGCGACCTCAAGATGATTGACGCGACGGAGAACCCGCGGTTCCAGGCGTTCATGAAGCTGGTGGACAAGTTCCGCACGCTCGGCGTGCGCACAAACGCCGATACGCCGGAGGATGCGAAGATTGCGCGCGCGTTCGGCGCGGAGGGCATCGGCCTGTTCCGCACCGAGCACATGTTCTACGGCGCGGGATCGGATGAGCCGCTGTTCATCCTGCGCAAGATGATTCTGAGCGCCACGCCCGAGGAGCGGCTGAAAGCCGTCAACGAGCTCTTCCCGTTCGTGAAGCGCGATATCAAGGCGACGCTCGAGGCCATGGCCGGCCTGCCGGTGACGATCCGTCTGCTCGATCCGCCGCTGCACGAGTTCGTGCCGCAGAGCGCCGAGAAGCAGGCCGAGCTGGCCGCGGCGCTCGGCATCACGCCCGAGGAAGTGCGCAAGCGCGGCGATGCGCTGCACGAGAACAATCCGATGATGGGCCACCGCGGCGTGCGCCTCGGCATCACCTACCCCGAGATCACCGAGATGCAGGTGCGCGCGATCTTCGAGGCCGCGGCGGAACTCAACGCCGAGGGCAAGAAAGCGCGGCCGGAGATCATGATCCCCGTCACGTGCGACGCCAACGAGCTCAAGCACCAGAAGGCCATCATCGCCCGCGTCAGGGCGGAGGTGTGCAAAGCAAAGGGCGTGCGCGATATCCCCGTCATGATCGGCACCATGATCGAGATTCCGCGCGCGTGCCTGCTGGCCGACCGCATGGCCGCCGAGGCCGAGTTCTTCAGCTTCGGCACCAACGACCTCACCCAGATGGGCTTCGGGTTCAGCCGCGACGATATCGGCGGTTTTCTGCCGCACTATCTCAACGCGAAGATCCTCAAGGCCGATCCGTTCCAGACCATTGACCAGGACGGCATCGGCCAACTGATCCAGATGGCGGTGCAGAAGGGCCGCGCGATGCGGCCGGAGCTGAAAGTCGGCATCTGCGGCGAGCAGGGCGGCGATCCGGCCTCGGTCGAGTTCTGCTTCAAGTCGGGCCTGACCTATGTGAGCTGCTCGCCGTTCCGCGTGCCGATCGCCCGCCTCGCGGCGGCGCAGGCGGCGCTGGCGTCGGGCGCGGCGAAGAAGCCCGCGGCGAAGGCGAAGAAAGCGGCGGCGAAACCCGCGCCCGCCGCGAAACGCCGATAAGCGAATCCCGAAATGCTCGTAAAGAAAAGCCCCGGACGGTTCGCCGTCCGGGGCTTTTTTGAGGAGACGAAAGATGCCCGACCCTGAAATCCGACCGATCCGCCCCAAATGGAAGGGGACGATGACCGACCGCGAGCGATTCAACCGGCAGATGCACTATCAGTCGGTGGATCGCTGTTTCAACATGGAATTCGGTTACTGGGACGAGAATTTTGAGTTGTGGCCGGTGTTCAAGGAAAACGGCGTCACGAACAATGCGCAGGCCGGCCGCTTGTTCAATTTCGACCGAATTCACGGAGTAGGCGCGCCGTGGATGCATCCGGTCTTCGAACAAACCGTGGTCCGGGAGACGGAGACGACGCGAATCCTGATCAATGCCGATGGTTTGCTGGCCGAGGTTCCGAAAGACCGCCACGACACCATCCCGCATTATCTGAAATCCTCGATCGAAACGCCGGACGACTGGAAGCGGGTGAAGGAGGAGCGATTCCGCCGCGACGATCCCGCGCGCGTTCCGGACTTGGAGAAACTAAGACGCCGGCACCCGCCGACGCGCGATTATCCGCTGGGCGTCCATTGCGGCTCCATGATCGGCAAGGTGCGCGACCTGCTCACCTTCGAGGGCCTCGCCTACGCCTGCTACGACTATCCCGACATGGTCGAGGACATGGTAGAGACCTGCTGCGTGCTGATCGAAGACTTTCTCGACCGCGTGCTGCCCGTGATGGACTTCGATTACGCCTCCGGCTGGGAAGACATCTGCTTCAAGAACGGACCGATCGTGTCGGTCGACTTTTTCCGCGCGGTGGTTGTGCCGCGCTACCAGCGCATTCATCGCAAACTGAAGGCGGCGGGCATTGATTTGTGGTACACCGACTGCGACGGCGACGTGCGGCCGATCCTTCCGCTGATGATGGAAGGCGGCATCAACTGTCTTTTCCCCTTCGAAGTGCAGTGCTGCGCGCATCCGGCGGAGCTCTTGAACGAATACGGCAAGGACCTGCGCATCATGGGCGGGTTCGACAAGATGGCGCTCGGCCGCGGTCCGGAGGCGATCAAGGCCTACATGGAGACGCTCGTCCCGCTGGTGGAACGCGGCGGTTACATCCCCTTCTGCGACCACCGCTGCCCGCCGAACGTGAAGCAGGAAGACTACTTCTATTACCTCGACCTCAAGGAGCAAATGTTCGGGATGAAGGGCTGAAGCGAAGGCCGGCATCCGGATAGCGAAGGCGAACCTGAACGGCAAAAATCTTGCCTATAAATTCTACTCGGCAAATTTCTTATTCTTTGTCCCCATATTCTCCGGCGCGGCGGGCCGCCGCGCCCTACCGATTCTCCGCGCCCTCCGCGCCTCCGCGGTGAAACCTTTCCGACCTCCGCGGCTCGAGCAAGCTCGAGTGCTACGGGCGCTCTTGCGCCGACCTCTGACCCGCAACTTCTTATTCTCTGTCCCCATATTTTCCCGGCATCCTAAGGCTCCTCTCGTCCGTGCGCCGGGCGCGCGGCGAGGTCAACCGTAAGACTTATGGAATCGGGGCGGCTCGCCGCTCGGCGGGCCCTCGGCCTTAGGCGCCGCCTCGCCCGGCGGCGCGGTCTCGGTTTTCGGCGCCTCCGCCGCCGATTCGCTGCCCGGCGCGGATGCGCCGGAGGCGGGGGTCTGGGTCTTTTTCGCCGCCTCGGCGGTTTCCACGTAATTCAGCCGCAGCATCGTCAATGTCTCGGCCAGCATCCGGCGTTCGGCGTCGGACACGTTGCCCCGGGTCTTGCGCTCCAGCGCCTCGATCAGGTCAATCGAGATGCGCGCCGCCTCGAGGTTCGCCTCGGCGCGGCCGGTCGCCGGATTCACCAGCTTGCCGAGCTGTTGGAGCGCGCCGGCCGCCAGCGATTGAATGAGGTTCACGAACAGGGGTTCGGTCGCAGGATTCTTTTCAGATTCCGACATTTTCTGACTCCTTTGGCTCTCGAGCTCGCTCACGTCTTCGCGGCGGCGGACGCGCGGCGCCGGGAGGCGCGGGCGGGCGCCCGGTAAGGCGCGGCGAAGGCCGTCTCGAAGTCGTACCCGTTGTTGAAGTCTTCGATCCGGTCGTTTTCCGTCCGGCCGAGCACGCCCATTTCCACCAATCGAAACACCATCTGGCCGATGTCCTCGGTGCGGCGGATGCCCCAGTGGGCGAGGACGCGCCGCGCCATGGGGCCGTATTCCTGAAGGGCGAATTTCCGCACCCCTTCGAGCAACTCGCGGGCGGTCACATGGCGCGCCGCGCCCGTCGCGGGCTTTTCGAACAGCTTCACCGTGAAATCGAGCGCCTCGCGGAGGAAACGATATCCCTCCGCGTGATAGCGCGGGTCGCGCTCCGTCAACCGCTCGACGGCTTCCTCGAAACTCATGCGTTTCACGCCCTCATTTTACATCGGCGGCTTCAAATGGCAATGGCCCGCGGTGTTTATCCTACGGACGAACCGGTCATTCCTTTCGACCGTCTTCGATCGGCGGTGAAGCGCCTTCCGACTCGCGGGGAACAGGATTTCGCTTTGACCTTCGGCGTTTCATGGTTCGCGACCGCACATTTCATTCTCCCCCGCGGCGACGGGATGTGCTATACGCCGACGGGTTCCCAACGCGGAGGAAAGCGATCATGAAGAAGACCCTCAAGCGCGATCATGTGATTATCGGCATCCATGTCACCGATCGGGTGCGGCGCGCGGGCTCGGTGCAGCAGGCGCTGACGGAGCATGGCTGCCGGATCAAGACGCGGATTGGGCTGCATGAAGTGTCCGACGATTTCTGCTCGCCGGAGGGCATCATTCTGCTGGAAGCGGTCGGCGCGGCGAAAGAGATCGCCGCCTTGGTCCGTGCGCTGTCAAAGATCGAGGGCGTGGAAGTTCAGAAGATGGTATTCAAACACTGATCCGGGACGGAGAAAACCCGGCCGGTCGAACGGGGTGGCAGCATGGAAAATGTGGTGATTCTGGGCAGCGGCGCGGCCGGCTATACCGCCGCGATTTACACGGCGCGCGCGAATCTGAAGCCCGTGCTCGTGGACGGCAATCAGCCGGGCGGACAGTTGACGACGACGACCGAGGTCGAGAACTACCCCGGCTTTCCCGATGGCGTGGACGGCTTCGCGCTGATGGACGCGATGCGCCGGCAGGCGGAGCGGTTCGGCACGCGATTCCTCTCGGCTTCCGCGGTCTCGTCGCAGCTCGAGGGGCCGGTCAAGCGCGTCACGCTCGACAACGGTCAAACGCTGGAATCCCGCACCGTCATCATCGCCACCGGCGCTTCCGCGCGCTACCTCGGCCTGCCGTCCGAACAGGCGCTCATCGGCTACGGCGTCTCCGCCTGCGCGACGTGCGACGGCGCCTTTTTCAAAGGCGTTCCGGTCGCGGTCGTCGGCGGCGGCGATACGGCCATGGAGGAGGCCTGCTTTCTGACCCGCTTCGCCTCGGAAGTGATCATCATCCATCGGCGCGACGCCTTTCGCGCCTCGGAGTTCATGATCCACCGCGCCACGAGCAATCCGAAAATCCGGGTGATCTGGAACACCGTGGTCGAGGAAGTGTTCGACCCCGCCAAACGCGAAGTGACGGGGTTGAAACTCCGGAATGTGAAGACGGGGGAAATTTCGAATCTCGCGGTGAAGGCGCTCTTCGTCGCCATCGGCCACCGGCCGAACGTCGGGCCGTTTGCCGACCAGCTCGAGACGGACTCGGCCGGCTATCTGGTCACGCACCACACGCGCACGCGCATCGAGGGCGTGTTCGCCGCCGGGGATGTGGCCGACTCCGTGTACCGGCAGGCCATTACGGCCGCGGGCACGGGTTGCATGGCGGCGCTCGAAGCGGAGCGCTACCTGGAAACCCTGGGGGCCTGAGAGGCTCGCCGCATGTCCGATTCTCCGCATTCGCGTCCGATGGGCGTATATCGGCGGCTCATCGGATTCACGCGGCCGTACCGCCGCCGATTGATCGTCGGCGCGCTGTTCTGCGTGCTGTTCGCCGGTTCGACCACCGGCCTCATCCCGGCCGCGCAAAAGTTTTTTGCCCACGCCTTCGACGCGAATCGGCGCACGCTCGCTGAAATTTTGGCCGTGGCCGCGGCGTTGATCGCGCTGGGCCTTTTGCGCGGCATCGGCGATTTCGCCGGGCGCTACCTGATCCAGTGGGTCGGCAACCGCGTGGTGATGGATCTGCGCATCGCGATGTTCGACCATCTGCAGCGGCTCTCGCTGGCTTTCTTCACCCGCAGCCGCACGGGCGAGCTGATGTCGCGGCTGTCCAACGACGCCGCGCAGGTGGAGCACGCGGTTGCGCAAACGCTGACGGATGTCTTCAAACAGCCGGTGCTCCTGATCGGCGCGACCGCCATGATCTTCTGGCTGAACCCGATTTTGGCCGCCGGGGCCATCGTGTTCTTCCCCTTGTGCGTATTGCCGATCTATCTCTTCGGCCGGCGGGTGCGGGCCGCGGCCGCCCAGAGCCAGGCGCGGTTGGCCGACGTGCTTTCGATCGCGCAGGAGGCCATCACGGGCGCGCGCGTCGTCAAGGCGTTCGGCATGGAAGACCACGAGCGGCGGCGCTTCGACGAGAGCGCCCGCGCCGTCTTCCGCCGCATCATGCAGGTGGCCCGCGTGCGCGCGGGCATCGAGCCGATCATCGTGCAGCTCGGCATCGTCGGGGTGTCGCTGGTGTTGATCTATGCCTGGTATGCGCGGATGAGCGCGGACGCCTTCTTCGCATTTGCGATCGCGCTGATGCTGCTCTACGATCCCATCAAGCGGCTCGGCAGCATCCATGTCACGATCCAGCAGTCCTCCGCTTCCGCCGAGCGCATTTTCGAGGTGTTGGACACGCCGATCACGGTGGTCGAGTCGCCGGCGGCGGCGGAGCTGGAAGGCCCGGTGCGCGAGGTGCGCTTCGACGCGGTCGGTTTCGACTACGGCGAGGGGCCGGTGCTGCGCGACATCAACCTGGCCGTTCCCGCGGGCCGCCGCATCGCCATCGTCGGCGGTTCCGGTTCCGGCAAGAGCACGCTGGTGAGCCTGCTGCCGCGCTTCTTCGACGTCACCGCCGGCGCGGTGCGGATCAACGGCCGCGACGTGCGCGAGTTCACGCTCTCCTCGCTGCGGCGCCGGATGGCGCTGGTGACGCAGGAGACGATTCTCTTCAACGATTCGATCGCGAACAACATCGCCTACGGCAGGCCCGGGGCTCCGCGCGCGGAGATCGAGGCGGCGGCGCGGCGCGCGCATGCGGACGATTTCATCCGGCGGCTGCCCCAGGGCTACGACACCTCGATCGGCGAGCGCGGGGTGCGGCTCTCCGGCGGCGAGCGGCAGCGGATCGCGATCGCCCGCGCGCTCCTGCGCGATGCGCCGATCCTCATCCTCGACGAGGCCACCAGCGCGCTGGATACCGAGTCCGAGCGCCTCGTGCAGGCGGCGCTGAATGAGCTGATGGCGGAGCGCACCGTGTTCGTGATCGCGCACCGGCTGTCCACCATCGTCGGCGCCGATGAGATCGTCGTGCTGGAGCGCGGACGGATCGTCGAACAGGGGACCCATGAGACGCTGCTCGCGGGGGGCGGCGTGTATCGTCGTTTGTACGACCTGCAATTCGAGCCATGAGCGACCGCCTCGATCAAAAGAAACCGGACTCGACGCGGACGGACGAGTCGCCGTCCGTCGCGCACAGCCGCGCGGAACCCGCGCCGTCGGAAACCGGGCCTTCGGGCGCCCCCGCTCCGCGCGCGATTCCGCTGCGAACCGCGCAACGCCGTCGGCCGCGACCCCCGTTGCCGCCGGGGGCGCCGGGCGCCGGCCGCCGAGCCGCCGCAGCGCGCAGCCCTTGGGCGAACCCGGTATTCCGTCTGGCGTTGCTGGGCTTGGGATTGCTGGCGGTGCTGGCCTTGTCGCTGGATTTGCGCGGCGCGCTCCGGCGGGGGGCGGCGGAGCGCGAGCGCCTCGCGGCGCTCGAGCGGCCGGAGGCGATGATGCTGGGGATCGCCGATCGCCGTTATGAAGATCCGCTGGGTCGGTTCGCGCTGACGACGCCGGCGGCGTGGCTCGCGGAGGGGCCGGCGCCCGACGGCGCGCACGCCGCGATTTTTCACGGCCCGAAGAATCTGGAATTGCGGGTCGTCGTCCACGAGCTTCCGCACGACCGCTTCGATTTATTGATGGCGACGATCCGCGGCCAGCAGGAAAGGTTCGAGATCGGGATGAACATTCGGCGGATCGAATTCCAGGGGCGGCCGGCGGCGGAGCGGCGGGTGCGGTTGAATCGCGCGCGGCTTTACATGCTCGATTTTCTGGACGGACGCACGGCGCATCATCTCCAGGTCGGCGCGCCGCACGAGCAGTTCGAGGCGGCGCTGCCCATCGCTCTGGAAGTCCTGCAAACCTATGAGGCGCCCGCCGGCCGCCGTTTTCCGGCCGCGTCCGCGAACGAGTAAAAAGGTTTTCACCCCGCGTTTCGCCGCGCGCCCCTTTTCTTTGACGTCGCGCCGGTCGCCGGAACGAGTGTACCACACTTCGCGAAGTGTGATACACTCGGGTTTCACTCAACCGCCGTGAAGAAACGCGCGGCCTCGCCGTCGGACGGCCGGCGCGGGGCCGGCGTTTCCGTCGGCGGTTTTTAAGCCGCGCGCGAAAATGACGCATCGCCGGAGCGCGGGCGGCGCCTTTGCCGCGGACGTTGTTCTTCGCCGCTTTTCAGCGCGCGCTTGACGCGGCGCGCGCGCGGCTTCATTGTGGAGCGCGTTTTTTACCGCGCGCGGCGGCCCGCCGGCGCGCGGCGGCCCGCCGGCATGAATTCGATCGCCGCCAACATTTGTTTTTGGAGCGCGCTCGCCGCCTGGACTTTCGCCCAAAGCGTGAAGATGGCCAGTCGCTTCGCGGTGACGCGTAAAATTGATTTCGGCATCCTCGTCAGCACGGGCGGCATGCCGAGCGCCCACACCGCGATGGTGTGCGCCCTCGCGACGCAGGTCGGGTTGATCGAGGGCTTTGGAAGCCCCCTGTTCGCGGTGACGGTCGCGTTCGCCTCGATCGTGATGTTCGACGCCCAGAGCGTGCGCCGCGCCGCGGGCCAGCAGGCGCGGCTGCTCAACCAGATCGTCGAGGAATTGTTCAAGGAGCACCACCTTTCCGAGCACAAGCTGGCGGAATTGCTGGGGCATACCCGGATGGAGGTATTTGTGGGCATGATCACCGGCGTTTTGGTGTCCCTGCTGATCTTCGCGTGGTTCGGCGTTCCATGAGCGCATCCGACATCCCTTCCCCGCCCGTCGCCGCGCCGCGGCCGGGCGCCTGGCCGCGGCCCGGCGGCGGCGTCGCATTCGCGCTGCGCGCGCCGCGCGCGCGCCGCGCGCGGCTTTTGCTGTTCGACGATCCGCGCGCGGAGAAGCCCGACCGCGAAATCGAGCTGAGTCCGCCGACCCCGGCCTCGGGCGGCTGCTGGACCGTTTTTGTTTCGGACGCCCGCCCCGGGCAGGCGTATGTCTACGTTTTGGAGGGGCCGGACGCCTTTTTCAATCCCGAGCAATGGCTGCTCGATCCCGCCGCGAAGGCGGTCGAATGGAACCGCGCCTGGGGCGCGCGGGAGGGCATCCCGTCCGGCGAGTGGCCGCGCCGGGGTCGGCACTTTCCCCGGGGGGTCATCGTCGCCGACGCTTACGATTGGGGCGATGACCGTCCGCCGCGGACGCCTTGGCGCGACACCGTGATCTATGAGGCGCACCTGCGCGGTTTCACCCGGCATCCCTCCTCCGGCGTGTCCGCGCCGGGAACCTATCGCGGCTTCATCGAGCGCATCCCGTACCTGCGCGAGCTGGGCGTGACCGCGGTGGAGTTTCTGCCGCTGACCGAGTTCAACGAACTCGAGTTTTTCATGGAGGGCCGGAATCGCCGCCATCTCCTGAATTTCTGGGGCTATAGCCCGGTTTCCTTCGTCGCGCCGATGTCGCGCTACGCGGCCGGCCCTTCCGCGCGCGACGAACTCCGCGACCTCGTGCGCGCCCTCCACGCCGCCGGCATCGAGGTTCTGCTCGATATCGTCCTCAATCACACCGCCGAGTGGGATCGGCACGGGCCGACGTGGTCGTTCAAGGGCATAGACCGTCCGGGCTATTATCTCCTCGACCCGAAAGGCGGCTACCGGGACTACAGCGGCTGCGGCAACACCTACAACATCAACCACCCGCCGGCGCTGGAGCACGCGCTCGACGCGCTGCGCTCCTGGGCGCTCGATTTCCATGTGGACGGCTTCCGCTTCGACCTGGCCGCCGCGCTCTGCCGCGTGCCGCCCGACGGCGCCCCCGCCGACGACCCCCCGATCCTGCGCGCCATCGCCGCCGATCCGGCGCTAAAAGACCTGAAACTGATCGCCGAACCCTGGGATTCCGGCGGCGCGCACCGCATCGGGCAATTCCCAAACCATTGGTCGGAATGGAACGACGCTTATCGCGACGACGTGCGGCGTTTTTGGGCGGGGCAGGGCGGCTCCGTCGGGCGGCTCGCCACACGGCTCGCCGGCAGCTCCGATTTGTACCAGCGCCCCGGCGGCTCGCCGATTCGGAGCGTGAACTACATTTGCAGCCACGACGGCTTCACGCTCGCCGACCTCGTTTCGTACCGCGAACGCCACAACCTCGCCAACGGCGAGCACGGACGCGACGGGCATCCGGACAATTACAGCGTCAACCACGGCGTCGAGGGGCCGACAGACGATCCCGCCATTCGGGCCGCGCGCCTCAGGCACGCCAAAAACCTGCTGGCCACGTTGTTTCTCTCTCAGGGCGTCCCCATGCTGTTGGCGGGCGATGAATTCGGACGCACGCAGCGGGGCAACAACAACGCCTACTGCCACGACGACGAAATCGCCTGGCTGGATTGGACGCTGTTGCAAGAAAACCGCGATTTTTGGGAATTCACACGGCAACTGATCCAATTCCGCCGCGAGCGCGCCGCCCTGCGGCGAACGGATTTTCTGCGCGGCGAGGACCCGCGCGGTGGGCCGACGGATGTCCAGTGGTTCGGACCGAACGGCGGACCTCCCGACTGGACGCACGGCGTCGCGCTGGGCTATCGTCTGGACGGCCGCGCCGTCGCCACGGGGGCGCCGCGCGACGAGCGTCATTTGCTGATTCTCATCAATAACGGCTCGACGCCCGCCCGGTTCCATCCGCCGTCGGCGCCGGACGGCCGCGCGGAGCACTGGACCTTGTGCTGGACCACGGCAGCGGCCGCCGAGGTGGCCGTCGCCGGCGACGGGCGCGAAATTGTCGCGCCCGAGCGCAGTGTGACCGTTTTGTTCGCGGGCGCGTGAGCGCTTTGAAATATTGACGTCAAGGTTCAACGAAGTCATTGGCCAAAATAAGGAGAAAACGCCATGAACGAAATTCCGACGGGTTCCACTTCCGCTTTTCCCTTTCTCGATCCCGACCGTCCCCTCGAGGAGCGCATCGAAGACCTCGTCGGGCGCATGACGCTGGCGGAGAAATGCTCGCAACTCCGCTACGATTCGCCGGCGATCGAGCGGCTGGGCGTGCCGGCCTACAACTGGTGGAGCGAGGCGTTGCACGGCGTGGGGCGCAACGGGCGGGCGACCGTTTTCCCGCAGGCGATCGGCATGGCGGCCACGTGGGATCCGGCGCTGGTGGAGCGCGTCGCCGGCGCGGTCGCCGACGAGGCGCGGGCCAAGCACCACGAGGCCGTCCGCCGCGGCGCGCGCGGGCAATACCAGGGGCTGACCTTCTGGTCGCCGAACATCAACATCTTCCGCGATCCGCGCTGGGGGCGCGGGCAGGAGACCTGGGGGGAGGACCCGTTTCTGACCGGGGAGATGGGCGCGGCGTTCGTGCGCGGGCTTCAGGGGCGCGATCCGAAATATTTTAAGACGACCGCCTGCGCGAAACATTACGCCGTGCATAGCGGTCCCGAGAGTCAGCGCCATGTCTTCGACGCGCGTCCGTCGCCGCGCGACTTATGGGAAACCTACCTGCCCGCTTTTCGCCGGCTGGTCGCCGAGGGGGTCGAGAGCGTCATGGGCGCCTATAACCGCGTCTACGGCGCGCCTTGCAACGGCAGCCCGTTTTTGCTGGAGGAGATTCTGCGCCGCCGCTGGGGCTTCCAGGGGCATGTCGTCTCCGACTGCTGGGCCATCGTGGATTTCCACAAACATCACAAGGTCACCCAAACCGCGGAGGAGTCGGCGGCGTTGGCGCTCAAAAGCGGCTGCGATCTCAACTGTGGTTCCGTGTATTGCAACGCCCTCGAAGGGGCGGTTTTGATGGGCCTTTGCTCGGAGGCGGAGGTGGACCGCGCGTTGCGCCGACTGCTGCGCGCGCGGTTCCGCCTCGGCATGTTCGATCCGCCGGAGCGTGTGCCCTACGCGGCTACGCCGCTCTCCGTGGTGCGCTGCGCGAAGCACGCGAAGCTCGCGCGGGCGGCGGCGGCGGCCTCATTCGTGCTGCTGAAGAACCGGGACGCGGCCTTGCCGATCGCGCCGACGGCGAAACGGATCGTGCTGTTCGGTCCCAACGCCGCCAATGCGGACGTGTTGTTGGGCAACTACTACGGCATCGCGGACCGAATGACCACGCTGCTGGAGGGGCTGGTGAGCCGTTTGCCGGAAGGCATCGGCTTCGAATACCGCTTCGGATGCCCGGTCTATAGCGCGCCGGAAGATAAAAAACCGTGGAACGCCGGCGAAGCGACGGGCGCGGATGTCGTGATCGCGGCGTTGGGACTCTGCCCGGCAATGGAGGGCGAGGAGGGCGAATCCATTCTCTCGGACAATCACGGCGATCGGGCGCGTATTGAACTGCCGCCGCATCAGACGGAGTTTGTGCGGGCGATTCGCGCCGCCATGGACCGGGGGCGGCCCGGGAAACTGGTCGTTGTGCTCTTTGGCGGCGGGGCCATCGCCTGTCCCGAAGTCCACGAAATGGCTGACGCCGTCCTGTGGGCCGGGTATCCGGGCGAGGCCGGCGGCGAGGCGCTGGCCGATGTGCTCTTCGGCGACGCCGCGCCGGGCGGGCGCCTGCCCTTCACCGTGCCGCGCTCGACGGAGTGTCTGCCGCCTTTCGAGGATTATTCGATGCGGGGTCGCACCTACAAATACATGGACGAGTCCGCGATCCTCTATCCCTTCGGTTTCGGCCTCAGTTACACGCGCTTCCGCTATTCCGATCTCCGCGCGCCGGCGTCGGTTCGTCCGGATGCGCCGCTGAAGATCAGCGTCGCGGCGACCAACGAGGGCGATCGCGACGCCGACGAAGTGGTCCAGGCGTACGTCGCGGGGCCCGAAGGCGCGGCGGACGCGCCGCGGTGCCGTCTGGCGGCTTTTCGGCGCGTGCGGATCAAGGCGGGGGCGACCGTTGCGGTGCGGCTGGTGGTGCCGCCGGAGGCGCGCGAGCGCGTCGAGGAAGACGGCGCGGCGACCCGTCCCGAAGGCGTTTTCAAGCTTTGGGTCGGCGGCGCGGCGCCGCTGGCGGTCTCGCGCGCGCTGGGCGCGCCCGAGCCGGCGGCGGCGGAATTCCGCGTGACGGCGGGCTGAGGCCGGAGCGCGTTCCGAAGCGCCCTGCGCCGCGCGGGCCGCGTTCATTCGGGCGATCCGCGACCCATTTTTCGAACGGGAGCTCAGGTCGTCTTTCCAAGCCTTGGAAAAATGGAGCGCTTTTTTTCCAAGGCTTGGAAAACGGGCGGATGGCCTCCTCGGATAAAGCGCATCCGGTAATGCGCCATTCCGCTTTCCGGCTTCGCATGCCGCGGCGAAATAGCCCTTTTCTCCGGCGGCGGGATGCGGTAGGGTGGCGGGCGCCCAATTCGAGCGGCTTTTTTCAGAGGTGCGGAAAGTATGGATCCGTTGCTTATCGTCCTGGCCGGGGGCGCGATGCTGGCGCTCTCCATCGGCGCGGGCTATGCGCTGGGGTGGGCGAATCGCGCCTTCCACGTCGAGACGGACCCGCGCATCGAGGCCGTGCTGGCGGCGTTGCCGGGGGCAAACTGCGGCGGCTGCGGTTTTGTGGGGTGCGCCAGCTACGCCGAGGCGGTGGTGACCGCCGGCGCCGCGCCGGACAAGTGTCCCGTGGGCGGCGCGAGCTGCGCCGAGGCGGTGGCCCGCATCGTCGGCGTGGACCTCAAGCCGAGCTGGCCGCAGCGGCCGGTGGTGCATTGCCGCGCGACCTACGAACAACGGCTGGGCCGCGGCGACTATCGGGGCGAGGCCACCTGCGCCGCCGCGAATCTCGTGGCGGGGGTGCAGGGCTGCACGTACGGCTGCCTCGGCTTCGGCGACTGCAAGGCCGCTTGCGCGTTCGATGCGATTCGCATCGTGTCCGGCCTGGCGACCATTGATTATGAGAAGTGCACCGGCTGCGGCGCATGCGCCCGCGTGTGCCCCCGCAACATCATCACGATGGTTCCGTTCAAGCGCGACCGCATGCTCGTGGTGGGATGTTCGAACAAAGACATGGGTCGCGATGTCAAAGCGGTATGCACGATCGGCTGTATCGGCTGCAAGGCTTGCCAGAAAGCCAGCTCTTTGTTCAAAGTCGAGAACAACGTGCCGACGATCAACTACGACGAATATGACCCGGATCACATGGAGGCCGCGCTGCTGGCGGTGGAGAAATGCCCGATGAAAGGCCTGATCTTCGTCGGGCGGCCGCCGCGTTCGGACGCTTCGGCGCCCGGCGGCGCGGAACAGCCGATTATGGCGGACTTCAAGACCACGGTGGATGACAGCGAGTGGCAGGGCTGAAAAAAGACGGAAATTGTATTGACGGTTTTATCGAATGAGCATAAATTAAGGGCATCATCAGAAAAGAGGCGATTCGCGCATCGCGATAAAAAATCAGTGGGCGCGCGCGGCGTGGCGGCCGCGGACGGTTGACGGTGAGAAAAAAATAGGAGAGATCGAATCATGAAGACGATGATCGGAGTATTGGTGGCGGGGTTGATTTTTTCTGTGGCCGCGGCGCCGGTGGCGTTCGGTCAACAGGAAGGCGAAGGCGCGAAGTTCACGCAGGGCGATCTGGCCCAGTTGCTGGTCCGGAAGCTTGGCTTGAGCCGTCAAATGCCGGCCAGCCCCACAAATTTCGAGTGCATTGTCATGCTCTCGCAAAACGGCATCTGGCCGTCGCCCACGCTGAAACCGACGGACGCCAATCCGACTCCCGGATGGGACGAAGAAGCGGAGGTCACGGCTGAAGATATGGCGGTCATTCTGGTCCGCGCGCTGGGCCTGGTGGACAAAGTGGAAGGCGATGTCGCGGATATCGCGAATTGGATCAATGTCTTGAAAAATGTCGAGGTCGAATACACTCCGGAAGGCGGCGCGCTGAATGTTGTCAGGCCTTTGCTGGATCAGGTGCCGATCGCGCGCGCGCTGTTCCAATTGACCCCCGACCCGCTCACCAAGCGCTACATTCCCGAGTCCGTAATTACCGAGGTGCTCGGTTTGATCTTCGATTCGCTTCCCGGCCCCATCTCCGAGGAAGGCGCGAAGCCGAAGCCGGTCACCCCGAAGTTCCCTACGAAATAAACCCTACAACACAATCGTTTACTGAAGTATCGAACAACCCATACGGAGACAGGTCATGAATTGGCGTTATCCAGTGGCGGCGGTCGTGTCGTTATTGATTTCGGCGGCGGGCACGGCCCAGGCGCAGCGGACTCGGCCCTTTACGGTCAGCAACAGCCTGCATGTGGAATTCGACGACAACATAAATCAGGCGAAGGACAATAAGGAGGATAGCTGGAAGGTGCTCGACCAGTTGACGCTTTCTTACAACCAGATTCTCGAAAGCGGGTTTTTGGGTTTGCGTTATACGGCCGTGGGCACTTGGTGGGACAACCGCGAAGATAATGATTTCACGCTCGACCATCACGCGGATGTCGAAGCCACTCTTCGGCTGAGCCGTCGTCTGGAGGTCGGCGCGGTTGACCGCTTCGTCCGGCGCGAGAGTCCGGAAGTGCTGAACGCCGACGGCACCGTTCGGCGCCAGGATGCGTCCTACAGTTACAACTCGCTGAACGCGTTCCTGCGCGGGCGCGGGCAGACTTCCTCCGTGGATGTGGGCGGACGCTGGCAGGTTCTTCGATACGATGAGGACCGTCTGGCGGATCGGGAGGACTATGATATGTATTCCGCCGGCGTGACCTTGCGCAATCAGGCGACCCGCGAGACGGCGCTACTGCTGGAGCTCCGCGGTGAGCAATACGACTATCCTGGCGCGGGAAAACCCACGGCGACCCTGGTGATGCCCGGGCTGACCCCCGCCCCGGGCGACGACCGCAATACGATTCCCGATCGCGGGTTCAAGAGTGTGATCGGCGGAATCGGAGTCGAGCAGAAGTTCAGCCCGAATCTTTCCGGCCGGGCGACCGCCGGCTACATGCTGAAGGATTTGAATGCCGCCAACTCGGATGACGATTCCGCTCCGTACGCGGATGCCGCCCTCACGCTGAATCCCTCTCCGGCCACGAGCATCACGCTGGCGGGCGCCTACTCGCTGTATCAATCCGGCGTGTTGACGTTCGCTTCCCAGACGCGCACCTCCGCTTCGTTGACGCTGGGGCATGATCTGAACCGGCGTCTGTCGGTGGTGCTCGCCGGCAGCTATATTAATTCGGATTATAAGGCGGACAATTCGGTGGACACCGTGGCTGAGACCTCCGTGCAAGACGGTTCGGAGGATATCTGGGTGTTCTCGACCCGGCTGGTCTATCGTGTGGATCGCGCGCGGCGTCATTCGATCGAGGCGGGCTGGTCGCACACCAATCTGACCTCCGATCTCCGCGACGAATTCTCACAGAATCGCTACGACGCCGCCTGGCGGATTCAGCTCTAATCCCGGCGGCGACGGGGAGCTGGGCCGCAGCGCGATGGATGGTTCCCGGCGGGGGCGCATTGTGCCGTCGCCGGGAACCCTTGTAGAGGGGTAACCCCAAAAGAACCGTCATGGAAGCGACACAACAACCGGCGCAGGAAACGGGCCTACATTTTCTCGACTACTGGCGGGTCATTCGAACCCGCAAAGAGATCATTCTCGCGGTCACCCTGCTCGTGGTGCTGGCCGGCACCATCTACACGTATACGCTGCCGCGCATTTACCGCGCGCAAGCCCGCATCGCCGTGCGCGATGACTCGCTGGATGTGGATGTCTTCGAGCGTCAATTCACGGGCGGCTATAACCCGTTCTTCCTGCGCACGCAGTACGAGATCATCCAGTCGCGTCCCATTCTCGCGCGAGTGGTCGAAGAGCTGAACCTGACGCAACGATGGGCGCGAAAGGCGGGCGACGAGGTGGTCCCGCTCACCCGAGACGAGGCCATCGCGATTCTCTCCCGCAGCATCCGCGTGGATCAATACCGCGACACGACCCTGATCGCCATCAACGTCTTCCGCCAGGACCCCCAGGAGGCCGCGGATATCGCGAACAAAGTCGCGGAGGCCTACCGCGAACAGCGGCTCTCGCTAAAACGGCGGGAACTGCGGCAGGGTCTGGAAGCCATGCAGGCCGAGCTCGAGAAACAGCGCGATCGCGTCAAGGCGGCGGAGCAGGATTTGGAACGCCTGCGCAAGGAACTCGGCGTGGCGCTGATCTCGCGCGGCATGCGGGCCGATAAAATCCGACTGCAGCAACTGGAGGCCGATCGCATCGCGGCCCGCGTGGATATGTTGTCCCGAAAAGCCCGGCTGGAGCAGCTCGAGGGGCTGGAAGGCCAGGAGCTGATTGACGCCGCGGCGTATATCGTCAATGACCCGGAAATTGCGGCCCTGCGGCGGCAAATGATGGACACCGACGTGTCGCTGCGTCTGCAACTGGAAACCCTCGGCGAAAACCACCCGGATGTTCGCCGAATGCGGGCGGGGCGCGAGGAGCTGGCCAAAAAGATGGAGAACGCCCTGCGCGGTCTCCGCCGCGGATTGCGCGCGGAGTATGAAGTCAGCCTGGCGCGCTACACCGCGCTGGAGTCGGAGTTGAAAGCCGCCCGCGAGGCGGACATCGCCGCCGAGGCGGACAAATTCCTGCCGTTCGACCGGGCCGAGCGGGACGTCCTGCTGAATCGCCAGATTCTAGAGGCGCTCGAGGCCCGCGTGACGCAGGAAAGCATCAAGATGGGCGTCCCGCGCACACAGGTCGAGATCACGGACCCCGCGGAGCCGCCGCCGCGCAACGCCCCCGTCAGTCCGAATTTCATGCTCAACATCATCCTGAGTTTCGTCATCGGATTGGTCGCGGGCGTGGGCCTCGCGTACTTCATCGAGTATCTCGACACCTCCGTGAAGACCGTGGACGACGTCGAGCGTTTCCTCGGCCTGCCGGTGATCGGCGTCATCCCACAGAAAGTTCGCCCGCTGATTGAGGAAGGGCCGGACAGTCCGTATGCGGAAGCCTATCGTGTTCTTCGCACGAACATGATCTTCGCCAACAAAGGCGCCACCGGCGGCGCTTTCGCCGTGGCCTCCGGCGGCGCGGGGGAAGGCAAGTCCACCACGCTCTTTAATCTGGCGTACGTGTGCGCGACGATCGGCGACAAAGTGCTGATTGTGGACTCCGACCTGCGACGGCCTGTACAGCATACTATCCTGGGCATGCAAAACCGCTTCGGGCTGACCAATGTGCTGATGCGCGACGTGCCGATCGAGGAGACGATCAAACCCGTCGCCAACGTCCCGAATCTGCACTTCCTGCCGAGCGGCAAACTGCCCCGCTCATCCGTCGGCGTGCTCAATCCGCAGCGGGTGCGGGAGTTAATCAAAAATCTGAAAACCCGCTATGACTTCATTTTCTTCGATTCGCCGCCGCTGGTCGGCGTGAGCGACGCCTCGATTCTCGCGAGCGAAGTGGACGGCGTGCTCTTCGTCGTTCAATACCGAAAATATCCGCGGCTGATCTCTTCGCGCGCGAAACGCATGATCGAGAACGTCGGCGGAAAAATTGTCGGCGTGGTGTTGAATAATATCAACATCATGCGCGACGACTATTATTACTATTACCATTCGTACTACTCGAGCGCCTACTATCGGCCCGAGGAGAATAAATCGCTGCCGGCCGGACGTGAAACGACGACGGCGGGTTGATTCGGGCGATCAACGCGGGGTGGAGCAAGATGAAGTCTTGGATCAAAGTTGTTTCGACCGCGGTGGCGCTCATGGCTGTCGCCGTCGGTTGCGCATCGCGGTCGTCCAAGGATGACATGTTTTTGCCGCCCCCGGAAGCGCCGCTTCGTCTGGATCGCGCGGCGCCCTACGCGCCGACCGGCGGAAATCCCGGCGTTCGCGCTCCCGCCCCGGTTCCGCCGTCGGGTCCCACCGCGGTGGCGTATCGGCTTCGCGTGGGCGACGCCGTGGTCGTCTCGGTGCGCGCTCCGGCCGAGCAGCAGTACGAGTTGATCATTGACGAGTACGGAATGATCAAACTGCCGATGATTCCGGATATCCGTGCGGCCGGCATGACCGGCTCGGAACTTGAGCGGGCCATCAAAAGCTCCTACATCAACAACAAGATTTACCGGGAAGTCACGGTCAACGTCCTGGTCCCGCAGCGCAGCTATTTCGTGCGGGGCGAGGTGCGCGCGCCGGGCCGTTATCCGATCATCGGCGGGGTCACGTTGCTGCAGGCGCTGGCGGCGGCGGGCGGCTATACCGAATTCGCCGATCCCCGTCGCATTCAAATTACCCGTCAGGGCGCCCAGATCAACGCCAACGCCCGCGATATCGAACGGAATCAGGCGGACGATATCGCGATCGAAACCGGCGATGTGATTGTCGTTCCCCGCACCTGGTATTGATGGCGCTGCCATGCCGGACGCCCCCTCCCAAACGTCGGTTAGCGCCGGGGGTGCCTTGGCGATGGGGTTGGAGCGCTTCGCGCTGTTTTTTCTCTTCCTTTCCGCGGGCGCGGGGGCGGTCGCGTTCGGCGGCGTGCGGGTCTCGGAAATCGGCCCGCTGGCCGTCGTTCTGTTTCTCGGACTGGCGTTCTTCGGTTTCCGTCTGATGCTGCGAGACTCCGAAGCGCCGCCGGCCCCGCCCGCGCTGATCTGGATGCTGCTCGTTCTCCTGTATGCCGGTGTTCTCGTGTTTTTCTCGTCGCCCATCTATCCGGCGCGCGTGAAATTCCTGATGCTCTGCACGGGCCCCGCGGCGTACGCGATGTGGACCGCCCTCGCCGGACGCCCCGCGCGCATCCGGACCGCCTGGCTGAGTTGGTTGACGGTCGCCGCCGCCATCGGCGTTTATGCGATCGTCCTTCACCACCTGGGGTCGCGGCAGGTGCTGTGGCTGAACCGGCCCGAGGGCTATGGCATGCGGGCCAGCGGCACCTATGCGTGCCCCAACCACTTCGCGCATCTCGCGATTGTCGCCATTTGCGCCGGCGCGGCGTTGGCGTTGACGCGCGGCGGCGGCCGTTGGACCCGAGGGTTTGGCGGCATTGTCGCTATCGTGTTGCTCTATCCGCTCTTTCTCTCCCGCTCGCGTTCCGCCGTTCTCGGATTGGGCGCCGGATTGTCGGTCATGGCGCTGCTGGCCGCGTTCCGACGGGGGCGTCGTTGGGTCTGGCTGACGCTGATCGCCGCGCCGCTCGTTGTGGCGGCCGCCGGGTGGGCGCTCTGGACATTCTCGCCGATCTGGCGGCAGCGATTCGGCGAGGCGATCGCCGGCATCCATAGCGGACTCGATTTCCGTCCGATCTGTTGGAAGTCCACGATCGGTATGATTCGGATGCGGCCTTGGTGGGGTTGGGGGGGCGGCAGCTTCATCTGGGCGGAGCCGGCGTTTCAAAAATACGGTGCGGATCGTATCGCCGAATACGCGCATAACGAGCCGCTCCAGATGGCCATGGAATACGGGCTGCTGGGCTTTGGCATCATCGCCGTCGCCGCGGTCGTTTGGCTGGTTCGCGCCGCGGTGCTGGCGCTGCGCACGGGCGATCGCTGGTCCGCCGGCATTACCATCGGCGCGGTGGGCGCGCTCATCGCCTCTTTCGTTCACGCTTTGTTCGACTTCAATTTGCACATCTACGCCAACAGCCACGCCGTGCTCCTGCTGATGGGAACGGCGATGGCCCTTCACGCGCGCAATGGCGAAATCGCGCGTCTCGCGCCCTGGACGCCCGGGCGACGCCGCGCATTCGGCGCCGCTGTGGCGGCGGCGGCGGTATTGTTGGGAATAGCGATGGCGCGGACGACCGTTTCCCACCTCCTCGAAAGAGCCGGCGAATCGGCGCAAGAGCAAGCGGCGTCGCGAGAAGACCACCAGCGGGTCATCGCGCTGTATCGCCGTGCGCTTCGTTGGGACCCGGGCAATCCCGAGGCTTGGCGGGAACTGGGGCGGGTGTACAAAAACCTTGCGGACACGTTCCCCGGCGCGGCGGAACGCGGCGATTGGATCGCCGCCTCTTTCGATGCCTACCGCCGCGCTGCGCGGATCAATCCCCTCGATCCCGCGACGTTGCACGGTTTCGCGCAACTGCACCGTATGCGCAATGAGCACGAAGAGGCGCTCAAGTACCTGCAGGATATGGTTCGTCTTCAGCCCCTGCGACCCTATTTCCACCGTCAACTGGCCTTCCAATTTGAACGTATGAAGCGCTACGAGGAAGCGCTCGCCGCCTTCGAAGAGGCGTGGAAGCTGGGCGATCGAAGCGCGGAAGTGCGCTATTCCATTCCTCGAATGCGCAAGCGCATCCAAGCGCAGGCGCCCGCCAAACCTTCCGCGCCCCAACCCTGAGCGCAGCACAGGGTGAAATTTCTCCACCCTGTGGTATGTTGCCCCGAAAAACGGCTGTTCATCGGCCGTCGAAGGAGTAAATCATGTCGCAATTGAAAATTGGAGATCGCGCGCCGGCCTTCTCGCTGAAAGACGCCGCCGGTAAAACCGTACGTCTTGCCGATTTCAAGGGACGCAAACTGCTCGTGTACTTCTATCCCAAGGCGGACACGCCGGGCTGCACAACCCAGGCCTGTTCAGTGCGGGACGCTTCTTCGGAGCTGTCCCGCGCCGGCATCGCCGCCGTGGGGATCAGCCCCGATACGCCCGAGGATCAAGCCCGCTTCGACGGCAAATATCGCCTGGGCTTTCCCTTGCTTTCCGACCCCGATCACGCCGTCGCGGAGGCCTGGGGCGCGTGGGGCGAGAAGTCCATGTACGGAAAAAAATATTTCGGCATCATCCGCTCCGCTTTCCTGGTGGATGAGCAGGGGAAAATTGCCGGAGCATGGTATAAGGTCAAACCGGAAGACACGGTCCCGAAGGCGTTGGCGGCCGCCGCGGCCGATTGAAGATCGGTAAGCGCCGCTGGGGACAGAGCCCGCCGCGCGGCCCGAGATTGCATCGCCAAGACGCGTGGAACGCGGAAAAACGGCAGGGCGCGGCGGCCTGCTGCGCCGGAGAATACGGGGACAGAGAACGAAGTTTACCCTTCTTCAAACATTGCCCTCGAGCGGCGAGCGTCAGCGCGTAAGCTCGATTGCAAAGGGACAGAGGATTGCAAAAGGGACTGCAAAAGGGACAGAGAAATAGAGGCCCGCTATCGTCCGGTGTCCGGCGGTGTACCACACTTCGCGAAGTGTGATACAGTGCCGCGAGAGAATACGGGCCTGCCGCTTGCCAATAACTTCATCCCCGCCTATACTGTATTGCGTTGATGGATTTTAGCTTATGAATTCTCGCTCCAAAAACTTCTTATTCTCTGTCCCCACATGCTCTACCGACCTCGGACCTCTCCGGCGGCGGAGCGCCGGAGCTACAGCGCCGACCTCCGACCTCCGACTTCGGACCTCGAACCTCGGACCTCGACCGTATTCTCTGTCCCCATCTTCTTCGGCGCGGCGGGCCGCCGCGACCTCCCCTCCCGGGGACCGGTAGGGCCCGGCCGCCGGCCGGGCCGCGGGCGGCTCGCGCAAGCTCGAGCACTACGGCGCTCTCGCGCCGACCTCCGACCTCGGACCTCGACCGTATTCTCTGTCCCCTGTTGGGCCCACATTCTCTGTCCCCTGTTGGTATGACTTCTTTTTTACTCCGCACCTCTGCGGTGAAACCTTTCTGACCTCCGACCTCTGCGCGCTCGGCGACTCTGCGGTGCAATCTCGGGCCGCTCGGCCGGCTCTGTCCCCAATAATCGCCGAATCGAGCAGCATTCGAGAAGGATCCGCCAGTCGCCCCCGCTCAAACAGCACGCCCTCCGCCCGAAGCAATTCGAGCTTGCGCCGCAGTTCGGGGCCGCCGCGGCGTCCGTTGAATCCGCCCGGCGTCCCATCGGCGGCGATGACGCGATGGCACGGCACGCGGGGCGCGAACGGATTGCGCCGAAGCGCCTGGCCCACGGCGCGAGCGGAAACACCGCCGACGGCCTGCGCCAGCGCGCCATAGGTGGTTACGCGGCCTCGCGGCACGAGTTCGAGCAGCGCATAGATTCGACGTTCGAACGCCGTGGGCGGGCGCGGCTTCGACAGCTTCATCGCAGCGCCCGTCCCGCCGCGCGAAAGTTTAGCGGACGATGGCGCCCCGCGGGTTGAGCGGCCGCCAACGCGCGGGCCACGAAATCGCAGGCGCCGCGGGCCGCGGCCACAAGCTCCCACCCGCGCGCGAGCAGCGCCGCCAAGGCCGCGGAAAGTGTGCAGCCGGCGCCGTGCGTCTCCGCCGCCGCTCGCCGCCGGTGGCGGATGATTTCGAGGCGTCCGCCGGGCAGCGCCAGCCAATCCTCGACGAAAAAGCCCGCCCCCAAATGGCCGCCTTTCAGCAGGATCGGCGTTCCCAGGCGGTCGCACAATTCGCGCGCCGCCGCGCGCGCCGCCGCGGGGTCCGGAATCGGACGCCCCCACAAGAGTTCGCCTTCGGGAATGTTCGGCGTGACAATCGAGGCGTGCGGAATCAACCGCCGGATCAAATTCTCCACCGCGTCCTCTCGAAGCAGCCGAGCGCCGCTGGCGGCCACCAGCACGGGATCCACGACGAGCGCCATCTCGCGCGTACGCCGCAAGGCGCGGGCCGTCGCTTCGATAATCTCCGCGGAATACAACATTCCGGTTTTGGCCGCGCGCACCGGAAAGGCCGCGCAAACCGTCTCGATTTGTCGAGCGACGAATTCGGGATCGAGCGCGACGATCCCCGTCACCGCGTTGGGATTTTGCGCCGTGACGCACGTCACCGCCGAGGTTCCGAACACGCCGAGCGCCTCGAAGGTTTTGAGGTCGGCCTGGATACCGGCGCCGCCGCCGCTGTCCGATCCCGCAACGGTCAAGGCGACCGGCGCGGCGGGCCCCGCGGGTCGTCTCCGGCTCGTTTGCTTCATGTCATTCCGGCACAGCGGTGGCGAACGCGATATTCCAGATTTCCGCGCGACGGCAGGCGTCGAGCACGGAAATCACATGCTGATAGGGCGTCTTCCGGTCGGCCCGAAGCACGACCGGCTGGCCGGGATAGGCCTCAACTAGCTGGGTCAGCAAACGATCCAGCCCTTGCGCATCGAGTGTTCGGCCGCTGACGATAACGGCGCCGTCGGCGCGGACATTGAGGATCACCTCGCCCGGCAACCGCTGCGGCGTCGTGGTTTTTTTGGCGGTGGGGAGCTGGATATCAATCTCGCTCTCCCATTGCGCGAACAACTGCGTGGCCACGAAGAAACACAGCAGCAGAAACACCACATCAATCATGGGCGCCATCTGAAATCCGGCGGATTCCGGGCGCCATCGCCGTCGAAAGTTCATCGCATCCGGTCCTTTCGCGGGATTCGCAGCAGCAGTTCGGCGGCCGCCGATTCCAATTGAGAGACCAATTGCCCGCCTTTGCCTCGGAAATAGGCGTAAGCGACCATCGCGGGAATGCCGACGATGAGTCCCGCCGCGGTGGTGATCAGCGCCTTGGCCACGCCGTCGGCCAGCACCTGGGGCCGGGCCTTCGCGATATCCAGCGCGACGGAATTGAACGCTTGCAGCATGCCGAGCACGGTGCCCAACAAGCCCAGCATGGGCGCGACGACGGCGATATCGAGAAGATATTGAATCTGATTTTGGATGCGGCTCGCCTGACGTCCCCCTTCGCCCTCCAGCAATTCCTGGAGCAGCGCGTTGTCGGGCGATGCGGGCGAGCGTTCGACGCATGCCAGCGCCGTGTCCGCGAGCGCCGCATAGGCGGAGCGGTTTCGGCGGCACAGCGTGCGCGCCTCCTCGATGCGCCCGGCGCTCAATGCGTCGGCGACGTCTTCCCGCAACGCGCGCGGAATGACGGCAGAGGAGCGCAGGGTAAGGGCCAGATAGATGACATACGCCAGGCCCAGCACGGACAGCGCCCCCAACACATACATCAGCGCGCCGCCGGCCTGGATGATTTGTCCCAGGGTCATGGCGGCCTCGTTCGAGGGCGTCGCGGCGGATTGCGCCGCCGCGGTCCAAGGCGCCGCGAGAACCGACGCCGGCAGTACTGTTCGATATCCTATTTGCATGTCAGGTCTCCGTGCGGGCGGGCGTTGCGTCCGCCAGCAGATCGCGATGTTGCCTAAAATACACCCAGCCCGAAACGGCCGTCAGGGCTGCGACCGCCGCCGAAAGAATGTAGGCGACCGACTCAAAGTAGGCTTGAAAGGCCGGCAAACGTTCCGGCGCCCGCCGCGGCAGCCAGTCGCGCGCAATCGCCAACCCCAGCAGTATAGCGCCCACCGCCACCATCTGCCAGGCCGTCTTATGCTTGCCCCACGGCCCGGCGGGGATGTGTCTTCCGCGGCGCTCGCCTACGGCGCGCAGACCGGTCACCAGAAATTCGCGCGCCAGAATGGTCACGACGACCCACGCCGGCGCCAGCGATCGCGACCCATCCGCCGTGCGCAGTTCGACAAAGCAGACAAACGCCGTCGCCATCAGGACCTTGTCCGCCAACGGATCGAGCAGCGCGCCGAGCGGGGTCACCCCATACACCCGCCGCGCCAGCCGCCCATCCAGCGCATCGCTGACGGCCGCCAGAAGGAATACCACCAGGGCGGCGCTGGCGCCATAGGGCAGGGGAAGAAACAGCAGCGGGATCAGCAATGCCGCCAGCGCGATGCGACTCAGACTCAAGGCGTTAGGCGGATTCACGGGCGTGCGCGGCGCTCCGGCTCGGAAGCGAAAGGATCAAGGAGCATCGGTTCGGGCGGCGCCTCGATCAGCAACGGCGACCCTTCGCCGCGATCCGGTTGAATCGCCGTTACATCGTTTCGTCTCGCGCGGGGTCGCAGGAGCGCAATGAGGCCCGCCATGATCAGGAGGACCGCCGCGACCGCCATAACAATGCGCCCCACAGGATATTCTCTGCGCGCCCCGCGCGAAGCGGGCGGAGGCGCTTTCGTGCGTGTCGGTTTTTCAAGCGCCGGCGGCGACGTCGCTTTCTCGAACAACGGCGCGTCCGAAAGATGGGGCGCGTCGCCCGACGCCACTTTCGGCGGGCGTTCTTCGGGCTTTTCCGCCGGCGTGGGAAGCGGTTCGGGCGCGGAAGGGGGAGGAAGTTTTGGGGATTCCGACGCCGTTTTCGGCGCCGGCGATGTCGCCGGCCCGGGCTTCTCCGGCGGCGCCGTCGGCGTTGCGGACGGAAGGGGCGTCGGGGCGTCGAACGCGAATTCCATTTCGCCGTTGGCCCGTACGCGGGCTGGCGGCGTTTCCGCGGGAGAAACCGCGAGATCGGCGCTGGCCGCCGCGGCGGGCGGCGCGACCGATGGCGCCGCGGCGGGCGGTGGGGCCGATGGCGCCGCGGCGGGCGGTGGGGCCTCCGCCGCCGGCCCGCCGCCGAACGGCTTTTCTTCCGTTCGCTTTGATGGACGAACCGCAGTGGCGGGAATGATCGGCGGTCGCGCGCCGGCCGGGTAACGCGCGGCGTATTCCTTCAACAAGGGATCGGGGGAAATACCCAGATAGGCGGCATAGGTCCGAAGAAAACCGCGCGCATAAATGGGAGCCGCGAACACCGAGAACTCCTCGCGCTCGAGCGCCTCGATGTGCTGAACCTTCATGCGCGTGGCCGCCGCCGCCTCGGAAGTCGAGGCGCCGCGGGCCTCGCGCGCCGCTCGCAATTGCGTTCCTATGCTCATGCCGTTCCGTTCGCCCCCTTCGCCTCAGAGAGAATCCGCCGGGGGGTCTTCATGCGAAGGTATGTCGCCGTCGAGGTCTATGCGAATCTCCCGCGGATCCGATCCTTGCGCCGGCCCGACGATGCCGCGCTCTTCCAGCAGGTCCATGATCCGCGCGGCCCTGGTATACCCGATTTTCAACCGCCGCTGCAATGACGAGGTGGAAGCGCGCTGGGTTTGGCGGATGATCTCGATGGCCTGCTCGATCAACTCGTCGTCTTCCTCCATGTCCGGCAAATCTACGCCCTTCTTCTCCAACTTCTCCTTGATCGCCGTCTCGAAATTCGGCGCGCCTTGCGCGCGGATGAAATCGGCGATGGCGTGAACCTCGCGGTCGGAGGTCATACAGCCTTGCGCGCGGATCATTTTGGCGGTGCCGGGCGGCAAAAACAGCATGTCGCCTTTGCCCAGCAGCTTGTCGGCGCCGTTGGCGTCGAGAATGGTGCGGCTGTCCACCTTCTGCGCCACTTGGAAGGCGATGCGCGCGGGGAAATTGGCTTTGATGGTGCCGGTGATCACGTTGACCGACGGGCGCTGGGTCGCGATGATCATGTGGATGCCGACCGCGCGCGAAAGCTGTGCGAGGCGGGCGATCGAGTTCTCGATGTCCGCTTGCGCCGCCAGCATCAGGTCGGCGAGCTCGTCCACGACCACGACGATGTAGGGCAATTTCGCCGGGATTCCGCCATCGGCGGCGTTCGGGGCTTCGGGCCTGGCGCCGTCGGCGAAGAGCTCCGCTTGCCGCTCCACCGGGCGCGCGTTGAAATCCTGGATATTGCGCACGCCGACGCGAGCGAAGAGCTTGTACCGCTTCTCCATTTCGGCGATGACCCACCGCAGGCCGAGGGCGACCTTCTTGGCGTCCGTGATCACCGGCGCGATCAGGTGCGGCAGGTTGTTATAGGCCGAGAATTCGACGATTTTCGGATCCACCAGCATCAGGCGCAGTTGTTCGGGCGTTCGGCTCATCAGGAGCGCCGCCAGCAGCGAGTTCATGCACACGGTTTTCCCGGAGCCCGTCGCGCCCGCGATCAACAAATGGGGCATGGCCGCCAGATCGGCGACGATCACGCGGCCGCCCACGTCCTTGCCGATCGCCAGCGGCAGCGCCGCCCGGGAATTGCGCCAGACCTCGCTTTCCAGCACATCGCGCAAATAGACGAGCGTGGTCTTGATGTTCGGCACTTCGATGCCCACGACGCCTTTGCCGGGGATCGGGGCCTGGACGCGGACGCTTTCGGCCTTCAACGCCAGCGCGAGATTGTTGCTCAACCCGGCGATGCGTTCGACGCGAACGCCCGGCGCCGGCAGCAATTCGATGCGCGTCACGACGGGCCCTTGCTCGATATTGGTCAGTTGGGCCTCGATGTTGAATTCGGCGAGGGTTTCGATGAGCGTGCGCCCGATTTCGCCGAGATCGCCGCGAATCTCGCGCTCGGCCATCGGCGGCGCCGGCGCCAGCAGCGTCAACGGCGGCAACTGATAGGGGGCGCCGGGCGGGGGCGGCGGGGGCGGCGCGGACGGCGGTTTCGGTTCCGCGACCTTTTCGCGGGGCGGGCGGGGCGCTCGGGGCGGGCGGGGCGGCA
>CALGXT010000019.1 GCA_937935255.1 uncultured bacterium | reverse complement strand
AGAGAAAAAACGAGGTTTCCGGCCGAAATCGGGACCCAGCGACCGGCAGGAACAGCGGCTTCCAAGCCTTGGAAGAAAAAACGGCCTTATCTTCCAAGGCTGGGAAAATCAATAACTTGCAATCTCGCTCCAATTCTCTGTCCCTTCTTTGGTAAACGCGCTCTATTTCTCTGTCCCTTACTTTTTCGGAAACGGGGATGGCGCGCACCGTGCGACCGCGCTTGCGCCGCGCCCCGCGCCGTGCTACCTAACTTCCCAGAGCGCCGGCCCGCGCGAACACGCGCGCGGGTCGCGATAGCGGGGGGCCTCGCGGGCCATGCTGAAAACGCTGCGCGTCCGTAATATCGCGTTGGCGGAAAATGTCGCCGTCGAGTTCGGGCCGGGACTCAATATCGTCACCGGCGAAACCGGCGCGGGCAAATCCGTCCTCGTCGGCGCGATCGCCCTGCTCCTCGGCGAGCGGGCCGACAAGGATGCGATCCGCACCGGCGCCGACGCCGCCGCCGCGGAAGCCGTCTTCGAACTGGCCGACGATCGCCCTGTCAATCGCGCGCTGGAAGCGTTGGGGCTGCCGCCGTGCGAAGAAGGGCGCCTCGTGATCCGCCGCGTCATCCGCGCCAATGGCGGAGGGCAAAACCTGCTCAACGACAGTCCGGTGACCCTGGCGGCCCTCAAGCGCATCGGCGAACTGCTGGTGGATTTGCACGGCCCCCACGATCATCAATCGCTGTTCCAAACCGCCGAGCAGTTGGATTTGCTCGACGCCTTCGGCCGCCTCGACGCGCTCCGCGCCGCCTATGCGGAGCAGCATGAACGGGTGCTCGCCTTGGAAGCGCGGCGCGCGGAGCTGACCGCCGATACCGGCGACCCCGCCGAGGAAATAGACCGCCTCAACTGGCGGGTGAAGGAAATCGAGGAGGCCGATCCGAAGGAGGGCGAGGAAGAGGAGGTTCGCCGGGAGCATGAATTGATCGGCCACGCGCAACGCGTTCTGGAATTGTCCGGCGAGATCGCCGCCGCGCTGACGGAGGCGGATGATTCCGCATTCACCCGGCTGGCCACAACCCAGCGAGCGCTCGAGGAGCTGGCGCGCCTCATGCCCGAAGCCGCCGATTGGCGCGCGGACATCGCCGAGATTTCCGGACGGCTGCGGGAAATCGGTTTGGCGATCGCCCGAGCCGTCGAACGCGTGGACGCCGATCCGGCCCGTTTGGAATGGCTGGATCGGCGGCTGGCGATTTATGCTTCGCTCAAACGCAAGTACGGCGCGACCGTCGCCGAACAGCGCGCCGCATTGGAAGCCGCGCGGCAACGCCTGCACGATCTACGCTCCCGCGGCGAGCGGCTCGCCGCCGTGGACGCCGAACTCGCCGGGGCGCGCGCGGAGCGCGAGAAACGCGGATTGGAACTGCGGCGGCGGCGCCAGGCGGCCGCCGCCGAACTGGCCGAGGCGATCACCGGCGAACTGGAGTTCCTCGGATTCCCCGGCAGCGCTTTCGATATCGCTTTCGCGGAATCCGAGCCGCACGCCGCCGGGCTCGACCGCATCGAATTCGGCTTTGCGCCCAATGTCGGCGAGGCCATGCGCCCGTTGCGCGCCATCGCCTCCAGCGGCGAAATCTCCCGCGTCATGCTCGCCGCAAAGGCCGTGCTCGCACAGCAGGATCGGATGCCGCTGCTGGTCTTCGACGAAATTGACGCGAACCTCGGCGGCGAAATGGGACACGCCGTCGGTCGGGAGCTCGCGGGCGTCGCCGAGCGCCATCAGGTCATCTGCATCACCCACCTGCCCCAAGTCGCGGCGCACGGGTCGTTCCACTATGTCGTGACGAAGATCGTGCGCGACGGGCGCACCTATTCGGAGGTCGCGGCCGTCGAAGGCGAAGCGCGCGTCGCGGAACTCGCCCGGATGCTGGGCGGCGACGCGGAATCGTCCACCGCGCGCCGCCACGCCGCCGAACTTTTGCGGCGCGCGAAATCGGAATAGTTTATAGTCTCCGAGGGCCATGAATTCGACTCGCATTCCGCTGCTGTACGAAACGGACGTTTTCATCGCCGGTGCCGGCTCTTCCGCCGTCGCCGCCGCGCTCGCGGTTCGGCAAAAGGGCCGCTCCGCCGTCGTCGCCTCCGATTTGAGCTATTTCGGCGACGAGTGCGCCGGCGCGCTCCGCGTCTGGCCGAAGCGGGAATCCGAAGACCCTCTATTTCGCCGGCTTTTCGCGCCGGGACGCGCCGCGCCGCCCACGCCCCTTCAGATCAAACGCGCGCTGGAGTCCGAACTTTTACAGGCCGGCATCCCGTTTCTCTACAACGTCCGACCGGTCGCGCTGCTGCGCTCTTCCGCGGGCGCGATTCGCGGCGTCGTGCTGGCGCATCGCACGGCGCTCTACGGCGTCGCATTCCACACGGCGATAGACCTGACCCGCCAGGGCTTGCTGGCGGACTTGGCGGGAAGCTCCTTCCCGATCGAGCGCGCCGCGCCCGCGACGCTGGATTGGATCGTTCTTTCCAACGAGGCCCCGACCCCCGACCGCCCGAAAGAAGGCTTTGCCGTCGAAGAGGCGGGCGCGCCGTTTACGCTCAACGCCGCCGATGCCAAAGCGATTTCCACGCTGCGGGCCTGGCGGCTGACATTTCCAGGGCCTTTCGCCGCGGGCGACCTGCGCGAGCGCGCCGCACTCGAACATCGGCTGCGCGCGCGGCTGGTGAACAATGCCGTCCAATATACGGCCGAAATCCTGCCGATCCCGCCCGCGCGGCGCATTGCCGATGACGGCCGGCCCGCGGACGATCCGCTGCGTCTCGCCGACGAAAGTCTTCGCATCGCGCCCCGCTTGTTCCTCGCGAATGGCCGGCTTCCCGTCTCCGATTCCGGCGTCGCCGCGCTGGAGGAAGTGGCGGTTCAGATCGAGCTGGGCGCGCGGTTGGGCCGCATGGCGGCCGAAGCTCCCGCCCTCCGTCCGGTCCGCGCCTTTGCGCTCAGCGTCGGACGCGACGGCGCGCGCGGGCCTTTTGATTTTTCACCCTCCTATGCCCGCGAGCGCGACGGCTTGCGGTGGATCACGGTGGACTTCAAAAGCGCGCCGCCGATCGGCGAGTACGACGTGCTCGTCGCCGGCGGCGGCACCGGCGGCGCGCCCGCCGGCATCGCCGCCGCCCGCGAAGGCGCGCGGACCGTCGTTCTGGAAACCCAGCACGGCCTCGGCGGCGTCGGGACCCTGGGATTCATCGCCAGCTATTGCTTCGGCAACCGCGTGGGCTTCACCCGCGAACTGGACGAAGACCTGGATCGGTACCGCGTCGGCGATCCCGATCGAGGCACGCATCGCTGGCGGCCCGAACTCAAGAACGGCTGGTATCAGCGCGCACTCCTCGACGCCGGCGGCGCGGCCTGGTTCGGCAGCTTCGTCTTCGGCGTCAAGCGGGAGGGCGATCGCGTCGTCGGCGCGCTGATTTCGACCCCGTACGGCATGGGCTATGCCGCCGCCGGCGCCCTCGTGGACGCGAGCGGCAACGCCGATATCGCCGCGGCCGCGGGCGCGCCCGTGCGGTTGGTGGACGCGCGCCACGTCGCGGTGCAGGGCACAGGCCTTTCGCCGCGCAAAGCCGCCTCCGGCTATAACAACTCCGATCACTCTTTTGTGGATGACAACGATCCGATCGGCGTCACCCACGCCTTCGCCAACGCGCGGGCGAAATTCCCCGACCATTTCGACATCTCGACGATGATCAATTCCCGCGAGCGGCGGCAAATCGTCGGCGAAATCGAATTGTCACCGCTGGACTTCCTGGCCCGGCGGACGTTCCCCGACACCATCAACATCGCCTACAGCAATTTCGACACCCACGGCTTCACGATCCACCCGGCGTTCTTGATCGTGCCTCCGGATAAAGGGGGAATTTATGCGAACGTGCCGTTTCGCTGTCTGCTGCCGCGGGACGTCGAGGGCGTGCTGGCGATCGGGTTGGGCATGAGCGCGCACCGCGACGCGCTGCCGGTGATTCGCATGCAAGGCGACGTGCAGAACCAGGGCTATGCCGCAGGCCTTGCGGCGGCAAGGGCCGCGCGCAAACACGCTCGCTTCCGCGACCTCGATATTCGCGAACTGCAGCGCCGGCTGATCGCCATCGGCGCGCTCCCGCCGGAGATCGAGCGGCAGGAGGATTCCTTCCCGTTGCCGGCGGAAACCGTCCGGCAGGCGGCGCGCGAAGGTCCGACCGATTTGTATCGCACCGCCATTCTCTTCGCGCATCCGGAAATCGCGGCCCCCGTTTTGGCCGAGACGCTGAAGACGGACAGCGATCCCAGGCGCCGCGAAGACGCGGCCCTGGCCCTGGGCCTGATGCGCCGCCCCGAAGCGGCGGGCGCACTGGCTGAAATCGTTCGCAGCCGAGGTTGGGACGCGGGCTGGAACTTCAAGGGCATGGGCCAATTCGGCATGAGCGCCAGCCGCATGGACGCGCTCATTATCGCGCTCGGCCGGGCGGCTTCCGCGCCAGGCGTGACGGCGGAGAACCGAGCGGCGGCGATCGCCGCTCTTCGCGAAAAGATCGAGGCGCTGGACGGCGCGGCGGACTTTTCGCATTGCCGCGCGGTGTCGGTCGCGGCGGGCGCGCTGGGCGAACCGGCGTTGGCCGCGGCGCTGGCGCGGCTCCTGTGCATTGAAGGCGTCACGGGGCACGCCCAACTCGATTCGGCGGCGGTCGTCGCCTCCGCCAACCGCGAGATGAACGAGACTCGGGCGCGAAACGACGCGCTGCGGGAGCTCTATCTCGCGCGCGGGTTGTATCTTTGCGGCGACGAAGGCGGTCTGGGCCGCACGATTCTGGAAACGTACACGCGCGATCTTCGCGGCCACTTCGCCCGACACGCCGCGGCGGTGCTGGCGGAACGCGACCTGGAGAAACTGCGCGCCGAGGCCATCTGATTCGAGTGCGCAAAAACCGGATTGAAACGGGGTCGCGTCCCCGCTAGGATAGGCTCGGTTTTCAGAAACGGAAAGCGCGGGCGCTTAGCTCAGTTGGCTAGAGCACTACCTTGACATGGTAGGGGTCACAGGTTCAAGTCCTGTAGCGCCCACCAGCTTCCCGGCTTGTCCTCGAGCCGCGAAAGTGATGGCATTCCTCGCTGCCTTGCAGTCGCCGCGCCTGCGGGCACGAAGAGAAAACTCACCACAGGGTGCGCTGGGAATCGGATGGCGTGGGCACGGGCACGATACAGACCGGATCGTCGAAATCTGGGCGGTTGACGCGAGGAGACACCGCATAGGCTTCCATTTCCCGCCCGTCGGGCGGTTCGGCTACAGCGGTGATCAGTGTTTCGAGAGGACGATCCGGGTCCAGCCAGGCGGTTTCCAGGTCCGCCCGCAAGATCACCGGCATGCGATCGTGAAACGCGCTCGTCAGTTCGTTGGGACGTGTGGTGAGGATGACGAACTCGCCCGGGGCGCCGACGCGCGGGCCGGGGCGCCACAACGCCGCAAAAGCGAACGGTGCGCGGTCACGCCGGACGAATCGGAAAGGCTGCCATTTCCCATGGGATGCGCCCGCTATCGTTGCCCATTCGTAGTATCCGTCGGCGGGCGCCAGGCATCGGGCCCGTTCCAGCCATCTTCGAAACCGGGGGCGCTGCGCCAACGTTTCCACCCTTGCGTTGATGACGCGAGCAGGTCGGACCGCCGCGAACCCCCAGGTCATCGCGGACCATCGCGGATCACCCTCGGGCGCCATAATAATCGGCAGGTTCTGAGACGGCGCGGCATTATAGCGCGGGACTTGCGGCGGATCGCCGGCGGCAAAAGGAAACCGCGTCGTTAGGTCCGCTTTGGAGATAGTCAGCGAATAGCGTCCGCACATAGGTCCACACGCTCGGCGGCGGATGTCCGGGGTTCGCGATCGTCACAGTTACGGCGGCGATCCGGCGGCGATCCGCACCGCCTCGAAAAGATTCGCGGCCTCCACATCCCGCGCCACGATGCGCCCGGCACGATCGAGTACGAGGATTTCGGGGTCGCCATACAGACCCAGCCGCGCAGCCACGGCTGCGGCGGACGTCCGCGACACCACGCGCCAATCACTCAGCGGCTGACGACCAGACACTAAGCGCAAAACGTCCTCTTCCAGATCGAGGTTGATGGCGACCACCTGCAGGCCGGAGGACCGGTAACGTTTCCAAACATCGGCGATATCACGGATCTGTTGCTTCCAGATTGGCGAACCGTTGGCCCAGAAAGCGACGATGACGGGCGCACCGTTCAGGTCCGCGGAGGTGAGTCGGCGTCCGTGAATATCGGAAAACTCGAAGGTGGGAAAGAAGGCGCCGGGCGCGGTGAGGGCGCGATTCAACATCTTTGCCATCGCCGTGAGCGTGATGGAATTTTCGCCGGCGCCACGCGGGCGCATGATCATCATGGGCGTATCATGCCCCTCGCCCACGCGGTAGAGAAATGGACGGCCGTCGAACGCATGGCTCGCGCGGAATTCGTCCATCAGGGCGCGAATCGCTGCGGCGTTGCCGAGACGAGCGAGGATTTGCGCCTCAGTCAGATAGAGGCGGCGGACCGCCTCCGGCGCTTCCGCGAGGTAGCGGGCACGCGTGGCGCGCAGGCGCGCAAGAGCGCCGTTCGCGTCGCCGAACACCAGCGCCCTGGCAAGGGCCTGGAGGGCGGCGGATTCAGCGGCTGTCGTCCAGTCCCGTTGGGCAACGGCCTCCGCTTCAACACGCTCGGCCTCCGCGAGTGCCGCGCGCCGTTCGGCATCGACGGCGCCACCGCGCTCATTGCCAATCAGCCGTAAGCGGATATCGCGCAACGGTTTGTCGGTAGCCGATGCCGCGGCGGCCAGCAAGGTCGGCACCGCGGCGAGACGACAACATCGGAGAAAAGTAGTCTTTACACGCATGAATACGGTCCCGCAAGAGTCTATACGTCAAGGCGCATTTCGCGCAAGGGGGATGATGACGGAATGAGTTGATGGCGTTGCGGGGAATGAGCGGCAAATACAGGCGTCGGCGAAGGGAGGCGAAAATCGTTTACCCCAGCGACCCCGCGCCATTCGCCGGTTTTTCTCGCCGCTTCCTTAAAATACATGAATTTTTTGACCATTTAGCAATCACGGACGGCGTGGAAGCCGTCCCCCCAATTCCATCACAGGCCATTGGTGGGTCGGGTCCCACTCGACCATACGGCCGATACGAGTCGTCTCATTATTGTCCTAACATACTCATTTAAGACGTCGCGGCCTCAGCAGTGGCGTCCCCACATTTTTTCGGACGTAAAGCGCGAGCTTACTCGCGCCGCGCGGAACGAGCAGGTAAAGACAATTTCGAGAACATGAGTAATTTCGCTATCCCCATCTCCCGCACCGGGCAAACTATGCGCCCTCGCGCATCGCGGCGCACCAGGGACTGCGCATCCTACCATCCCGATTATGCGTCCCGAGCAGCGGTTTAAATCGCCGAATCGCGGTAAGGCGGCAAGTCTTTTTGCCGCCGCGTATGGCGAAGCGTATCGCCAATTTTTTCGCATCGCGAAGCCAGATGGCCTACACCGCGGGGAAAAATTATCCTCCACAACCGGGGGTGATGGGGCCCGCCGCCCTTCCGTGCCTTCAACCGGAGACAGAGGCACAGCTCTGAAAAGTTTCAGAATCGGACGCCGGCGCGGACCGAAGCCCGCAGCTCCTCGTATTCTGGCGTGCGACCATAGCCCAATTGTAGCTGGCCGAGAAGTCTCTGTCCGGCTCGCGAGCTCCAGTAAAGATCGAAGCCATACGCCGGTTTCCAATCCGCCGCCGGCGCCGGGTCGGTCGGTTCGGCAAAAACCTTTTCGCGCGCCAGCCCGGTTTGAGTTTCCAGTCCGGCATATCCGCCCAGCCAGCGTCCGAGAAATCCCGCTACGGCATACAGGCCGTCCAGTTTTTCGGGCGTCCAATAAAACAAGGCATCGCGCTCGGAAAAGCTCAGGGAATACCGAGCCCCCACATAGAAGCCGCGCCAGGCGAGAGGGCGATAAGTGGGGGCCAAGCTGAGCGAGGAACGCCGGTTGCCGTCCGAGTACCGACGCAGCTCCGTGGAGAAGCGGACATCCACATCCGAAAATGCGCTCCATACCGCCTCGATCGTGCCGGTGTAACAGGACACCTTCGCGGCAATGGCGGCGGCATCCTCCGGCACTTCGCGCTCGACCCGTCCGCGAACGTCTAGCTCGGGCGTGATACGTCCACCCAGTTCCAGCGCGCCGGTGAGCAGCATCCGTTCCGCATCGCCTGAAACCGCATATCCGCCCATCTCTGCTTGCGCGACGGTGCGGTCCTCCCCCACCCAGGCCAGAGTGAGCCGGGCGCGGCGTTCCTCCAGTCGAATTGGGGAAGGCGCGAGCGGGCGCGGCTGTTCGGCGCGGCCGAAACCGACCTCGGCGCTCAACAGGGTGTGTACACCGATGATTTGTTCCGCCGTGGCGGTCCAAAACGAGCGTCGCACATCGAAATTGTTTTCGAAGTAATCCACGCCCACGCCGGCGCGCGCGCCCCAGACGCGGCCGCGGGCGCCGACCACGCGGCGATCAAGATCAGGAACCGTGAATTGGCGGGCGACTTTTGCGCGCAAACCGGCTTCCAACTCGGCGAGCCGCTCCTGGGGATAGCCGTAGTCCCGCAGACGAGCGATGGCGCGGCGCGCCTCCGCGGGGCGCGCTGTCTCGGCGGCGAATTGCAGTCGCATGCGCTCGGCGAGCAACGAGGGGTGGTGATCGAGCAGGTAATTCACCACCTCCTCGCCGCGGGTCCGGAGAGGGAATTCGTGCCGGGGATAGAGCATCGGATCGGCGTCGCGGGTGGCGTGAGCGACCGGATTTTGCACGAAGCCAATGTCGTAATACCGCCGAGCATAGGCCAGATGGATCGGCGGGGCGTCGGGGACGTTGGAGATCATTTCCTGTCCGATTTCCCCGTAGGGGTAGGCGACAAAGCGCGCCCGCTGTCCTATCTCCCGTTCAATTACCTCACGACTGAGCCGATATTCGTCGCGCAACCGCGCGAAGAATTCCGCTTCGGTTTCAAGGCGTTCTTGCTCGGGCAGCCACTGCCGCGCGCCGGCGGCGTAGGCCCGCCTCTTTCCTTCGCGGTCCACAGGAACGAGGTCGCTGGCGAAGCGCAGATGACTGCCGAAGACCCATGCGCCCGTGGCCGCATAACGTCTGATTTCATCCCAGGAGGCGATATAGGGATCCCCCCGCTCGATGTTGCCGACGGGAATGTGCATGGCGAAACGGACGCCATGGTCTAGCGCCACTGGCGTGCCAAAGCGGAACGAATTTTCAAGGGCATCGTCGAACGTGACGATTGCCGCGCGGCGAATGCGTCCATCGGGCAGCAGGCCCGCCCTGGGACCGTGAAGATCCCACCACCGACGCAGTTCCTCCGGCGCCAGCAGCGTGTAACCGGCCAGTTGCAAGGCGCGGATATGTTCTCGGAATTCGCGCACGGAAAGGGCTGGACCATAATCGCTGGTGGTCAGCGCATGATAGAGCAGGACCGCTGCCGCCCCACGCTCGCCGGCGTCCCCGAGCCGATCCAGGGCCCTCCGCGCAGCGATATCGTCGCCGCGAGCGTGGGCGATGGCGGCGTAGTGGGCATAGTTGTAGGGGTTTTCCGGATGGAAGCGGCGCAGGAATTCGAAATGGCTCTCCGCCTGGTCGAAATCGCCCCGCGCGAGCGCGATTTGCATCAAGGCGGAATGTGCTCGGAGGCTGTTGATGTTATGCTCCCTCAAATACCGCAGCAAGAGGATCTCTGCTTCGTCGAACCGCGCCGCCCGGATGAGCATTTCGGCCAGCGCCAGGTGTGCTTCCGTATAATCGGGTCGCTCCGCGAGGAGTTGTCGGAATCGGGCGATGATTCGATCGGCTGGCCAACGAAGGGGATCGGAATCATGGAGTGTTCTTTCCATCGCGATCATGCGATTGATGAGATAAAGACGATCCTCCGCGTCCGTCAAAACGGCCAACCATTTTTCAAGCCAGTGCAGGGCTTCGACGGGACGTCCGCCGTATTCGGCCTCATCGGCCATGACCGCCAGTGCGGTCAGGTTCCGAGGGTCTCGCCGCAGGACCTCCCGCGCCATGACGGTCGCGGCGCGTACGGCGCCAGCATGGAGAGATGTCCGTGCCTCCTCGGCCATATATTCGAGATTGTCGGGCTCCTTTTCCCGCAGGCGCGTCCACACCGCGAGGGCCTCGTCGTATTCCCAAAGACTGGTTAGCGCGCGCGCCATTTCCAGCAGAATCTCGTGATTCTCCGGCTGCTGTTGATGAAGGGCGCGCAAGCGCGACACCGCTTCGGGCAGATGACCGGCCCAGCGCAGTGCGCGCGCCAACAGAAAGGGTGCCTCCGGATGATCCGGTTGCAGGTCGAGAACCCGCCGCAAGGAGGCAATGGCCTCCTCGAATTTGCTCTCCGCGAAGTAGACGCGTGCCAGGAGATCGTGCGGTTCGACGCGCTGTTCATCTAGGCCCCGCCAACGCCGCCAGAGCTGTTCGGCTGTGTCCAGCCGGCCAAGGCGCCAATAGGTCCAGCCGAGCGCGCGCCACAATTCCGCGTCCGACGGATTTTCGCGCAGTTCGGTTTCGATAAGCGCTGCGGCCTCCGCGTCGCGCCCTTCGGCGACCAGCGTGCGCCAATCAGGCGATGGAAGGTCCGCAGCGAATGTGGCGCACGCGCCGAGGATCACCGCCGCCGACGCCGCGAGCGTCCACCTGCCGGCGCTGCGTTCGCCTCTGAAGCGGCTCTTTCGCGCCTTCATGTCAGAACCGGTATCTCACCCCGCCGCCGGCATGTAATTCGTGATATTCGGGCGACTCGCCATATGCCAGCAAACCGAGCAGTTCCCAGTGCCGGCCCCAGCGGAAAATCCACTGCGCTTCTGCGCCGAACACCGGCTCCCAGTCTTCCTTCGGCGGGTTGCGCCGAAGGTCGTCCAGCGCGTCGTCCACCTCCTTGCGCGCGGACTTCGGCCATTTCTGGCTGCGGGAAAGCTTCTGCAGACGCTCATAGAGGGCGACCAGGTCGTTGTACGCCTTCCAATCCTCGGGTCGAACGCCCTCTTTGGCGATGCCGGCGCGAGCGATGAGACTGTAGTAGTGCCGCCGCCATGCGCCGCGAAAGCCCGCCTCAAAATAGAGACTGCGCAGGTTGAACGGTGTCCAGTAATCCGAATCGCGCTGTTCGGCGTCCACTTCCTCATAGCGCAAGCCGAGGCGGAGGCCGGCATCCTGCCAGACAAGGTACATTGGATTCAGGTACCAATGCTCGCGTCCGTTGTTATCGGAAAAGTCATAATTCTGCCACGCTCCCCAGAGCTCCCAGCGATCCGTCGGGCTCCACACGCCGTTCAGCGTCAGGCGATTCTGAGTCAGTTGCCGTACCAGGGCGCGTCCGCCGGGGACGGCGTCATGGTCGTAATCGAGTTTCATTTCCAGCGTTTCGTGGAGGCGGGCGCTGAAGCCGGCGTTATAGCGCAGTAGGTCCCACTGCGCGTCGCCGGAAAATTCGCGGCGATCAAGTCCGCCGAAGAGCACCAAGTGCCGCGGCAGAAGCGCACTGGCTTCGGCGCCGTAGAATCGCTCGTCCACGTGGATTTTCTCCGACGCGCCGGCGGGCGGCGCGTTCGTCACCGCCGCAGTTCCGCCGCTCCACCCTTTCAGCCGACGTGGCTGTTCGTGCCGGCCGACGCCGACTCGCGCGCTGGCGACAAGATGGGACATCACATGCAGACCGCCCTCGCCATAATAGCGCAGCGACGTCGTATCGAGACTGTCCTCAAACCAGCGCGCGTGCGCGCCGACATAAGGCTGCTCCAGAAGGATATGCCAAGGCCCTTTGCGCGTGTCTTCCGTGGCCTCTGGAATATCGAACTTGCGTGCAAGCCGCGCCTGGATGAAGCGATCCAATCGTCGAATTTCGCTTTCGGGATAGCCGGAGCGTTCCATCTGTTCGAGCGTGCGACGAGCGAGCAGCCGACGCGCCTGAAAACAGGCAAACTCCAACCGCCGCCGCTGGGCCAGAAACACCGGATGCCACTGCAGCAGGTGGTTGACGAGCTCCTCGCCGGTCAGCCATGGCGGAGGCTCATAGCGGGGGAGGTGATAGGGGCTGTCCGTCGCGACGGCGTGGCCTTGCGGCCGGATGAGAAACGCCAGCCGATAAAATCGTTCCGCTTCGGCGATATTGACCATGGGCGCTTGGGGTTCGTTCGACGCTCCCCGTTGCCCAATATCGCCCTCGGGATACGCCGCGACGTGGATGGGCCGTCTTATTCGCTCCGCCAAAACGTCGCGGCTTTTCTGGTACTCGTTGCGCAACCGCTCCATGAACTCTTCGAAGGTTTCAACGCGTTCCGCCGTGGCCTGTTGAATCCGATTGGCCAGTGGCGCCGCCGAGGGCGCGTCGGCGCGATAGACGCGGGCGGGGCTGTGGGCATCCCACATCAGACTGCCGAACGTCCACCGGCCGCTGCGTCGGTATTCCCGAAGCGCCGACCAGGTCGCCGCCAGTGGATCGCCGCGTTCCACTTCGGCGACCGGCACGAACTGGGCCAGCACCACTCCGTGTTCCTGTGCCGCGGAGGTCGCCAACGCCATCGTCGGCTCCATAGCGCCGTCAAAGGTCACCACCACCGCGCGGGTGGGCGCGAGCCCCGCGACGCGGTCGGGCAGACTGCCTACGCGCTCGAAATAATCGGGGATTTCGTCGGGGGTCAGAAAGCGATAGCCGACTTTGGCCAGGTGTGCGAGATGCTCTCGGAACCGCGTGACAGGAAGCGCCGGGCCGATGTCGCCGGGGGTGAGCGCCTGATAGCGGAGCACGGCCACGGCGCCGCGTCCGCCGCGCCGTTCCAGTTCGTCGAGACAGGCGTGTGCGCGCTTGAAGTCGCCCATACGCGCATACCACATGGCCTCGTCCACCAGCAGATAGGGGTCGTTGGGGTTAAACGCACGGATGCGGTCTAGATGTTCGCGCGCCTCAGCGAAACGGAAGCGGGCCAGTGCGATCTCGTAAAGGCCGCGGTGCGCCCGCAGGTTGTTGGGGTTGTGCTCGCGGAGCACAATGTAAAACTCGCTCTCGCTGTCCTCGAATCGGCGATCCATCAACAGCAGCTCGGCAAGGAGCAGGCGGGCATCCACATTCCCGGGTTCGTCGCGCACGCGGTCACGCGAAACGCGGATGGGCGCGTCGAGCGGATGAAGCCGCGGAGACCGCTCGTGGAGACGCACAAGGAGCGTCACAAGCCGCAGCCGCACCGCGCGGCGTTCGTCCGGCTGATCGTCGGCGGCCTCGATGGCGCGATAGAGCCACGGCAGTGCTTGCTCGGGGCGGAGTCCATATTCCGCATCATCGGCGATAATACGCAGGGCCGCGATGTTGCGCGGATCCTCGTCGAGGACGCTGCGAGCGATTTCGACAGCCTTTTCCCGTTCGCCCGTATGCAGCAGCGCCAGCGCCAGACCCAGGCGATATTCGGCCACATCCGGCGCCACATCCAGCAGCCGTTTCCAAATCGGCCGGGCCTCTTCGAACCGCCAGCTATATTGCAGGGCTCGAGCCAACTCGAGCGCGATATCCAACCGATCCGGATCCTCGACCAGCAGGGCGCGGAGCAGACGGACCGAGACACCCAGCCGGCCCCGCCAGAGCTGCACGCGGGCGTAATCGAGGCGGTAATCGAAAGATTTTGGTGAAAGCTCCAGCGCACGTTCCAGCAGACGGGAGGCTTTGTCCAAGTCCTTTTGATACACGGCGACGGAGGCCAGCCACGCATACACCTCAGGCAGATCAGGATTCAGCGCGCGCAGTCGTTCCCACAGCGATTCGGTCTCCGTGCCGCGCCCGGTTTTCCAGTAGGCCCAGCCCAGCGCCTGCCAGGCGCCCAGCAGTGTCGGGTCTTCGCGGATCAGCGGTTCGAGAATGGGGATGGCCTCCGCATACCGCTCCTCCTCGGCCAACACGAGGGCCTCCATGAGCTTGCGCTGCGCCGGCGAAAAAGCCACGAGGTCATCGGCGGCGCCCGCGCTCCCACTCGTGCCCGGTCCTGGCGTCTCCTCGGGAAACGAAGGGGGCAAAATACCAGCCCCAAGAAGCCCGACGACCAGCGCGGAAAACGCCTCGTTTCGCACTCGCCGAGCGAAAGATGCCGGCATCATGGGGTCCCTTGGGCGGATAAACCGGCTTTCAACATCGGCGCGATCCGCTCGGCCATCAGGTCGGCTCCCGCCCGGTTGAGATGGATGCCATCGCGGGAACGCACCTCCAGCGGCATGCCGTTTTTCTGGAGGATATAGGGGCTGAACCGTCCGGGTTCTCGGCTCAGCCACGCACGCGTCTCGACGAATCGTGCGCCCTCTCGACGTTTTGTTTCAGCGCGAAAAATCGCGTTGACGCGGTCGGCGTGCTCCTGCACGGCCGTGTCGCGCATGTCGGGCAATTCCAGCCAGAAGACGTGCTTCACACCGCCCGCCTCGGCCAGGTCGAACACCCGCGCAACACGCCGCGCGTATTCCACTTCCCACTCCGGCGTGCGGGGCGCCACGACGCCGCCCGAGGTCTGCATCGGCTGGCCGTCATTCGCGCCCATCATTACCACGAGCGTGTTGGGCCGATGCTCCCGGATCAGCGCCTCGATTTTTCCATGCCAGTCGAAGAGATCGAGGCGTGCGAGGCCCGACCCGAGCGAAGTGAAAGAAGTGACGGCCACTTCCGGAGAGACGGCGAGCGATCGTTCGATGGAACGCGCCAGCAGATTCATGATCGAGTCGCCGATGACAAGTACGCGCCGAGGGGGTTCGGCCCGTGCGGACAGGGTCAGCGCAGCGAGAAAAATCAGAAATGCCGGGAACGCCGCACCGCGTTGAGGCGATCGAACGGCCTGACGATGTGTCATAAAAATCTCCCGCGAGCGCTTACTGCCGACACTATACCCGCCGTCGACAACCTCGGCAAGGTGAGGCGGAGGGCCACAGCCAGGCCGAGTGTTGAGGCAATCGGCGCGTCCGGCGGGATGGAGCCGTTTGCCCGGTGGAATATACCGGCGGTCGGTGGGGGGCATGGCCACTTTTTTTCCCTGTGCATCGCCGGCGCGAAACGAGGCGGCCTATCCGGGACAGACCGGCTGGTTCGGCGCCCTCGGCGAATGGAACCCACGGCGAAAATATACAGTTAGAGGGCCCTTAAATACACGCTGTTCCCCCTCGTCCACAAAAGCCCACCATTTAAGCACTCTCCCACAGCACAACCGGCGTGATCGTCGCTGGATTTCCAAGCCTTGGAAGAAAAACTGGCGCCGTGTTCCAAGCCTTGGAAAATCGCCGCGGCGTCGGAACGAGTCACGCGTGCTATTTCGAGGGCGAGAGACGTTCAGACCAGGCGCGTAGGCGTCCGACGCCCGTGAGCTTCGCCACCGCCGCTAGCGGACGAGCGGCGGCCACCGCGATATCGCGTCCGTATCCGTAGGGCATCAATTCCGCTTCGCGCAACAGCGCCTCGCCGTTGAACAACGCCGCGACAATATAAAACCAGATCACCGTGGCGTGTGCGCGCCGATGGACCACACCACAGGAGCGGGCCTCGCGCTCGACTTCAATATCGTCCCGCACCAACGTTTTCATCCCATGCCTCAGAACTGGAAGTAAATGAACGGGGCGACGCCGCGCGGCCCCAGGCCCAAAATGATTGTCAACGTTACCGCGGCCGCGAGCGCCTGCACCCACGCCGGTCGGCGGGCGATCGCGTCCCAAAGCCATTCGATCCGCCGGCCGTCCAGTCCCTGCGCGGCAAAACCGATCGCCGTCATCGCCAGTACGGCGAGGCTGCCGTGTTCAGGGACCGTCATTCGCGTGAGGTTGCCGAGCAGGGTCCAGGCATCGTCAAACGACTCCGCGCGGAAAAAAATCCAGGAGAGACAGACGAGATGGAAGGAAAGCGCCTGAGCCGCCAGGCGGCGGCCCCGTGACAGTGGCGGCCCCTCGCCGGGCGCGCGCAACAGGCGTTCGACGCCCAGATACAGGCCGTGCAGCCCGCCCCAGACAATGAAGGTCCAGCCGGCGCCGTGCCAGAGGCCGCCCAGCAGAAACGTGATGAAGAGATTCGCATAGATGCGAGGCGGGGAGACGCGCGAGCCGCCGAGAGGGATGTAGAGGTAATCGCGCAACCAGGTGGAAAGCGAGATGTGCCAGCGCTGCCAGAAGGCCTGGATAGAGGGTGCAAAATAGGGAGCATCGAAGTTGATCGGAAAATGAAAGCCCAGCAGCAGGGCCGCGCCGATGGCGATGTCGGAATAGGCCGAAAAATCACAGTAAATCTGCACCGCATAGGCATAAGCCGCGAAGAGCGTGTCCCACCCGCCACAGGCCTCCGGGTGGCCGAACACAGGGTCCACAATGGCCGTAGCCAGGTAATTCGCCACGATAACTTTCTTGAAGAGCCCGCCGAGGATTAGCGTGGCGGCGCGACCGACATCGAGACGATCAGGCGGGCGGAGTCGCGTAATCTGAGGGAGAAAGACGCTGGCCCGAACAATGGGGCCGGCGACGAGCTGCGGGAAGAAGGCCAGATAGACCGCGAAGTCCAGCAACGAGGGTGCGGGCGCAATTACGCCGCGATGGACATCGAGGACATAACTCATGGCCTGAAAGGTGAAAAAGGAAATGCCGACCGGAAGCAGAATATCAAGCAACGGAAGCGGACAGGCCAGACCCAGACTTCCGCAGAGGGCGTAGGCGTTTCGGACAAAGAAACCATAATACTTGAAGAAACCGAGAAAAGCGAGGTTGATGATGACCGAGATCACGCCCAGCCCTCGCGTCACACTCGTGCGCATATGCGGCAGCGGTGTGTCTGGAAGACGGCCGCCGGTGTGCGCGGCAGCGCAACCGGCTAGTGCGAACGCCAACGCGCCACCCGCGAACCAGATGAGATTTTCTGCCCAAGCCGAGGAAAGACCTGTCCGATCCGCCAGACGCTCGGCCCCCCCCACCCGTATGATCATCCACACTGCCAACGGCGGCAGGACAAGGCTCGCGATACCCAGGGCCAGGCCTTGTTTGATTGAACGTCCATTCGCGTGCCGTGCCATGGCAACCGCGAGCAGGTGATTGATAGCGGAGGAGGCGGCGATGAGGCCCAAAAAGCGCCAGTCCCACCAACCATAAAAGAAGTAGCTGGCCGTCAGCAGGAACGTCTTCCATGCGACGGGACGCCGCGCCAGTGCCCAGCGGCCTAGATACGTCAATAGAAAGAATATGGCAAACGCGACCGTCGGGAATAGCATTTGCGCTTCCGCCGAAATGAGACATACCATACCCTGCAATGAAGACGCCTGTCACGCTTCAGAATGAAGACGCGGCGATACGGTTTTACCTGCGCGCGCTGGACGCGCCGGACGACGCATCGTCGCTTCGCCTTCTCGCGCAGGCGACAGCGCGGGCCTTGGGCGCGCGCTCGGCAGTTTTGGAGGTCGAGGAGCGAGGAGAACAGTTCGCCGCGCGCTGGCCGACGCGCCGCTATGCCGCACCAGGCGCCGCGACCCTTCGCATGGAAATTCCCGGTGGACGATTGACCGCGACGATGGGCGATAGAGACCCCGTCGACAAATCG
>CALGXT010000018.1 GCA_937935255.1 uncultured bacterium | reverse complement strand
GCCGAACGGCTCAGCCGCGCGCTCGCCGGCGAGGAAAAAGAGGCATGAGGACTGTCGCCCGGGAATCGGAGCCGTGCGTGAGAATCGCCGAGCGCGCATTCGAACGCCATGCGGCGCTGTATCCGCTGACGCACTACACGGGCATCCTGTCGCTGCACGGACTGGCGCGGCGGGCGCTTTCGGAGTTGCCGGCCGGAGCGCGCCCGTTGCACCATTCGGATCGGGGTTGCCAGTACTGCTCGCATGAGTACGTGGGGTCGCTGCAGGCGGCGGGGCTGGAGATCAGCATGACCGAAGACCTGCACTGTTATGAGAACGCCTTGGCGGAGCGGGTGAACGGGATCATCAAGCAGGAATACTATCTGGGGACGGAATTTCGGGCGAAGACGCAAGCCTTGAAAGCGATTGCGGAAGCGATCTTGTTATACAACACGCGCCGACCGCACACGGCGTCGAACTATCGGACGCCGGAAGAGGTGCATCGGGCGGCGGCGCGAAAAATTTTTTGCCCCCCCCGCGGGGGGCAAAAGGCGCTCCCGGTGGGAGCTAAACCATGAACAAAGCAACCTGGAAAGTGACAACCGGAAATCAGGACGTGACACTCTTTCCGACTTCTGAGCTCTGACCTCGGCCCTCGGCTCTCCGGCCGGCCTTCAATTTTCCACCCCCAAATTTCCAATCGAACCTATTGACCCGACCGAACCGCTGCCGTAACATTTCGGCAACGGGGATGGAGTCCCCCGATTCGATCCAACCGCCCTGCGGGCTGATGACTCCTACCAGACGCTTCGGGAAAGGGGTCCGGTATTTTCGTCCGCCCCGATCGCCCGAATCCTGGGGAGACGCCGGATGAGATTCAGACTCTTGGCCGGAGCAAGCGTAAAGCCCTTCTGTCGGCCCCAGCGCCCCCGCGGCGCCGCTTCGCCTATCACCCCCCTCCTGAAATTCGGCGGGGCGACGCAAGAACGGCGCTGGGATTCGCCGCCGGATGGTGAGGATGCTCGTCACGGGAAGGATGGCGCCGTATGACGTGGAAACTGCTGGGATTGGCTTTGGCGGGGGCTTTGGGCTCGCTGGCCCGTTATGGGCTGGCGGGCTTGATCCAGCGAGGCGATCACTCGGGATTTCCGTGGGGCACCCTCGCGGTCAACATGCTCGGGTGCTTTTTGTTCGGGCTGATTTGGACGCTGACCCAGCATCGGTTCTTGCTGAGCGGGGAAACCCGGATGATTCTGCTGGTCGGGTTTCTGGGATCCTTCACGACCTTCAGCGCGTTTCTGTTCGAAACCGATCAAATGATCGAGCACTCGCAATGGTTTCTCGCCGGCGCGAACGTGCTGGGTGAATTGGCCGCGGGGCTCGCCGCCTATCTTTTGGGAGCGGCCCTCGGAAGATTGATGTGACCGGAGGTGCGCGATGACACTGCCGTCGGAAGCGGAATTATTGCGGATCTTCATCGGCGAAGGGGATAAATACGGGCGCCGTCCGCTGTATGAGGTGATCGTCGAGGAGGCCCGGCGCCGCGGTATGGCCGGCGCCACGGTGTTGCAGGGCGTCATGGGTTTCGGCAAGGCCAGCCGGCTTCACACGGCGAAGATTCTGCGTCTCTCGGAGGATTTGCCCATCGTCGTGGAGATCGTGGACTCGCCGGAGCGCATCGCGGCATTCCTGCCGGATTTGGATCGGATGATTCAGCGCGGCCTCGTGACGCTGGAAAAGGCGCGCGTGATCGTCTATCGGCACGACGGCGGTTCGACGGACGTACGAGCCGAGCCGGCGGGAGCCCCGTGATCGAACCCGGAAATCCGAACATTAGCGAGAACCATCGCCGCGTCATCGGCGGCACGTTGCGCGCGCTGGACGAGCTGCTCTCCAATTTCGAACGATGGATGCGCGACCCGCCGGCCGCCGGACCCTTGCATCGGGAAAGCGATTCGCTGACGGAACGGCAGAAGCGCAAGGTTCGCGCGGAGATCGCGGCATTGCGAGCGTTGATCGCGGAGTCGCGGGACCGGCTGGGATTGGAAGCCCGCAACCAGGAGCTGTCCGCCTGCATCTGGTCGCGGAGCGCCGCCTTCTGGGAAGCGCTCATGGAATTGGAATCCCGCCGCCTCAAAGGCTATGGGGAAGCGCCGGAGTTTCTCGCGGAGTACTTCGATCCGGTGGTGAAGCGAATGCTCGAACACCTGCGGAACATTACGGCGGAAACCGGTTCCCCGGCGAACCCGATCCCGGTTTCGCGGGCGGCAAAACCGGTTGACAAAACGATCTCGGCGGGCGTCAATGCGGGGGAGAAAACCCGCGGTGATGCGCGGTGACCGCGACCGGCGGGCGAACCGAAGTTTCTGCGGAGCGACTCAAACGATGAAGGAAAATACGATCTCGGCCCTCTTTGCCGCTTTGACGATCGGCGCGGTCGCGATCTCAGCCGACGAAACGCCGGATATGTCCATCTACGAGGCGCGGACATTCGTTTCCGGAGACCTAGTCCTGAATTACCGTTGGGCCGTGCCGCAGAATCGCCGGAAGGGCGAGCGGTACCCGCTGGTCGTCGTTCTTCATGGACTTGGCGAAAAGGGGAACGACAACCGGAAACAGCTCGCCCTGGGAGCGCCGCTGGCGACGCCCCACGTTCGAAAAAATTTTCCCTGCTTCATCATACTCCCGCAGGCGGAGAAAGAGGATTTTCCGAGTTTCGGTCTCTGGGGGAACCCGGCGGGCAAAAAACTCGCGTCGCAACCGACAAAGCCGACGCGGCTAACGCTGGAACTCATTGACCGAACGCTCGCGGAAAATCCCGACATTGACCGGGAGCGCGTCTATTTGATCGGCCAGTCCATGGGCGGCAGCGGCGTCTTCGAATTCCTCGCTCGCCGCCCCGACTTGTTCGCGGCGGGCGCGCCGGTCTATCTGGGCGGCACGCCGGACGCCTGCGAAATCATCGCCCGAAACAAAATACCGCTGCGCTTCATGAACGACGATCAGAGCATCCCGTTTTCGTTCGATGCGCTGAAAAAACTCGGCGCGGATGTCGAGTACATCGCGAAATATCGAGGCGGAGAAGGGCACGAGGGTTGGACGAAACACTACGGCCACGACGATTACGCCCTCCTGCGCTGGCTGTTTTCGGTTCGAAAGCGCAAGAATTGATCCCCGGATTGGAGCCTTCAAGCGAAAGGGGGACGGAGAATTCGGCGGCCGCGCGGGCGGGCCGGATCGGTTAGGTCGCCTCATGCCCCGCGGGTCGCGGGGCGAACAAGCCGGTCTGCGCTCGCGCCGGGGAAAAAGGCGGCGTCGCCGCGTGTCCGATTGTGTCTCCTCTTTCCGACTCCGGCCCTCGGCCCGCGGATCTCCGACTTCGGATCTCGGCCCACTGGCTTCGCGCCGCCGCCCTCCGGCTCTCCGTCAATTCTCCATGCCTGTTTCCGCGCCCGCGCCGGCTAAGCCGGCTGGAGTTCCGGGGTCGCCGCAGTTTCCGGCCGGCCTTCGCGATTGAAGCGGACCGAGACGATCTTCGAGATGCCGTGCTTTTCCATCGTCACCCCGAACAGCGTGTTCGCCGCCGCGATGGTCTGGCGGTTGTGGGTGATAACGATGAATTGCGAGTTTTTCACAAAATCCTGAACGACGGTAACGAAGCGTCCGATGTTCGCGTCGTCGAGGGCCGCGTCGAGCTCGTCGAGCAGACAGAACGGACTCGGCTTGACCATATAGAGCGCGAAGAGCAACGCCACCGCCGTCATGGTGCGCTCGCCGCCGGAAAGCAGCGAGACCGATTGCAGCTTCTTTCCCGGCGGGCGGGCGATGATCTCGATGCCGCACTCGAGCACGTCCTCCTCGTCCACCAGCACCAGCTTCGCCGATCCGCCGCCGAAAAGCCGTTCGAACATGATCCGGAAGTTCTCGTTCACCTTTTCGAACGTCTCCCGGAACATCGCCGTGGTGGTCTGGTTGATGCGGCGGATCATATCGAGGAGGTGTTGTTTCGCCTTCACGAGATCGTCCTGCTCGCGAGTGAGGAACTCGTAGCGCTTCTCGTGCTCCTGGCATTCTTCGATGGCGACGAGGTTCACCGCGCCCAGCGATTCGAGTTTGGCGCGCAGCTCGGCGACGAGCGTCTCCAGCGCCTCTCGGTCGGCCGGCGCGCCGCCGACTTCGGACCAGTCGGGTTCGGGGGCGTTGGCGATGTCGTCGGCGGAGACGCGGTATTCCGCGCCGGCGCGTTCCAGCAGCGCCTGCCGCCGCGCGCGGGTCTCGGCGGCCTCGATTTCGATCTGACCGCGCTCCCGGCGAATCGCATCCAATTCCGTCCGGCGCTCCTTCACGGCGGCCTCGTGCGCGGCGACCTCGGCTTGGCGCGATTCGCGGTCCTGACGCGCGGATTCGATGCGCGCTTCGCCGTCGCGCACCTCGGCGGCCAGCGGTTCCAGGCGCTTCTCCGCTTCCGCGGTTTCGGATTCCAATTCCACGGAACGCCGCCGATAGTTTTCGGCGCCGGCGGAGCGCTCCCGCAACAAGGTCTCCAGCTCCTCGACGCGTCGCCGCTGGGCGACGGCCTGCTGGTCGAGTTGTTCCACGCGATTGCGCCGCTCGGCGAATTCGATGCGCGCCTCGGTCGCCTCGGCCAGCGCGCGGGTGCGCCGCTGTTCGGCTTCCCGCACGGCTTCCGTCAACTGGGCCTGCGCCGCCCGGATCTCCTCCTGCCGGCGGCGCGCGGCATCCGTCTCTTCCAAAATGCGGGCGCGGCGCTCCTCGCCCCCCGCGCCCTCGCGGCTGAGCGATTCGATTTCGAAAGCGACCGTTTCGGCGCGTTGCGCGGCGGTCTGCGCGTCGCGTTCCAGCGCGCGCCGCTCGCCCTCGGCGAGCGCGAGGCGGCGTCGCGCCTCTTCGACGCGCGCCGCGGCGGCGTCGCGCGTCGCGCGGGCCTTTTCCGCGCCGGACTGCGTTTCGGCGATCTCGCGCTCGGTTTCACCGCTCTTCAGCGCCAGCGTTTCCGCTTCCGCGCGCCAGTCGTTCAGCTGGCGGCGGCGGGCGAGGGGATTCGGCGCGGCCTCATCCGCCATCCAGAATTCCGAGGGGCCGTCGCCGCGGAAAACCGCGCCGGTCCGCGTGACGATGACGAGGCCGGGCGGGAGTTCGGCGGGGATTTCTTCGGCGCAGCCCACCACGCGGACGTTGCCGAGCAACAACAGGGCGGCGTTCCGGGCCTGGGGCGCGATCCGCACATGGGCGAGCAGCGGTTCGCCGGGCCCGTCGGTCGGCGCGGCGGCTTTTTCGATGTCGGGCACGAGGCGGGCGGCGCCTTGAGCTCGGCGTTCCAGTGCGCGCAACGCGTCGCGCGCGGCGCCCGCATCGGCGACCACGAGGCTGTCCAGCCAGGGGCGCAGGACGGCCTCGGCCGCGGCGCGGTATTCGGGATCAATCTCCAGATAATCCGCCAGCGGGCCCCGAAGCCGCGCGCGGTCCATCTCGAAGCCCTCCGGCGGATCGAGGAGCATTCGGGCGCCTCCGGGAAAGCCTTCCGCTTTCGCTTCCTGCCGTTCGAGCATTTCGATTCGGGCGCGGCGGGCGGCCGCTTCGGCGCGCAAATCGGCGAGGGTTTGGCGAAGCCGGCCTGCGCGGCGATCCGATTCCTTCACCGCCTCATCCGCCAAACGGCGGTCGGCCTCCGCCGTTTCGACCTCGGCGCCGGCGGCGGCAATCCGCCGGCGCAGTTCCGCATCGCGAGCCGCGAATTGTTCGATGGCGCGTTGGAGTTCGATCCGTTCGGCGGAGAGTTTTTCGCGCCGAAAGGCGGCGGTGCGCTCGCGGGCGTCGAGGTCGGCGAGATCGCGCTGACGCTGGGCAATGCGGCGGTCGATTTCGAGCGCCTCATTGCGCAAGTCGTGCAATTGCCGCTGCACCGTCTCGAGGCGCTGTTCGCTTTCGCGGAGCGCGGCGTTGCCGGCCGCGGCGCGCCGTTCGGATTCTTCGCGCGCCGCGATGGCGGCGGCGCGCTCGGCGTTCGATGCGGCCATCGTGCGGCGCACCTCCTCCGCTTGCGCTCGCGCCTGATCGGCCTCCCGCGCGTCGCGGTCGGCGAGCGCCGCGAATTCGCGCGCGCGATCGCGGTTGACGGCGATGGAATCGCGCGTGTGTTCCCAGAGGGCGCGCGTTTGGGCGAGCCGCTCGCGCAGCGTCTCGAGCTCGCGGTCGAGCGCGGCCATGCGCTCCCGCGCGGCGTCGGCGGCGGATTCCGCCGCGCGGACGCCGGCGTCGGCGGCCTCCTCCCGCTCCTGAAGGGAGGCGCGGCGCAATTCCAGCGCCTGAATGCGTTCGTCGAACGCGGCCAGACGCTCCCGGGCGCAGCGAAGGTCTATCGCGCGCAGTTGCCGTTGAAGCGCCTGGTAGCGGCGCGCCTTCCCGGCCTGGCGCTGCAACGAGATGATGCGCGTTCGGACTTCCGCGATGATATCGGCAAGGCGCTTCAGATTCTCCTCGGTTTGTTCGAGTTTGCGCAGCGCCTCCTTCTTGTCGGCCTTGAACTTGGTGATGCCGCTGGCCTCCTCGAACACAGCGCGGCGATCCTCGGGCCTGGAACTGAGCACGCGGTCAATGCGGCCCTGCTCCATGAGCGAATAGGAGTTGGTGCCGATGCCGGTGTCCATAAAAAGGCGCTGAATATCCTTGAGGCGGCACGGGGTCTTGTTGATCAGATATTCGCCCTCGCCGGAGCGGTGCACGCGGCGCGTGACGGTGACCTCGTTGTAATCCAGTCCCAGGGCCGACTCGCAATCCGCCAGCGTGATGCTGACTTCGGCCATGCCGAGCGCTTTGTGGGCATCGGTTCCGTTGAAGATGCAGTCTTCCATCTTCGCGCCGCGCAGCGCGCGAGCGCTTTGTTCGCCAAGCACCCAGCGAATGGCGTCCGAAATATTGCTCTTGCCGCAGCCATTCGGGCCGACAATAGCCATGATGCCCGGGCCGAATTCCAGTCGTGTGGGTTCGGCGAAGCTTTTGAAGCCGACCATTTCGAGACGCTTGAGGTACAACGTCAGCCTGCCTTTCCTAACGAATCGCTAATTCACAATAGCAAGTGGCGGCCCGCGATGCAACCGCAATGGATGGGGCGCCAATGGGGACAGAGACCCCTGGGGCCGGAGCTATAGTGGAAGAGCTGGGCGGGACGGCTCCGGCGGCGGAGCGCCGGAGCTACAGCAAGCGCCGAAGTTTGCATGGGGGACAGAGAATACGCCTTTCACGAACGCGGATTTATAAGATGCATTTTTCAGAATACGGAAGAGACCGGAATGGAGTTACAGACAAAATGGGGACACAGGGACAGAGAAACAAGCCCGGCGTTCAAACCGCGTTTCCAAGCCTTGGAAAAAATTCCGCCAAACTTTCCAAGCCTTGGAAACGATGGGCTCGCAACGAATTCTCTGTCCCCAAAAATATCCGATGCGGAGCGCGTGGGGCGGCATCAACCGAACTCGTCGTAGGCGATCATGTCCTTTTCGACGCCGAGGTCGTAGAGCATCTTGTTGACGGCGGCGATCATCATGGGCGGCCCACAGAGGTAGTACTCCACCTCCGCCGGATCGGGGTGGTTCTTGAGATAGTTCTCGAAAACGACTTTGTGAATAAAGCCGGTCGGCCCATCCCATTGGTCTTCCGGCTGGGGTTCGCTGAGGGCGACGGTGTACTTGAAGTTTGGGAATTCCTTCGCGATCGCCTTGAACTCCTCGTCGTAGAACATTTCCCGGCGCGACCGCGCGCCATACCAGAACGAGACTTTGCGGGTGGTGCGCTGGGTGTGGAAGAGGTCGAAAATATGGCTGCGCATGGGCGCCATCCCCGCGCCGCCGCCGATATAAACCATTTCCCGGTCGGTCTTTTTGGCGAAGAACTCGCCGTAGGGGCCGCTCATCATGACCTTGTCGCCGGGTTTCAGGCTGAAGATGTAGGATGACGCCAGGCCGGGTTGCGCGCCGGTATTGGGCGGCGGCGTGGCGATACGAACGTTGAGCATCACGCGATTGCCCTCGGCGGGGTGATTCGCCATGGAATAGGCGCGGAAGATCGGCTCGCGGTTGACGCACTTGAGGTCCCACAGTTTGAACTTATCCCAGGCGTCGCGGAATTTTTCCTCGATTTGGAAGTCGCGGAAAGAGACCTCGAACGGCGGGATGTCAATCTGGATATAGCCGCCGGCCTTGAAGTTGAGGTTCATGCCGGGGGGCAAATCCACCACCAGTTCCTTGATGAAGGTCGCCACGTTGCGGTTCGAGCGCACCGTGCCCTCGAACTTCCGGATTTCGAGCACTTCCTGCGGAACCTCGATTTTCAGGTCGTTCTTGACCTTCAACTGGCAGGCCAGCCGCCACCCTTCGCGAGCCTGGGCTTTATTGATATGGCCGGCTTCCGTCGGCAGCAGATCGCCTCCGCCTTCGAGCACGCGGCACTTGCACATCGCGCAGGTGCCGCCGCCGCCGCACGCGGAAGGCAAAAAGATATTCTGGCCGGCGAGCGCCGTCAGCAGCGATGTGCCCGAGCTGACTTCGAGCGTGCGGCTGCCTTCGTTGAGGCTGATTTTTACCGGTCCGCTCGGCACGAGCCTCCGGGATGCGAACATCAAGCCGACCGTCAACAGCACGATCACGCCCGTAAAGACCGCGACGCCCGCCAGCAGAAATGTGAAGTTCAGTTCCATGGAAGTCGTCTCAGAGCTGAATACCGCTGAAGCACATGAACGCGAGGGCCATCAGCCCCGTCAGGATCATCGTGATGCCCAGCCCGCGCAGGCCGGGCGGGATGTTCGAATAGCGCAGTTTGCGGCGGATGGCGCCCATGGCCGTGATGGCGAGCGCCCATCCCGCGCCGGAGGAGAATCCGTACACCAGCGCCTGCGGGAAGGTGTAGTTGCGTTCCACCATGAACAGCGAGCCGCCGAGGATCGCGCAATTGACGGTGATCAGCGGCAGAAAGATTCCGAGCGCCTGATAAAGGGTCGGCAGAAAACGGTCGAGCACCATCTCCACCAGTTGCACGAGCGACGCGATGGTAGCAATGAAGCAGATAAAAACGAGGAAGGAAAGATCCAACGCCGCCAACGCCTCGCTGCCCGTCCACGCCAGCGCGCCCGGCGCCAGGAGATAATGCCGAATGACCCAGTTGGCCGGCACCGTGATCGTCTGCACGAAGATGACCGCGACGCCCAGGCCCATCGCGGTCTCGATGCGCTTGGAAATGGCGAGGAAGGAGCACATCCCGAGGAACGAGGCCAGCAGGATGTTCTCCACGAAGATGGAGCGAACCGCTAAACTGACAAGGTCCATGGCGAAATCGCTTTCCGCGTTATTCCGTGTCGAATTTCCCGATCAGGGTCCGCTGCGTCCAGATCAGGAGTCCCAGTACGATGAACGCGCCCGGCGCCAGCAGCAGCAATCCGTTGTTGGGATACGCCTCCGGCAGCAGACGAAAGCCCAGCAGCTTGCCCGATCCCAGCAGCTCGCGCACGATCGCCACGAGCACCAGCACCGAACCGTAGCCCAGCCCGTTGCCCAACCCGTCCAGCGCGGAGGGCAGCGGCGGATTCTGGATCGCATAGGCCTCGATGCGCCCCAGCACAATGCAGTTGGTGATGATCAAGCCGACGAACACGCTCAATTGCCGGCTGACCTCGAACAGGTACGCCCGCAGAAATTGATCCGCGATAATCACCAGCGTCGAAACGACAGTCATTTCGACGATCAGCCGGATTCGTCCGGGAATGCTTTTGCGGATCAGCGAAATCACCACGTTCGAGCCGACGGTGACGATCGTCAGCGAGATCGCCATCACCAGCGCCGTTTTCAGTTGCACGGTGACCGCCAGCGCGGAGCAGATGCCGAGAATCTGCACCGTGATCGGATTGCTCTCCGATAGCGGATCCGCAAAGGTTTTCGCCAGCTTGCTCGCCATCGTTTCAGCCCCCTCCCGCGCGCCGCGTCCGGAAGTACGCCTCGTAGCGCGCGATGTCGGCGTTCAAAAACTGTGTGACGCCTTTGCCCGTGAGGGTGGCGCCGCTGATGCCGTCCACGACGACGCGCGCCGGGTCCTGGGCGGCCATGCCGGCGGCGCCTTTGGCCACCAGAATCGGCTTGAAGCCTTCCGGCCCCAGCAATTCGCGGCCGCGGAATTGATTCTGGAACCAGTCGCGCTCGATTTCCCCGCCGAGACCCGGCGTCTCGCCATGCTTATAAAATGTCACGCCGACGATGGAACGCAAGTCGCCATCGAGCGCGACGTAGCCGTAGATCGTGGACCAGAGTCCCTTTCCCGAAACGGGGAACGCGAAGCGCGTGGGGCGTCCGTCCTCGATCCACTCGTAAAGCGGCAGCAGGCGGCGGGCGGCGAGGTCGGCGGGGGAAATCTCGGCGGGAGAACGGCCCTCGACCACGGCGGCCTTTTCCGCGTCAATCACACGTTCGCGCACGCGCTCGTTGTAGAGCTTTTCCACTTCGGCGCCGGAGATGCGGCGGCCGGCGGCGTCGGCGACCGGCGCGCCGAACGCCTTGAGCACATTGAACTTCCGGTCCAGCTCGACCATCTGTTCCTGGCGCGGGCGCAGACCGCCGGCGGCCACGGCCAGCAGAAGACTGCACAGGATGCAGACGATCGCGGCATAAAAGACGGTGTACCCGTCACCTTTCGCGGCATTAGGCACGGCGGAAGCTCCCCAGATAGCGCTCGCGCGCGCGGATGTGCGCGCGCACGACGAAATAATCCACCAGCGGCGCCATGACATTCATAAAGAGGATCGAAAGCATGACGCCCTCCGGAAACGCCGGATTGACGACGCGGATCAAGATGATCAGCGCGCCGATCAAGAAACCGTAAATCCACTTTCCCGCATTGGTGGCCGCCGCCGAGACCGGATCGGTCGCCATGAAAACGATGCCGAACGCGAAGCTGCCCATCGCCACATGATAATACCAGGGCAGCGCCAGGAAGGGGCTGCGGTCGGGACCGGCCAGCGCGTTGAGCAGATAGGCCGCGCCCACGAGACCCAGCGCGCCGCCGGCCATGATCCGCCAGGCGCCCACGCCCGTGAGAATCAGCACGATCGCGCCGATCAGCACGGGGATCAGCGAAGTTTCGCCGATGCTGCCGCCTTCCAGCCCGATCGCCATGCTTTTCAGGGTGAAACCGGCCTCGTTCAACGCCGTCAGGACGCTGCCGCCTTTGGGCGCGCCGGCGGCCACCGCCAGCGGCGTCGCGCCGGAAAAGCCTTCCGCGACCTTCGAGGGGTCGGCGATTTTCGTCCAAACCGAATCGCCGGTGATTTGCGGCGCATGGGCGAAGAAGAGGAAGGCGCGCGCGGTCAGCGCGGGATTGAGGACGTTGAAGCCCGTTCCGCCGAAAATTTCCTTTCCGATAACGACGCCGAACGAAATGCCCAGAGCGACCTGCCACAGCGGGATGGTCGGCGGCAGGGTCAGCGGAAAGAGGAGACCGGTGACCAGAAAACCTTCGTTGATCTCGTGTTTGCGCACAATGGCGAACAGCACTTCCCAGAGGCCGCCGACGACGTAGGAGACCATCACGATGGGCAGCACAATGAGCGCGCCGCGCCCAAGGTGATGCCAGAAGCCCGCGCCGGCGACGGCGTTGGCGATGTTGTATTGCCGACCGGCGTTGAAAATCCCGAAGAGCAGGCAGGGGGCCAGCGCGGCGACCACCGTGATCATCCAGCGTTTGATATCCACCGCGTCGCGCACGTGGGGCGCGCCTTCGGTGACTTCCGCCGGCGTGAAAAGGAAGGTGTCGCCCGCCTCGAACAGCGGGAATAAGCGCCCGAGCTTGCCGCCCGGCTCGAACAGCGGACGAAACTTGTCGAGGATGGAAAGCACGAACTTCATCTCACAGCCCCTCGCTTTCCACTTCGTCCAGGCCGCGTCGGATGATCGCGGGCAGGTCCATCTTGGATGGACAGACAAACGCGCAGAGCGCGAAATCTTCCGGATCGGTTTCCAGCAAGCCGAGTTTCACCGCCTCCTCCGTATCGTGCGCCAGCACCGCGCGGATCAGGAAGTCCGGCAGTATGCGCATCGGCAGAAAACGCTCATAAAGGCCGGTGACGACCATGGCGCGCCGGCTGCCGTGGCGATTGGTGCCGTGATCCCAGCGCCGCAGCGGGCGCAGAAACTTCGAGACGAAAAGATTCGCATGGCTGAACGCGCCCAAACCCGGCATGGCCCAGCCCATAAAATGGCGATCCCGATCCTCCGGGATCACCGTGACGGCATTTTGACCGAGCCGCAGATAGCTTTCGGAGGCGACCGCCTCGCCGGCGAGCGCGTCGCCGTTCAGCACGCGATTCTCGCCGTCATAGAGCCGGCCTTTCAACAGCGCGGCCAGCGCGCCGCCGGCGCGCGCGCGGTAGTAACGCCGGTGATCAACCCGAACGCCGGGGCCGCCGAGGGCGACAATCTGGTCGGCGGGCGGCGCGCCCTCGAGGAGCAGGCGTCCGATCCGAATCACATCCGTCGCCCGAACCGTCCAGACCGTATCGCCGGGTCGAATGGGGTCAATGTGGTGGATATGAACGCTGGTGTTTCCGGCGGGGTGGGGGCCGCGAAAATAATGGATTTCCACGTTGCGCGCGCCCGTCGCCGCGGGCGAGGGGTGGAAAGCGTCGGCATCCAGGCACAGGTGAACTTTGCCGTCCGTAAGGCGCGTCAGGGCGTCCAGGCCCGCCTGAAACGCCGCTTCCTGCCCGGCGATCACCACATGCAGGTCTGCGAGAAATGGCGCGGTATTCATGCCGTTGACGAAGATCGCGCGCGGCGCGGCGGCGGGGTTGGGAACTTTGGAGAACGGCCGCTGGCGAAGCAGGGTGAAAAAGCCGGATTTGAGCAGCGCCTGAAGGATCGCCTCCCGAGGAGCGCGCGCGATCGCGGCGGCGTCGAAGCGATCGAGGCTTTCGGCTTCATCCCGCGCGGCGGGCGCGATGATCACGCGCTCGATGCTTCGGCGAGCGCCATACACGACCGCTTTGACGGTTCCGGCGGCAGGCGCCGTCAGGGTCAGTCCGGTCCGGGTCTTGTCGCCAATGACGGGCGCGCCGCGGCGGACGTAATCGCCTTCCTTGACCAGCAATCGTGGTTTGAAACCGGGGAATTCGGAGGGAATCACCGCGACATCGGGCGTTTCGAGCGCCGAAACAATGACGCGCTCGGGAGAACCCGCGAGACGAATATCGAACCCTTTACGGATACGAATCGGAGTGGCGCTCATGTAAAAGAAGGTGGTTGTCGCGCTTTCGTGAAAAAACGCGCAACAAGATAATGTTCACGGATAAAAAGTCAAATCAAGAGCGCTGATAACCGAAGCACGCGCGAGAAGTTGAGGGACAGAGACGTTGGAGGGCAGACTTTTTTGGCGCGCGCGGGCGGAGGCCCTGAGGCGCGAGTGGGATGCCCCTTCCAAAATCGCGGTTCCCGAGTGTATCACACTTCGCGAAGTGTGATACAAATTGGCCGGCGAGGAAACGGATGGAAATTAGCGAAGTAGAAACTATTGCGTTGGGAACCGTGAATTCGAGGGGACAGGTATCGGATTTCCGGTATCGGATTTCCAACACGCGCTCCCGCCGCGGAAAAACGGAAAAGACAATTTCCAAGCCTTGGAAGATCGGGGCATCCTGTTTTCCAAGCCTTGGAAAATCATATACTTGCGTTCTTTGAACCGCATCCGGCCGCGCCACGCGCCGCGGGGCGAAGGGGTCGGGTGAGAATGTGGTGAGAGAGAATTACGAAGTTGCGGGACAGAGGTCGGCGCAAGAGCGCCCGTAGAGCGCGACAGCCCGCCGCGCCGCGAAAAATTCACCGCGGAGGCGCAGAGGACGCAGAGGTCGGTGCGTCAGCGCTGTAGCTCCGGCGCTCTGTCGCCGGAGAAGTCAGACGTCAAAATATGGGTACAGAGCGCAAACTTTGTATTCTCTGTCCCTCGTAAACTCTTTTTTTGCTCTTTCGAACGTTGTCCATGTTCATGACCGCCTTGGCGGGGTGCGCTCGGAAGGCCGGTTCGAGATTTTGTTTTTTCACTGCGAAGCTCACCAAGGCCGCAAAGCCGTCAACATTTCATTCTGTTCTTCGGGGCGGAACAGGGACAGAGAATGTGCATTTTACCGACGGAAATTTACAAAACACTATCCATCAATGTAATACGGCGGAATTAGGGACGAAGTTAGAGGCAAGGCCCTGAGGCGCGAGTGGGATGCCCCTTCCTAAATCGCGGTTCCCGAGTGTATCACACTTCGCGAAGTGTGATACACTCGGGCTGGCGAGGAAACGGATCGCCTCTTTGCAATTGCCTGTCCCTGGTTTTTCAGTTGCGGGCGGGCGGCTGGGGACGGCGGGCAACGGCATCCGCGAGAGAGGAAGGTCACGCGATCCAACGATTCAGCGCTCCGAAATAGAGCAGGGCGGCGATGATGACGGCCAGAATCAGCGCGATCCAGAAAACCGGCCGCGCGGCGCGCCGCGGGGCGAAGGGATCGGGTGTGCGCACGATGGCGCTGAGCGGCGGGGCCGCCACCTCCGTGAGCGCGGCGCCGAATGCGACGTTGATGCGCGCGCGGGTGTTGATGGCCCAGCCGTTCGAATCCAGCAGCGGACCCAGGTTCCGCCGGTGCAGCTTGAGCGCCGCCAGCAACATCGAGGGGCCCGAGATCAGCAGCAGGATGCCGGCGATTCCCACCGGAAGCCACCAGCCGAGTCCGAAGAGCGCCTGCAGTAGGCCGCCGATCAGCGCGCTCAAGCCGCCGATCGCGGCGCCGATCAGCGCGATCGCGCCGAGATCGAATTTCTTCGCCGGCGCCGGCGGCGCGGCGGGCGCCGCGCCCGCGACCTGCGCGGCGGTGTCGCCCATCTTCGCGGTCGCCGCGGCATCCGCCGCCTGCGCGCGTTTCGCGACGTGATCCTCGATCATGCGGATCAGTTTCTTATAGGGCAGCCAGAAAGCCTCTCGAATGCTGATCGGGCTCGACACCACGCGGGTGAGCGTCGCATCCCAGTCGCGTCCCTTGCGATCGTAGAAAACGCCGTTGCGCCCGACGATGAGGTTGTCGGAATCGCCGTCGGTGAACAAGGCCGCGATGCTCCGTTTCGGTTCGCCGGCGCGGGCGATATCGCAATACGCGAGAAAAGCCCCCGAATAGCCGGCCAGCGCGGCGTGCTTGGCGCTGTCGGCGACCTCGACGCAGAGTCGGCAGGCGCGGCTGTCCATGTAGAGCGTGCCGGCCTGGAAAAATGACTCGCGACGCCGATAGAAGTCGCTGAAATTGACGAAATTGGCGAGAATCCCGCGCAGATCGCGGCGATAGCGGACGAGCTTTTCCACGTCGGCGAAACGGGCGAATTCCGCGGCGGGTTCAAGGTCTTGCGCGACGCGTTCCAGAAGTCGCGTTTTGACATCGCCGGCCAGGAGTTCGCGAAGTCGAGGAAGCCCGAGCGACTCGACCGGCGTCGCGGGCTTCGCCGCCATCCAGTTCTCCCAGGCGGACAGTTTTGCCGTCAGGCCGCGCCAGTCCTTTTCGGAAAGCTCCGTGCGATCGCCCAGCAGCGGAGCGATGGCGGCGGCGCGCAATTGCGCGACGGCGCCGACCCAGGCGGGATTGATTTTCTCAGTGTCCAGCGGCAGCGGACGGCCCCCGGCGGCGGGCGCCAGCGGCAGGGCGGCGATCGCGTCGGCCTGCGCCGAGAGGTCGCCGACGGCGATGGCGCGATAGTCGGATTCGGTGCGATTGACCGCGTTCGCCGCGTTCGGATCGAAGGCGGCCAGCCGGCAGCGGGCGAAGTAATCCTCGACTTTGGCGCGCGCCTTCCCGACGGCCGCGGCGGCCGCGGCGGTCGCTTCCGCGCCCAAGGGAATGATGGCGGGATCGGCGGCCGGACGATCCGACCAGGCGAGCAGGGCGGCGGCCTGCGCGAAGAACGCTTCGATTTTGTCTTTGTCCACACCCGGTTGGCCGCCGCGGTCGGTGACGGGTCCGAGGGCGCCGACAATTTCGCCGACGGCCTTGCGAAGATCCTCATCTCCGGCGGCTTCGGCGGTGACGACGCCGTCGCCGTTGAAGCGGGCGGCGGCCATCACGCGGCCCTGGTCGGCCACATCGGCCATGGAAATCGCGGCGGCGTCGGCGCGGCCGAGATCCTTCAAAATCCGGCGGACGCTCGCGGCGATCGCGGTATCGCAGATAGCGGCGATGGGCACGGCGTCCCCCTCTGTCAATAAAAGACCTGGATCGTTCAGCGCCGCGCAGGCCCATTGGACGGCGGCGATGAGTTCCGGCGGGCGGATGCGGCCATCCTTATCGGTGTCGAGCAATTGGAGCGTTTTCTCGTCGCATTCGACGCCTTTGACGGGCATGGCGAGCGCCAGCCAATACTTGAGGTCGAGGGTGTCGAGATGGGCCAGGTCCTCGGGGCGGTCGAGCACCGCCTGCAAAACCCCGCCATAACGTTGAAACCGCCAACGATGCTTGGAACCTGCCGCGGTCGCGCTCTTTGAATTGGTCATGATTCAGTTTCCCGCTGTTTTCACCGCTCAATCTAATTCAAGTTTGTGGCCATGGCGAAAGAAATGTCGGACGGTGGACGGCGCCCGCCGGACGGAGTTGAAGAGGCGATGATTGCATGGTTTATTTTCCGTACGCGGGTTCAGCGGGCGGAGGGATCATGGCATGGCCAAAAAAATCCTCATTTATGGCGGTTCCGGCGGGGTCGGCTTGGCGGCCGGTCGAATGCTGCGTGCGAGGGGGTACGACCTCCACCTGGTCGGACGGGATGCGGATCGGCTTTCCGCCGCGGCCCGTGAGTTGGGGGCGGCGTTCACGTGCGGGGATGTGCTGGATAGCGCCCTGTTTGCGCGGGTGGCGGCGGAGGCGGGGGAACCATTGGACGGCCTGCTGTACGCCGTCGGTACGATCAACGTGAAAAGCCTGGGGCGGCTCACAGAAGAGGATTTTATGCGCGATTTTCGCGTGAATGCCCTCGGCGCCGCGCTGGCCGTCCAGTCGAGTTTGCCGGCGCTGAAGAAAAGCGCGGGCCGCGGCGCCGTGGCGCTCTTTTCCAGCGTCGCGGCGCGGCAGGGCTTTTCGTTTCACGCTTCGATCGGCATGGCCAAGGGAGCGGTCGAAGGCCTGACCGTTTCGCTGGCCGCGGAGCTGGCGCCGAAAATCCGAGTCAACGCGATCGCGCCCTCGCTGACCCGCACGCGGCTGGCCGAGGGACTCCTCTCAAATGCGAAAATGGCGGAGACGATCGCCGCGCTGCATCCGCTGGAGCGGCTGGGTAAGCCGGAGGATGTCGCCGCTTTGGCGGCTTTCCTGCTCTCCGAGGAGGCCGACTGGATCACCGGCCAGATCATCGGGGTGGACGGCGGGCGCTCCACTCTTCGGCTCAAAGGCTGAGGGGCGCCGAATATCGGTTTTCCCGGAACGGGCCGCGCGCTTCTCTGCAGCCGGTCTGCGCCAATCCCCCCCCAGCGCCTCAGCGCCGATCTTCGGCGAGCCGCGGCGATGATCAAAAGCGTTTCCGATCGGACATGAATGTGATGCATCCCCGCGAAGAAGGGAGACGAATGCCGCCGCCATGTGCAGATCGGAACCCTGAGAGACTCGAAATCGCAAGATGATGAGGGGTGAAGACCTCCCTTCCTCTTCATCCGTCGAATCGGCCGTCAACAACGAATCGAACCGGCGAAGGATCGCGGCAGCGGCTTGCGGGGTGGGCGTTGCGCGCTTCCCGCTCGACTTTTCGAGGTTTGGCCATAAGAATGGCGGGGCGCGGGGCGGCCGGCTGCGTCCCGCTTTCGCCGTATGAAAGCCGTTATCGTCGGGGCCGGAAACGTCGGCCGTAACCTGGCGCGAAAACTCTGCGAGGAAGACTACGCGGTTGCGGTGGTGGACCGCGCCCCGGCGCCTTTGACGGAAATCGCGGAGCATCTCGATCTATTGACGGTGCAGGGCCACGGGGCCGATCCCCAATTGCTCGGCAGGGCCGGTCTGGAAGGCGCTGACCTGCTGGTGGCGGCGACGAATCAGGACGAGATCAATATCCTGGCGTGCGCCTGCGCCCGGGCCGCCGGCGTGCGGCACCGCGTGGCGCGGATATCGAACGACGCCTGGCTCTCCGGCGGACTGGGCCTGCATCTCAGCGATTTAGGGGTGGATTTCGCCATCAACCCCATCCGCGAATGCGCGCTGGAAATCGCCGGCTTGCTGCGGCTGCCCGGCGCCTTGGAGATTGCGGACCTCTTCGACGGAAGGGCGCAGGCGGTGGGCTTGCGCGTATCCACGGAAAGCCCCCTCATTCGCGCGCCGCTCAAAAGCTATCCGGACCCCGAATTTCTGAACCGCATCCGATTCATCGCGCTGCGCCACGGCTCGGAAATCGTCACCCCGACCGGAGACACTCAGGCGCAAATCGGCGACGAAATCTATCTGGCCGGCCGGGCGGAACACATGTCGGCGTACGCCGATGTGATGGCGCCGGACCGCCCCCGGTTGGAGCGGGTCATCATTTCGGGCGGAAATGCCCTGGGTTTGGGCATCGCGCGCCTGCTTGAGAAGACCGATTTGGAGACTGTGCTGCTCGAATCGGATCAGGCGCGGGCGGAGGCGTGTTCGGGCCAATTGCGTCGGACGCTGGTAATCCGCAGCGGCGGCGTGTCCGCCGACGCCCTCAAAGAGGCCGGCGTGAACGCGGCCAGCGCGTTCGTCGCCACGACCGACGATGACGAAAACAACATCATCAGTTGCCTCCTGGCGGAAAAACACGGCGCCAGTCTGACCATCGCCCAAGTCAATCAGCCGGAGTACGTTCCGATTATTGACGGTTTGAGTCTGCTGGACCGGGTGGTGAGCACGCACCTCTCCGTCGTCAACGCCGTCCTGCGGTTCGTCCGCGGTCGAAACGTGCGGGCGACGACGCAATTGCAGACGTTGCCGGGCGAGCTGATCGAGGTGGCCTTGCAGGAGGGCATGCCTTGGGTGGGGCGGCCCATCCGGGACTTGCGCCTCCCGAAAGGCAGCATTATTGCGAGCCTGGATCGCGGCGGGGAGGTTATGGTTCCGACCGGCAGTCTGGAATTGCAGGCGGGCGACCGCCTCGTGGTGTATGCCCTGCCCAAGGCCGTGGGGCGCCTGACAGCGCAGTTGCGGTCATGAGCCGGAGCGCCGCTGAATGAATGGACGCGCGGTCATCCGGATGGTGTCCTTCGTGTTGAGCGTGCTCGGCCTGGCGATGGGCGTTTGTGCGCTGTTGGCGCGGCTGTGGGGCGATGGCGCTTCCGCCGTGCGCGCGCTGGCCTTTTCCGGCGCGGGATGCGCGGCGCTCGGCTTGTCGGCGTGGCTGGCCACGCGCGGCGCCGAGGAGCTCACGCGCCGCGACGGCTTCGGCATCGTCGCCTTCGGCTGGTTGGCGGCCGGCGTTGCCGGCGCTTTGCCCTACGTCCTCTCGGGCGTGATCCCCTCTTTTGTGGACGCCTTTTTCGAGTCCGTCTCGGGGTTTACCACGACGGGCGCCTCCGTCCTCAGCGATCTCGAAGCGTTGCCCCGCGGAATCCTCTTTTGGCGCGCGCTTACCCACTTCTTCGGGGGCATGGGCGTGCTGGTGCTGTGCGTGGCGATCCTGCCGCTCCTAGGCACCGGCGGCATGCAGATTTTCCGCGCGGAAATGCCGGGGCCCTCGAAAGACCGGCTGACGCCGCGCATCGCCACCACCGCGAAGCTGCTTTGGGGCGTCTATGCGCTGCTCTGCGCGCTGGAGACGTTGCTATTGCGGTGGGGGGGCATGACGTGGTTCGACGCCGTCTGCCACAGCTTCGCGACCCTCGCGACCGGCGGCTTTTCCACACGGACGCAAAGCGTCGGGGCTTTCCCCTCGCCGTACCTGCAAACGGTCATCATCTTTTTCATGTTTTTGGCGGGCGTCAATTTTGCGCTGCACTACCGCGCGCTGATGGGGGCCCTCGGCGCGTATCGGCGCGACCCTGAATTCCGGTTCTATTTTGCGATCTGGCTGATTTCGGGGGTGATCGTCACGCTCGCGATCCATGGCCGATCGGCGGCGGCGACCTGGGGCGCGGCCGCGCGCAGCGGTTTTTTCCATGTCACCTCGATCCTGACCACTACCGGTTTCGCCACGGAAGATTTCAATATCTGGCCCCAGACCGCCCGGTTGCTGCTGGTGGTGCTGATGTTTTTCGGCGGTTGCGCGGGCTCGACCGGCGGCGGGATGAAAAATATTCGCGTGTTCATCATGCTCAAACAGATTTTGCGCGAGATTCGGGTTGCGATCGTGCCGCAGTCCGTCGTGCGGGTGAAAATCAGCGGCGAACCGGTCGAAAATGACGCGGTATCCAATGTGGTCGGCTTTGTGCTGCTGTTTCTCGGCATCTTCGCCGTGGCGAGCCTCCTGATGACGTTTTTCACGCCCGATCTTGAGACGGCGGTCTCGTCGGTCGCCGCCACACTTTGCAATATCGGTCCGGGTTTGGGGCAGGTCGGCCCGGCGACGACCTACGCCGCGATCCCGCCGCCCGGCAAGTTGCTGCTCACGCTTTGCATGCTGTTGGGCCGGCTGGAGCTTTTCACGCTGGTGGCGCTCTTTTTGCCCCGTTTCTGGCGGCGCTGATTCGGGCGGGCGCGAGCGAGGTTCCGGCGGTCCGCGGCGAGACGATCCGAAAGGTCTTCCATGAAAATGAAAAGGAATGCAAAAAAAGACGGACGCGGCGAGGCGGCATCGCCGGTGACGGTGCGCTGCGCGTTTCTGTCGGACCTCGACGAGGTGTTGCGGCTCGATCAGGAGCTGATCCGCCACGATCTGCGCTTCGATCCCACGCTCGATCCCGATTGGACGTTCGGCGAAGAGGGCATGGCCTGGTTCCGGCAGCGCATCGCCGGGCCGGACGGCATCGTCGTGGTCGCGGTGTCCAAAACGGACGGCATTGTCGGATATCTGGCCGGCGGCCGGTGCGAGGCCGAAAGCTACCGGCGCGTCGCGCCGATGGCCGAAGTGGATTGCATGTTCCTGACGGAACCCTATCGCGGGCGCGGCATCGGCGAGAAGATGATGGAGCGGTTTTTGGAATGGTGCCGGGAGAACGGCATCGGGCGGGCGCGCGTCGTCGCGTGCGCCGGCAACGCCGGAGCCGCTAATTTTTATCGCCGGATGGGGTTTGAGCCTTATGATCTGGTTTTGGAGCGGAGCTGTGACAGCGCCGCTGACCGATAGCGCGCGCCGAAAACTCCGACCCCAGAGGAATCATGAAATGAACTACACGCGATTGGGCCGCACGGGCCTCAAGGTCAGTCGTTTATGTTTGGGCACGATGAATTTCGGGCCGTTGACCCACGAGCCGGATTCGTTCGCGATTATGGATGCCGCATTGGAAAAGGGCATCCAGTTTTTCGACACGGCCGACGTGTACGGCTGGAAGCTCGGCGAGGGCGTGACCGAGAAAATCGTCGGCCGCTGGTTCGCGCAAGGCGGCGGACGCCGCGAGCGGGTCGTGCTGGCGACGAAGGTGTATAACAAAATGGGCGAGGGGCCCAACGACCGCGGTCTTTCCGCCCGCCACATCCGCCAGGCCTGCGACGCCAGCCTGAAGCGGCTGCAGACCGATTACATTGACCTTTACCAGATGCACCATGTGGACCCGGAAGCGCCCTGGGAGGAAATCTGGCAGGCGATGGAGTTGCTGGTGCGGCAGGGCAAGGTGCTCTACATCGGCAGCAGCAACTTCGCCGCCTGGAACATCGCGCAGGCGCAGGGCGCGGCGGCGGCGCGGCATTTCATGGGCCTCGTGTCCGAGCAGAGCCTCTACAACCTGAACGCGCGGATGATCGAACTCGAGGTCATTCCGGCGTGCCGGGCGTACGGGCTGGGCCTGATTCCCTGGAGCCCCCTCGCCGGTGGATTGCTCGGGGGCGTGCTGCAGAAAGCGAAGGAGGGCCGCCGCGCCTCCGACCGTATGCGGGAGACGCTGGAGAAAAACCGCGCCAAGATCGAGGCCTACGAGAAGCTGTGCGCGGGCATCGGACGCCCGCCCGCGGAGGTCGCGCTGGCGTGGCTGTTGCGCAACCCCGTCGTGACCGCGCCGATCATCGGCCCGCGCACCATCGAACAGCTCGACGACGCCCTGAAGGCTCTGGAAAATCCGCTGGACGACGCGACCGCGAAGCGCCTCGACGCCATCTTTCCGGGGCCGGGCGGCGAGGCGCCGATGGCCTACGCGTGGTAAGGGGAGAACGAAGCGCCAAGCGCGAAAGACGATCGCAGGAGGCCGAAATGGAAAAGTTGTGCGGCGCGGCGAATTGAAATCTCGCCGCCCTTCGCCGTCCTTTCGGCGCGCCTCTTTTTCGCGCGCGCATTTGTGTCGCTGGGGGGTGAGTCGGAAAATTCCGGCGGCAGGGCGCCGATGATCTGGCTGGCGATATTCGTCTGGGCGGTTGCGGCGCTGGCGATCTGGAACGCCCTCGCCTGGCCGCGGTTGCGCGCGACCTCGGAACACGCGCGCGATGAGCGCATTTCGGTGCTGATTCCGGCGCGAAACGAGGAGGCCCATCTCGGCCCGCTGCTGAACGACCTGCGTCGCTGTCCGACGGGCATTGCCGAAATCCTCATCTATGACGATCATTCCACCGACGGCACCGCCGCGGCGATCGCCGCCGGCGCCGCGCGCGATTCGCGCGTGCGGCGGCTTTCGCCCGATCCGCTGCCCGACGGTTGGCGCGGCAAGCCTTTTGCGTGCGCTCGCCTGGCGGCGGCGGCGCGGGGGGATTGGCTGGTATTTCTGGATGCCGACGTTCGCGTCGCGCCGGACGCGCCGGCGCGCGTTGTCGCCGAGGCGAAAGCCCAGGGCGCGACCTTTCTTTCCGCGTGGCCCGGCATCGAAATGCGCGGCTTCAGCGAGCGCTGGCTGATGCCGCTCTTGAATTACGTCGTCTTCACCCTCTTTCCGGCCCCGCTCTCTTTCCTCTTCGATCGCAAGCCCTCGCTCGGTCTGGCGCACGGCGCTTGCATCGCGTGCCGCGCCGAGGATTACCGCTCCATGGGCGGTCACGAGCGGGTCAAGACGGAGTTGTTCGAAGACACCCGGCTGGCGCAGGCGTGGCGGGCGTCGGGCCGGCGCGGTTTTTGCGTGGACGGGCAGAAAAACGTCCGGACCCGCATGTACGACTCGTTCGGCGCGATCTGGCGCGGATTCTCGAAAAACCTCGGTCCGGCGTTTCGGCGGCGCTGGAGTTTCGCGCTGTTTCTGGCCTTTCACTTCGTCCTGGGTCTGCTGCCGTTCCTCGCGTTGATCGCGGCGGCGGCAGGCGCCGTCGCGGGTATGGGGCCCGCGGTCGCGGCGTTGGGCGTTCTCGCGATTCGGGGGGCGCAGGCGCTGCGTTTCCGGTATCCGCCGGGGTCGGCGCTCCTGCATCCGTTCGCGGTCGCGGCGATGCTGGCGCTGGCGGCGGTGTCGCGGGTCCGATATGAAACCGGCGGTGTGGAATGGAAGGGCCGGCGCTACGGGCGCCTCAGCGCCGATGGCGGAGGTCGCCCCTGAGCGGCGCCGCCGCGCCGGAAGCGGAAAGCGGGTTCGTTTGATTTGGCCGCGGATTGCGCATGGGCGCGAATGGGAAAGTCTGCGCTTCGGTTCCCTTTTTATCGCGGTGTTCGAACATATATCCGAACGCCTTCTTCCGTGAAGACGCGGGCGCCTTTTTCGGAGAAGCGCCGCGCCAAGTCTTCCGCCCGCATCGCGTGGTGGGCGCGGGAGATCAATAGAGCGTCCGCTTCCGCCCGGATGTCATCGGTGACCGGCTCGACGGCGGCCGCGCGTCCGGCGCGATGCAGATAGTAGCGGATGGTGTCGGCCAGGTAGGGCGGGGAGACCGCCGCGCGATCGAGGTTCGGCGCCTCCCGCAGCATCGTCCGCACGGCCGCGCGGCTGTCTTCCTTGCCGTAGGCGGGCAGCGCGAACCATTGCACGGCGGAGATCAGGGAAAGGCCGGCGAGGAGCGTCATTAGGGCGACACGCCCGCCGCGCGGCGTCGCTTCCAGCCCTGCGGCCGTCAACAGAAGGAACGCGGGCAGGGCCGGCAGGGCGAAGCGCACGTTGTAGGGGTGCGCGGTGGCGAGGGCGATCGCGACCGCCAGCGCAATGGGCGCGGCGAGCCAGACCGCGATCGGCCACGCCATCCGCTTCCGATTTTTCCAGAGCGCCGCGCCGATGCCCGCCAGGGCGAGCGCCACGACGGCGGATTGCGCTGCATGCGCCCTCAGCGCGGCGAAGGCGCCGTGAAGCTGAATCTCGCGCACCGGCGGGCCGAACGAATAGCCGGCGAGAAACGCGAAAAACGTGTAGGGGATTTCCAGCCCGGAGAAAGGGCGGGGCGGGGGCGGATTGCTCGAATGCGCCGCGACATAGGCGGCAATCGCCGCCGTCAGCGCTCCGAAGGGGGCCAGCGCCGCGAGCGCGGGGCGGAGCGCGCGGCGGTCCGCCTTCGACAGGAAAAGCCAGGCGGTGAGCAGCGGCAACAAGACGAGCGCCAGCGTGTGCGTCAGCGCGCACAGCGTCAGCAGCAAGGAGAGCGCGAGCCATCCACGGCGCGATTCCGGCGTTTGAAGCGCGCGCTGAAACCGGAGGCAAGTCAGCAGGAAAAGCAATAGGAAAAACGCATAGGGTCGGGCCTCCTGCGAATACCACAGATGCAAGGGATTCATGGCCAGCAAAAGGGCGGCGCTGTCCGCCGCGCGACCGCCGGGGAACCAATGGCGCGCCAGCGCCCAAAAGACCGGGATCGAGAGAACGCCGGAGAGCATGGAAAGCAGCCGCAGCGGCGTTTCGCCGTCGCCGAGGAGCCGAACGAAGGGCGCCACGATCCAGAAATACAGCGGCGGCGCGTTGTTTTCGCGAAGGGCGTAGCGCGCGATCGAGCGGCCCGGATGAGCGACATTCATCCACGTGCCGACTTCATCCACCCAAAGGCTCTGGCGCGCCGGCGCGATGAAACGCAGCGCCGCCGCCAGCCCGATGCCCGCGACGATCCCCGCATATCGCCGCCGGCGCTCTTGATGAAAACAGGTCATGCCGAACCCCCGTTCATCCGCGCGTCCGCGTCCGCTTCTCTAGCCTTTTCTTTCGACGCGCGTCAATGTTCTTGAACCCCCGTGTTCCTCTGCGCGCCATAAAAAACGTTTTTAAAAAAACACTCTTGTCCAAATGCGGCGCGCTCGTTATGAATTGCGTTATGTATAACAGCGGTCTGCGGCGGATGCGCGGGGCTTTCGCGGCGATGCCGACGCGCTCCGGTCTTCTTCGGCGCGCGGTGGCGGCGAGCTTGTTGATCGCCGTCCTTTCCGCGCTCGTCCCCGCGGCGCGCGCCCAGGACTCCGTCCAGGAGGTGCGCAAGGCGGCGCAGGCCGCGTTGGCGCAGGGGGCCTACGCCGACGCGATCGGCTATCTGGTTCAGTTGATCGACTGGTTCAAGGAGAGCAAGACCCCCGCGATCGTCGCGGAGCTCGAAGCCGTTTATTACAACCTCGGTCTTTGCCATCTGCTGCTCGGCCAGTTCGGCGAATCGCGCGCGGCGTTCGAGGAATACCTCAAGCGATACGGGCGGGGCTTCCGCGGGGCGGAGGTGACGGCGTTCATCGGCGATTCGCTCCGCTACGAGAAAAAGTGGCAGGACGCGCTGGCCGTCTATCGCAAGGCCTTGCGGGATTATCGCGCCGAGTATATGCGCAACCCCGACCTCTGGGTGGACGTCCTCGTTTCCGTCGTCCGGTGTCTGCTCGCGGAGGAAAAATGGAAGGAGGCGGAGCCGACGCTGATCCAGATTTTCCGCTTCGCGCCGGACTATCATCGCCGCAACTGGGCGGCGTCGCTGCTGACCATCTACTACCTCAACGAGCGCCAGTTGGAGAACGTCTATCGCCTGATGCCGATGCTCTTGCAGCCGGACTCCTTCGCGGCGCGCAGCGTGGCGCTGAACATGACGGCCTTGCAGACCGGCGACGATCTCTTCGCCGATGAGAAATACCGCGACGCCCTGTGGATTTATCGGCTGGTGTATCCGCACGACACGCTGCAAATGAACGCGGAGCGGCAGATCGAGATTCTGCAGCGGCGCGTCGAGATGTTTCAGCGCACGCCGGGCATGATCCGGCAACTGTTGCGCACGCAGGAGAGCGTGGCCGAGGCCGAGGCGGAGCTGGAGGCGCTTAAAAAGATTCCGAATTACGATCCGGAGCTCTTTTTCCGCATCGCGCGCGCCTACATGGAAATTCGCCGCTATCGCGAGGCGTCGGAGTTCTTTTACGACCTCTATCAGGACGGCCCGCGCGACCGCGCGGAGGAGTGCCTCTACCTTTCGTTCCACAGCGCCACGAAGTTTCAGCCGACCACCAAGGCCTTCGCGCGCGGGCACGAGTATCTCGACCGTTATCCGGGCGGGAAATGGTACGACCCGGTATCGCTCAAGGTCGGCCAGATGTATGCGAACGTGAAGGACTGGCCGAAGGTGATCGAGGTGCTGGCGAAGGCGCTCGAGGTCAGTCCGAAGCACGAGAGCATCGTCGAGGTGCTGTTCCTGCTCGGTTACGCGTCCTTCATGGAGGAAAAGTTCGAGGACGCCATCGGCCATTTCGTCCGAATGAACACGGACTATCCGGGCAACGAGCGCGAGCCGGACGGCCACTATTGGACGGGCATGTCGTTCCTGTTCGACAAGCAATACTTGGAGGGGCTGCCGTACTTCGAACGCGTGATACGCGATTTCCCGGACACGATGTACGTGGAAGACGCGACCTTCCGCGCCGGGAGCTGCGAGTACGGCGCGAGCCTCTTCCCGGAGGCGCAGACGCGACTGCTGGGCTTTGTCCGCCGCTATCCCGAAAGCAAGCTGCTGGGCGAGGCCTTTCTGACGCTGGGCGACATCTCCGGCGCGCTCGGCGAGTTGCGCGAGGCGGTGGCGTTCTACGAGAAGGCGATCGAGCATCAGGAAGACCTCCACATCGAATTTTACAACCACGCCTATTTTCAGAGCGCCCAGATCATGAAAGACCTGGCGGGCGCGCGGCGGGGCGAGAACCGCACCGAGTGGCTCGAGCGGATCATTTCGCATTTCCGGCGCTACATCGAAGCGAACCGCGAGGGATCGAACCTCGCGATGGCGATTTATTGGGTCGGCTCGACGTACTGGGACCTGGGCGATCAGGAGCGCGCGCTCGCGTATTACCGCCGCGCCATCGAGGAATACGGCGCCGACCGGAAGGAATTGGGCATTGATCTCATTTTCGAGGACTGGGTCGGACGCGCCAAGGCCGCCGAGCGGGACATCGCGCAGACCGCCTGGAAGAGCATGCGCGAGCTGCTGAGCGACGCCCTCAAGAGCGGACGCCAGGCGCTGGCGCTGCGGATCATGCGGATGCTCTTTTTCGATCCCTCGGCGAGCGACGTGGAAAAGGCGACCTTCCAGCGCGTGCTGGTTCGGCCCGAGAGCGTGCCGCACGCCAGCGCGGGGGTGCTGGAGACCATTTTGATCGAGGCGGATCGGGCCGGAAACCGCGCGCTCGCGGCGCAGGCCGCCGAGGAGACGATCCGCGAATTCACGGAAACCTCCTACGCGCTGTCCGCGCGCATGTTGCTGGCGCGCTATGCGGTGGAGGCGAACGACGCGCCGAAGGCGATCCTGCACCTGAACATCGTGCGCGAGGTGTACGCCACCAGTCCGGAGGCGGCGGAGGCGCTGCTGATGCTGGGGCGGCTCTATCTCCAGCAGCGCGAACTCGAGAAGGCGGACGCCGCGTTCCGCGACGTGCTCGGCGTGAAGGAATGGCGGCAGCACTGGCCGGAGGCGACCTTCCGCCGCGGCGAGGTGGCGGTGGCGAACCGCAAATACGAGACCGCCGCCGCCTACTTCGAGCGCATTTACGTGCTGTATTCCGGCCATCGCCAGTGGGCGGCGAAGGCCTACCTCGAGCGCGCCCGGTGTTTGAGCCGGATGTTCGAGCACCGGAAGGCGCAGGAGACGCTCCAGGAGTTGATTGGGAGTCCCGATTTCGCCGGTATGCCGGAAGTAGAAGAAGCGAAAGACCTGCTGGAGCGCTTGCGCCAGCGGGCGGGATGACGCGGGAAAACGAAGATGCAACCGTTTCGGCGCGCGAGTTTCTGGGGATGGATCGCCGCGGCGCTGACCGCCGCGGCGGCCTCGGCGCAGGTGCGTTCCCTGCCGCCGCCCGCGACAGCGCGGCCCGCCGCGAACGCCGACGCGGGTCCCGGTCTGCGCGCTTTTGTCATGATGGACAATACCCGGCGGGAAATCTATCTGCTCGGGCGCAGCGGAACGGATGTCCTCTACCGCATGCCCAACTCGCCCCCGGGCGTTTCCGCCGCGCTGAAGCCCGAGACGGTGCAGCGCGCGGAGTTCGATTTCCGCGTGGAGGAGAACGCCGCCTACGCCTTTGCGCGCCGCCGCGAATGGCGACAGGCCGCGCAGCAGATTCTCGCCGCCGTTCAGCCCGCGCTGCCGTTCCTCGACCTGCCGGAGAATAACGCGGCGCCATGGGCGATGCAGGCGGGCCTGTATCTCCGAAAGGCCGCGCAATCCGCCGCGCGCGGCGACGAGCGCGCGCGGGCCGAGGCGCCCCGGCTCTTCGCGCAGGCGCACGCCGTCCTGCGCGCCGCCGGCGCGGCGACCTGGCATTACCAGAGCGAAGTCGCCCAGATCCGCGCGATCCTGTGCCTGCTCGACCTGGGGCGGACGGACGACGCGGCGAAGGAGCTGGCCCTCCTCCGCGAGCCGGACAAAGGCGACGCCTCCTTCGGGGTCTACTGGCTGGCGCGGGGCGAGCTGGAGTTCGCCCGCGGCAAATTCGTCGAGGCGATGGACGCCGCGACGCGCTCGCTGATCTACGAGAACAAGGACGTGGAGACCTTCCCGGACGCGCTGATCCTGAGCGCGCGCTGCTACGAGGAGCTCAACGAAATGCACCGCACGCGCGACATCTACTACGAGGTCGCGCGGCTGTTCCGCGGAACCGACTGGGGCGATAACGCCCGCCGGCGCCTGCGCCGTATCATGAAGGACGGGCTCGCCGCGGAAGCGGAGGAGACCGACATCGCGGCCGTCTTTTTCGGCTCCGCGGAGGATATGGACGCGATCATCAACCAGTTTCTCGCCGCAAGCGAGCAGGACAAGGAAGTGGACGTGGACGCCCCGCGCGCGGAGCCCGGGGCGGAAACCGGAGCGGAAGGAGCAGTGCCGTGAATGTTGGGATGCGAAAGCGAATGGCGTTGGCGTTGACGATCGGCGCCCTGGCGGTCGGAACGGCCCTGGCGCAGGAAGCGGCGCCCGGCCCCGGGACCCCGGCGGCCCCGAAACGGGAGGCGAGCGTTACGCTGTGGGGCATGTGGAAGACGGGCGGTTGGGCCATGTACCCGATCGGCCTGCTTTCCGTCGCGGGGGTCGCGCTCACGATCTTCAGCTTCCTCGCCGTCCGCGAGGACAAGATGGTGCAGCTCGCGCTCGTGCCGACGATCCAGGATCAGATCACGCGGCTGGATTTTCGCGGCGTGACCTCTACGTGCGTCGGCTCGCCCGGCGTGCTGACCAACGTCATCAACGCCGGCATGATGCGGCTGGCGGACGGGCTGACGGACGCGGCGACGGTGGAGAAGGCGATGGAGGAGGCGGCGGTCGAGGAGAACGTCACCGGCATGAAGCCGATCAACTACCTTTCGATCATCGCCTCGATCGCGCCGATGTTCGGACTGCTCGGCACCGTCAGCGGTATGATCAAGGCCTTCAACAAAATCGGTTTGGGCGGTATGGGCGACCCGGAAAAGCTCGCCGGCGACATCGGCGAGGCCATGATCACGACGGCGTTCGGCTTGCTCGTGGGTATTCCGGCGATGTTCTTCTACTTCCAGCTCAAGAGCCGGTTTCAGTCGAACATGGCCAAAATCGGCCGCGTCACGGGCAACCTGACGCACCATCTCGAAGCGATCATCAAAAAAGTCGAGGCGGGTGAAATCTCGATCGGGCAGTTCAATCCGCCCGCCGCCGCGCCCGCGGCGCCGGCCGCCGCGCCGGCGCCCGCGGCCGCGCCGCAAGCCTGAGGATTCGGTTATGCGCCTGCCCTCGTTCGGCGAAGAAGAGGCCAAGTTCCAGATGGCGCCCATGATTGACATGGTGTTTCTGCTGCTCGTCTTCTTCATGTGCGCCTCCACCTTGAGCCAGAAGCAGGCGGTGAAGATGGACCTGCCGGAGGCCTCGAAGGGCGTAGTGCCGAAGGACCGACCCGACCGCTGGATCGTGAACATCCTGGCCGACGGCACGATCCTGAGCGGCGCGCAGCCGGTGACGGTGGAGCAGTTGCGCGACCTCGTCGCCGAGCGCGTGAAGGCGGAGCCGGGCGTGAAAATCTACCTGCGCGCCGACGCCAACGCGAAGCACCGCGAAATCAAGAAGGTGATGAACGCGATGGCGGCGTCCGGCATAGACGATTTCATTTTCGGCGTGTACACGCCCAGCGGAAGCGGAGGTTGATCGTGAAAGTGGCGCCCGGCGGCATGGACGATCCCGACGTCAACGTGGCGTCGTTGATTGATATGGTCTTCCTGCTGCTCGTGTACTTCATGGTCAGCGCGAGCCTCGTGAAGTCGGAGGCCGACCTCGGCATTCGATTGCCCGGGATGCTCGCGCAGGCGCAGTCGGTGGACCTGCCCGACGAGCAGATGATCGAAATCCGGGAGAACGGGCGCGTCATTCTGAACGGTCGCGAATTCGACAGCCCGGAGTCGCAGGAGCTGCCGGAGCTGATCGGCGTGCTCATCCGCTATCGCCTCTCGGCGGAGGCGGCCCAGAACGAGCCGATGGTGACGATCTGGGCGGAGGACGAGGTTCCGCACCAGCGGGTGATTGACGTTATGAACGCCTGCGCGCAGGCGGGTGTCAAAAATGTGACGTTCACGGCGATTGCCGAATGACACGCCGCGGAAAGGAGAATCGGCATGAAAGCGGACTTGACGGTGTGGCTTTCGGGCCTCGGTTATTACAAAATGTCCGCCCAGCGGCGCAAGCTGTTGTCCTATATTCTGCTGGGCAGCCTGGCGGCGCACTTGATCGCGCTGATCGCGTTCGGCTCCTGGGTGCTTATCCGCTCCTATCTCGACGAGCGCACCGTATTCGTCGCTCCGCCGCCGCTCAAGACTTACGAGCCGCGCAAGCTTGAGCACAAGGTCAAAGTTCAGAAACAGCAGCGCAGTTCCAGCCGACCGAGCATCGCGCCCCGGCTCGTCTCCACCCGGCCTTCGAATCTCGCGCTGCCGGAGATCAAGGTGGATCCGAAGGTCATACAGACGACCTTCCAGCCGAATTTCAAGGCCTTCAGCGGCCAGGGCATGGGCGCGGGCATCGGCACGGGCCTGGGACTCGGCGGCTTCGGGCAGGGCGTGTCGCAATTCGATTTCTTCGGCATCCGCGGCCGCGGCGCGCGCGTCGCCATCCTCGTGGACGTCTCCGGCAGCATGATCGAGGAGGAGCGCGGCGGCATCGCCGGCATGAACCGCGTCAAGGCGCGCATCAACAAGGTCATTGACGCGCTCAACGAGCAGACCCTTTTCACGCTGATCGTCTTCGCCGATGAGGGCGCGACGTGGAAGGCGGAAATGGTGCCGGCCACCGCGAAGAACAAGCAGGAGGCCAAGCTCTTCCTCCAGCCGTTCAACACCAGCTTCGAGCAGGCGGGCGCGGTGCGCGGCAATCTGCGTCCGAGCGACAAGGGGCTCAAGGCGCTCGGCGGCACCACGCGGCTCGACCTCGCGCTGACCGGCGCCTTCCAGGTGGGGGCGGACACGATCCTCATCATCAGCGACGGCGAGCCGCTCGTGCGCAAGGAGCCGACGCCCGAGCAATTGGCCGAATGGAACGCGAAGTTGGAGGCCTGGCGGCGGGAAAACGAAGGCGCGATCGCCCGCGCCGCCGCCGCGGCCGCCTCGGCGCCCGCCGCGCCCTCCGGCCCCGTGGAATACAAGGAAGAGAAGGTGTGGATACCGCCGCGTCCGTATCGCGAGGGCCAGCCCGCCCAGCCGGGACGCTGGGAAACGCGGCGCGTCCCCGTCGGCGGCCAGCACAGCTCGGCGCCGCGCGGGCCGGCGATGCCCAAGCCGCCCTCCATGCCCAAGAGCATGCAGTGGTGGACGCTCGCCGATTTCGTGGAGCACTTCAATCTGCTTTCGCAAGCGTACTACATTTCCAAGGGCCGGAAGCCGCCTGTGGTTCACGCCATCGGCTACGGCATCGACAAGGAGGGCGAGGAGTTCCTTCGCGCCTTCACCAAGCAGTACAACGGCAATTTCCGCAAAGTGGGCAAGGTGGATTGAATCATGCGCTCGGCCTCGGTCTTGCGCCGGTTTTGGCGGTGGGTGCTCGCGGGCCTTCTTCTGGGCTCCGCCGGCGTCGCCGGCGCCGCCGGAATCAAGCTGATTGAGGTCAAGTCCGATCCGCCGCTGCCCTCCGGCAAGCAGATCTGGTCGTTCCGCATGACCCCGTCCGAGACGCGGGACTACGATCTGCTGGTGTTCGAGTGCGTCTTGCGGCAGGAGTATCAGAAAAAAGGATCGGACGGCGCGGTCCGGCGGGTCGTCGTCGAGCCGGCCTCCTTCGTGTACCGCGAGCGGAACGTCAAAATGGTGGAAGATCTCGACAAGCACATCAGTTTCTGGGCGCCGCTGGGCATGGCCGATATTCAGCAGGCGTACGGCAAGATGTTCCAGACCAATGCGCCTGTCACCATCGCCCGCTTTCGCATCACCGCCGTCGCCGAAGGCAAGGAAATCTGGACGGTCGAGGCCCCGACGTCGGGCGTGAAGATCGTCGAGTGACGGTCTGCCGCGCCGTGGCGTCCGGCGCGGGACGGGCGGGACGGGTGAAGGAAATACCGTGACGTTCGATGACAGGCACTTCGGGCGGCTTGGAAGGTCGGTTTCCGACGCGGCCCGAGGCGCGTTTTCCAAGGCTTGGAAAACTTCGCGGTTTTTTCCTCCAAGGCTTGGAAAATGGGTGTTCGCGCTGATGTTCGGAGCGGTTGCTCTACGCGCCGATCCGCCGCCCGCGGTCGTGGCGAAGCCTGCGCCCGTCGAATCGCCTGAGCTTCGGACGTTTCGCGCGGCCTATGAGGCGCAGGCGGCCCGAATGTCGGAGGCGCGCGACCGCGCGATCCTCGGCGCGCTGCGGCAGGCCATCGCGAAGGCCGACGCCGAGTTGCAGGAGCGCGCGCGCGTGCGCAACGTGCGCGGCATCATGATCGCGCGCGGCCTGAAGGAGGCGCTGGAGGAGACGGCGGCGGCGTACGCCAAAGACAAGCGGCTCGTATGGCCGGAAAATGTCCGCCGCGAGAACGAAGAGGCGCTGGCGGCGGCGCGCGCCGAAGCCGAGGCCGCCGCCGCCGAGGCGGATCGCCGGGAGGCGGAGTTCAAAGCCCAGGCCCTGGAGCGGTTTTTGGCGGCGCTTCCGCCGTCCGACCGCCCCGCGGATCCGGAGGCGGCGCAAACGTTGTTCGCGAAATGGGCGGCGGGCGAATGGCCGCCCGGTCGCGCGCCGGAGCCCGCGCCCGTACCCGCGCCGCCGACGCCGGGCGGCGAGACGCCCGCCGTCGCGACGCCCGGCGCGCCCGGCGATGCGCCGGCGCCGGCGTCGGACTTTTTTGCGCAGTCCGAGGGCGCCGGCGCGGCGGGCGAATGGTTCGTCGCCGGAAGATTTTCGGCGGAAATGGCGGGGCCGGAGTTGATCCGCATCGCCGTGCTCGGACGAACGGCGAACGATCAAGGCCGCCAGTTCAATCCGCTCTCGCAGCAGACGACGAATTGGACGTATGAACATGCGCGGACGATTCCGGCGGAGACTCCGCACGTGTTTCGGCTGCGACGCGTGGAGGACGCAGAGACGGTGGATGTCGTCGCCTGGCCCGATCCGTCGCGGGGCGGAGCGTTGAGCGTGCGATCGCGCGCGGGCATGCGCTTCCCGCTGCGCGTCGCTTTCGAGTTGCAGGCGGCGCCGGCCGGCGCGGCCGGAGCGCCGGCGTCGGGCGCGGTCTCCGGAGCGCCGGGCGAGCCTCCGCCCGCGTTGGTGGAAGTCCGCGTGACCTCGGAGCCCCCGGGCGCGACGATCATGGTCGGCGATCGCATCTATCGCGAAGGCGCGACCGTCGCGAAGACGCCGTGCACAATCCGCATCGCGCCCGAGACGCATGCCGTCCGCGTGCAGTTGCCGGGCTATGCGGATCACGTCGTGCCGGAATTCCGCGCGCAATATTTGCGCTCGCTGCACGCGCGGCTGACGCCGGAGCGCGACCTGCCCGGCCGTCGCGTCAAGGTCAACGCGCGCCAGGTCTGGGAGTCGCCTGGCGAGCTGCGGATCAATGCGGGCGACCGGCTCGTGGTGGTTGCTTCGGGGCAATGGACGATCGGGGCCAAGGGCGAGGCGACGGGGCCGGACGGGTATGACCGCAAAGACCCGGCCTTCCAGCATTATTACGGCGCGAGCGCGCCGCCGCGTCCGGTGACGGAGGCGAACTACGGCGCCTTGTTGGTGCGCATCGGTTTTCCCGGCTCGGTCTATGCGGCCGGCTCGGAATTCGGCGTCACCGCGCGGCAATCGGGCTTGGTCTATTTCGATGTGAACGAGAGTCCGACCGCGGAGTTGCGGAAAGACAATAGCGGTTCGCTGGATGTGAAAGTGATCATCATCCCGAAAGACGGCCGGACGACGCGCGGGCGTTGATCCGCGCGGTGAAAGTTCGCCCCCGCGCTTGACGGTGGGCGGCGAAACCTTACACTGCGAAGATGAATGGGGACAGCGATGCGAACCGATCGGGGAAACGACACATGGGCGCGACAGGCATGAGCAAGTGGCGGAGCCTCCTCCTCGGCGTGGCATTCGCGGCGGTGTTCGCCCCGGCGGGCGCGCGCGCGCAGACGCCCGTGAACGAGGCCGACCGCGAGTACGCCTTCGCCTCGTGGCTGGTGCAAAACGGTTTTCCCGATTTCGCGGAGCGATTGCTCGATCAACTGGCGCGGCGCTTCCCCGACCAGGCCGACCGCGGCCGGGTGATTCAGGCCGAAGTGCATATCGCGCGCCGGCGCTTCTCCGACGCCGAGGCCCTCGTGGCCGCCATGCCGAAAGACAACCCCCGCGCGCATGCCATCCGCCTGGCGATCGCCAACGGTTACTTTCGGATCGGCGAGCGCGAAAAGGCGCGCGCGCTGTACGACGCCTTTTTCGCCCAGTACAAAGGCGCGGCGCCGACCGATCCCGATGTGCGGCGTTTTTATATGGACGCCGCGTATCGCCTGGGCCAGATGCTGGAGGTCTCGGGCGATCTCGCCGGCGCCGCCGCCGCTTACGAGAAAGCGCTGCTGGCGAAGCCGGAAGAGGGGATCGCGCGACGATTGATGGCGGAAATCGCAGCCGTTCAGGTTCGAGCCGCCGCGAAAGAGAACGCCGGTCCGAAGCGCGACGAATTGCTCAAAAAAGCCCGGAAACTGTGCGAGGAGGTTCAGAACGGCGGGATTGACATCTGGTTCGGCCAGACCATCATCACGCTGGCGCATATCGAACTCGTGCAGGGCAAGCCCGACGCGGCGATCAAGCTGTTGCGCGGCTACGACGACATCAATCGCCAGATCGAGGACTTGATCAAGCGCGAAGACCTGCCGATGGGATTGAGCCCCGTCGCCGGCGCCCGCTACCTGCTGGGCGAAACGCTTTTCGGCCAGGCCGAAGCCAAACTCAAGGCCGGCGCGAAGGACGAGGGCATCGCCCTGCTGACCGAGGCGTTGCGCGAATATTTCAGCGTTTTCGCCCGCTACGCTGACAGCGACTGGGCTATTCCGGCCGGTGAAAAAGCCGAACAGGTCAAAGCGCGGCTCGAAGGCCTCGGCAAGACGGTGACGGTGGATTTCGGGCCCCACCTGCGCAACGTCATCCAGGCCCAGTTGCGGCTGGCCGACACACAATTCAATCAACAGCGTTACGAAGAGGCCGCCCGGCAGTACCTCGCGGTGCTCAACCGCTACCCGAACTTCGAGGGCGTCGGACGTCCGCTCTCCAACATCGTCGTCGCCTACGCCCACCTGCGGGACGACTGGCGCATGCGCGCGGCGGCGGAGCACATCGCCGAACGCTACTCCAAAAATGACGACGCGGCCCTCGGCCTGCTGGTTGCGGCGAAAGTCTATTTCGATCGGGAAGCCGCCGAGCAATACCTCTACCTGTACAATCTCTTCGTGGATCGGTTTCCCCGGCACGAACGGACGCCCGCGGTGCTGTTAAGCCTGGCCGGCATGCTTCGGCGCGCGGGCAACGACGCGGCGGCCGACGCCCAACTGGAGCGCGTGATCCGGGACTATCCGAAAGACCAGAACTATCCGCGGGCGCTCAACCAACTCGCGTGGTCGCGCTACCGGGCGCGGAACTATCCGGAGGCCATCGCGCTGTTCGAGCGGCTCGTCAAGGAGACGCCGCCCAGTCACGAGCGCGCGCTCGCCCAGTTCAGCCTGGCCGACGCGCTGGTCCGCGTGAACGATTTCGCCCGCGCCATCCGGGAGTTCCGAACCTTGCAGTCTTGGCTGGAGCCGACGAAAAACAATCCCTACGGCACGACTGCGGCGGAAATCGCCAAAAACCAGGAACTGCTGCGCAACGCGACGTTCTATCTCGGTTACGCGCTTTCCCGCTCCGCCGCCGAGCCCGCGCAATTGGCCGCCGTCCGCGCCACGGCTCTGGCCATCCTCGATCAATTCGTGAAGAAATTCGCCGACAGCGATCTCGCCCCCAAGGCGATGAGCATCATGGGCGGCATTCATCTCGAGCTGGGCGACAGCGCCAAGGCCTCGGAGGTATTCGAGGAATTGGCCCGCCGCTATCCCAATTCCGACGAGGGTCGCAGCGCCCACTACGCCCGCATCAGCGCCGGCATCGAATTGGGGCGCATCGAGACCGCCCGGGAAGCCTGGGGCGAGGTGCGCCGCGAACCCAGGCGTTTCACGCTCGATCAAATCGTCCGGATGGGCGACCTGATGCGCGGCGCCGGCCTGCACGCCGAGGCGGCGGAGGCCTACCAGATCGTCCGCGCGACGATTCCGCCGCCCGACCGGGTCCATCTCGAACCCTCGCTGTTCGGTTTGGGCGTCGCGTCCTACGAAATGAAGCAATACGACAAGGCGGTGGAGGCGCTGCAGGAATTGATTCAGCGGTATCCGCGCTCCGCGCTTTTCTACGAGGCGAAATTCACCTTGGGCCGCTCGTTGCGGGAACTCGGCCGCCTGGCCGAGTCGGTGGACGCCTTGAGCGAGGTTTTCCGCTACGCGAACGATCCGATCCTGATCGCGACGGCCAACAGCGAGCTGGCGGAGGTCCAATTGCGACTGGCGCGGCGGCTCGCCGAGGAAAACCGCGCGGCGGAGTCGCGAGACCGCCTCCTCTCCGCTTTGGCGTCCTACCAGCGCATCGCCCTCTCCTACAATCCGCAGAAGCCCGACGCGAAGTTGCGCCCCTTCGTCGAAGAGGCGTTGGCCGCCAGCGTTCGGCTGTTCACGGAGTTGGGCGATTTCAAACGGGCGGTGGAGGATTGCGATCAGTATTTGACATTGTTCCCCGACGGCGCGCGCGTTGCCGATTTCCGCCGCTGGCGGGAGGACGCAAGGCTGCGGGCCGCCACGGCGCAGCCGTGACCGGGCGGTCGGGGCCTGTCGGATAGGAGAGCACGGAAGATGAAAAAAGCGATTTTCGCGATCGTACTGGCGGCGGGCGTCGCCGTTCGGGTCGGGGCCCAGTCCCAGAGCTATGTGATTCTCATGGATGACCGCCGGATCGAGGCCGCCAACATTCTCGCGCGGCCGGACGGCACGATCGTTTTGACCACTCCCTCCGGTCAGACGATGGAATTCGAGCGGGCGCGGGTGAAACAGGTGATGACGCCCCGCCCGCCGGAGATGGATCAGGCCGGCGCCGCGTTCCAGGCGCGCCGCTTCGACGAGGCGATCCGCCTGCTCCGCGAGGTGTATGCGAAGCATCGGTTTTTCCACTGGGGCGAACAGGCCAG
>CALGXT010000017.1 GCA_937935255.1 uncultured bacterium | reverse complement strand
CAAGCGGATGAAGGGCGGCGAGACGTACACCATCAAGGCCTCCATCAACCTCGGCTCGCTTTTCGGAGAGGCGAAGGCGGAACAATCCGTACAGGCCGTGGATTTGAAGTTCTGAACGCCGAGGCCGCCGACGGCCGGCGGGGAGCGTTATTCCGCGCCGCGGAGGCGCTTCGCTCGGCGCAAGGCCGCATCCGCCTTGCGCAACAAGTCCGCGGGACCGCGCGCGGCGTCTTCGGCGCGCGCCGCGACCCCGATCGTCAGCGCCGGGCGAGTCGCCGCGCTGAGCCGCAGCGCCAACGCCTCGGCCCCCGCGCGGTCGGTGCGGGGCAGCAATAACACGAATTCGTCGCCGCCCCAACGCGCGATGAAGTCCGACGCCCGCGCGCCGCGCCGCAAGGCGCGCGCGATCCGGCGGAGCGCGCGGTCTCCCGCCGCATGGCCGTAGCGCTCGTTCCACGCCTTGAAACCGTCGGCGTCTGCGACGGCGACGGCCAGCGGCGCGCCATACCGCTCGGCCTCGCTCCAGGCGCGCGCCAGCGCCTCGCGCAGCGCCGCGCGGTTGGGCAATCCGGTCAGGGGGTCGCGTCGCGCGGCGCGGCGCGCGCGCCGCCAGCCGGCCGCCGCCAGCGCGAGCGTTGCGGCGACGGTTTTCATCGTCGAGATCTCGCCTCGGAGGGGGGGCGGGAAAATCGCCTGAAGCTCGCCGCCGGAGAAATCGAACCGGCGCGGTTGGGCGGCCTTGGCGCGCGCGGATGGCGCCCGCCATTCGCCGGAGACGGTTTCTTTCGCATCATGGAAACGGATCGCCGCCGTTTCCGCCCCGAGCGCGCGCGCCGCCGCGCGCGCGAGTTCGCGAAGCAAGCGCGCGTCGTCGGGCGCCGCGAGCGCGCGCGCCGCCGCGAGGGCGAACATCTCGGCCCCGGAACGTCTCATCGCGGCGAACCCTACCGGTTCGGCGAAAAAGGCGCAAGCGACACGCTCAGACCAAATCCTCTCCGCAAGAGGTTGTGCGTCCCGCACGGACCCCGCCGCCTCCGCCGAAAAGCCCTTCGGCGAGTGTATCACACTTCGCGAAGTGTGGTACACTCGCCGGAAGAGCGCGGGGGTGGGTCTCTTCGGGAAGGCGACGCGTTTCAGCGGTTTTCGATTGCGCGGTGCGCGCGCCGCCGCTGTAATGGGGCGCATGGATTGGATTGTGGGCGGCGCGGCGCTCTCGCTCTTTTTCACCGCGATGGCGGGTGGAGCGGATATCTCGCCGGTGTCTTCAATGCTCGAACCCGAGGCCGATTTCCGCGTCGAGGCCGGTCGGGTCGTCGGTCCCTGGCGGCACAGCGCGCGGCCCCGGGTCGTTTGTTTCAATGGCCCTTTCGCTCAATTTCATCCGGCTTTCGCGGAGGTAGGCAGAACCGTCGCCGCGCGGGTCGGGGGGCGTTTCGAGGAGATTCGCGCGGAGGATTTGCGGCCTGCGCCGGAGGACGCCAACGGCGCGCTGCTCTATCCGGACGGGGCGCCGCGCGTCTTTCTATTTTTCATGCCGGGCGGCAACGCGGCGTACACATTGGCCGATATCGCCGGCGTGAGCGATCCGCGCTCCACGGAGGCGATGGCGGCCGAGCGCTCGAAACTGGCCGCGGCGCGTGGGAGGGCCCAGCGCGCATTCCGCGGCGGCATGAATTACGTCGGCGTCTGCGGCGGTTTTTTCGCCGCCGCCTCCGGCTACACCGATCCGCGCGCGCTCCACACCGGTTGGGGACTCTGGCCGGGCCGCGTCGCCGGCCTCGGCCCCGTCGCCCGTCCGCCGCTGCCCGATGTCGTTTTCGAGGGCGCGGAGGCGAACCATCCGCTGGCGCGCGCCGCCGGCGGCGCACTGCGCGCCATGCCCTATCATGGCGGGCCGCTCGGCGTCGCGCGCGACGCGCCCGACACCGAATACCTGGGTCGCTACCGCGGCGGCAACATGCCTGAGCTGGAGGGCGACACCTTTTTGGCCGCCTACCGGGCCGCCGGCCATCCCGCCGGCGGACGCTGCGTCATCGCGACCGGCCATCCGGAAATCGGCCGGCCGGACTTTCTGCTTGCGATGGCGCTCTACGCGGCCGATCACGCCGTGGAGACGCCGATCCGCCCGCTGGAGCTTGGGCGGCCGGCGGTCGGGATCATCGGCGACGACCAGTTGCAGTACTATCGCGTGTCGCCGCCCGCCGCCGGCCGGTTGCGCGTGGCCCTCGCGGGACTCGATGCGGATTGCGACCTCTACCTCCGCGCGGGCCTGCCGCCGACACCGCGCCGGTTCGACGCGAAATCCGCCGCGCCGGGCCTCGCGGAGGAACGCATCGAACACGCCGCCCTGCGCGGCGGCGCGGTCTATATCGCGGTGCACGGGCGCCACGCCCTCCGCAACGGCGCGCGCTACGCGCTGATCGCGCGCTGGGATTGAGCGTGTCCGGACTTTCCAAGGCTTGGAAAAAATTTCGCGAATTTTTCCAAGGCTTGGAAATTTAGGGACAGAGATGAAATTGCAAGTCTACCATTTTCTCCGCGACTCCGCGGTGCAATCCCGGCCGTGCGGCGGTCTCTGTCCCTAAATCCGTTATCCTTGTGTCTATCCGTGCGTCAGCGGGTAGGGCGGCGAGTCCCCTCGCCGCCGCAAGCCGCCGCAAGGTGACGGCGCGGAACGGAGCCCGCGCCCTTCCATTTTCTCCGCGCCCGCCGTGATCGCTCTATTTCTCTGTCCCCGTATTTTTTCTCCGGCGCGGCGGGCCGCCGCGCCCTTCCATTTTCTCCGCGTTCTCCGCGTCTCCGCGGTGCAATCCCGGCCGTGCGGCGGTCTCTGTCCCCAGACCATGTCCCCAGACCATCCCAGACCATCGGGAGGCGGGAGGGGGCTTCGCTCACTTCTCCGGGCCGTCGTCCTTGTTCTTCGCCTCCGGCGGCGTCTCGCTCGCGCCCTCCTCGCGGCCTTTCTTGAATTCGCGGATGCTGCGGCCGAGGGAGCGCGCCAATTCCGGCAGCCGGCGCGCGCCGAACAACAGCACGATCACCAGCAACACCAGCAGAACTTCCTGCCAGCCCGGTTGTCCGAATAACGCCAGCATATTCATGGTCTCATCTCCATTGCCTCGTCTTGCCGTGGAACGTCCGGCGATCCTTCGCCCCGCGCGAGGTCGCCCGCTTGGGGTTCGCCGGCGATGATGTCGGCCGCCACGAACGATCCCCGGCGCCGCGCGCTCGCGCGCACGAGCGCCACCCGGCGTTCGCCGCGCCAGACCGTCAAATCCTCGCCGACGCGCGGCGACGCCAGACAGTCCAGAACGGCGAAGCCCTGCTCCGCGTTGACGCGCACGACATAGGCCAACGCGGGGCCCCTCTCCGGCGCGCGGCCGGGCGCGGTCGTCCGGCAGCCGCCCGCCCAGAGCATCAGGGCGACCGCGACCCCGCCGCGCCGCGCGGGCCGCCCGGCGGCAGCGCGAATCGCCAGGGACAGTCTTCGCACCGCGGTCGCGTTCGGCATTGTTCTTTTCCCAAACGGACGATCAGCGCATGGTACTCGTTATAGCGTTGCGTGTCACGCGGCATGCGGTCGGTGAAAAAGCGCGCCAGCTCGTCATAAGGGGCGCGCGGCGCCGCCCAGCCGTGGCGGACCAGCGCGCGGCGCGTGTAGGCGTCCACAACGAACACCGGGCGCCCCGCGGCGTAGAGCAGGATGCTGTCCGCGGTTTCGGGGCCGATGCCGGGAATCGAGAGCAGCGTTTCGCGCAAACGCGGGGTTTCGAGCGCGAAGAGGCGGTCGAGGCGCCCATCGAAATCCGCGAAGAGCCGGTCGAGGAAGGCGCGCAGGCGGCGTTCCTTTACGTTGAAATAACCGGCCGGCCGGATCAACTCGGCGAGCTCGGCAGGCGGCGCGGCGCGCAGCGCGCGCGGCGAAAGGCGGCGCGCCACGCGCAGCCGCGCGATGGCGCGTTCGACGTTGGTCCACGCCGTGTTTTGCGTGAGAATCGCGCCGACGATCACCTCAAAGGGCGTTCGGGCGGGCCACCAATACTGGGGGCCCCAACGCCGGAACAGCGCCTCGAAAAGCGCCGAGACGTCCGGATTGGGCTTTGACTTCATGCGCGGGGGCGGTTTCAATATCGGCGCATTGTAGCACGAGCGTTTTTTATGCGACTCACCTTTTTCGGCGGCACGGACACCGTCACCGGCTCGATGCATCTGGTCGAGGTCAACGGTCGGCGCATTCTGCGCGACGCGGGCCTCTATCAGGGCCGCCGCGCCGAGGCGCGCCGCATCAACAGCGAACTGCCGTTCGATCCGGCGGGGGTCGAGCGCCTCGTGCTGTCGCACGCGCACATTGACCATTGCGGCAACATCCCGACGCTGGCGCGGCAGGGGTTTCGCGGCGAGATCAGCGCCACCACCGCCACCGCCGCGCTCTGCGACATCATGCTCCACGACGCCGCCCGCATCCAGGAACAGGACGCCGCCTACCTCAACCAGAAAACCAACCGCGCGGGCCTGCCGCCGATCGAGCCGCTCTACGTCACCGCCGACGCCGAACGCGCCTTGAGCCTGTTTCGCGGCTATCCCTACGGCGCGGCGGCCGAACTCGGTCCCGGCGCGCGCGCGACGTTCATCGAGGCCGGCCATATCCTCGGCGCGGCGCTGACGGTTTTCGATCTCGAGGAGGGCGGCCGGCGGCATCGGCTCGGCTTCGCGTTCGATCTGGGGCGCCGGAACTCGCCGCTCATCCGCGACCCGGAGTATATGCGCGACGTGGACACCCTCGTGCTGGAAAGCACCTACGGCGACCGCGCGCACGAGGAGATTACGCGCGCGGGGGAGCAGCTCGGCGAAATCGCGCGGCGGGTGCTGGGACGGGGCGGCAAACTGTTCATCCCCTCGTTCGCGCTCGAGCGCGCGCAGGAGGTGATCTACCATTTCGCCCGACTGCGCGCCGACGGTCGGTTGCCGGACGCGCCCATCTATGTGGACAGCCCGATGGCGAGCGCGATCGCCCGCGTCTTCGAGAAAAACCGGCATTATCTGGACGACGAGTCGCGCGAGTTGCGCGAGCGGATCGGCTGCCTGATGCGTCCGCCCGGCGTGCGGTACACGGCGAGCGTCGAGGAATCGAAGGCGATCACGGCTTCTTCGGCCCCCTGCATCGTAATCGCCGCCTCCGGCATGTGCGAATACGGGCGGATTCTCCACCACCTCAAGCACGGCATCGAAAACGGGCGCAACGCGATCGCGCTCGTCGGCTATCAGGCCGCCCATACGCTCGGCCGCCGGCTGGCGGAGGGCGCGCGCCGCGTGCGGATTTTCGGCGACGAGTTCGAGCGGCGCGCCGAGGTCGTGAAACTCGACGCCTTCAGCGCCCATGCCGACCGCAACGATTTGATCGCCTACGTCGAGCGCGTTCGCCCGCGCCGCACCTGCCTGGTGCACGGCGAGGCCGAGCCGCGCGCCGCGCTCGCCGAAGCGCTGCGGGAGCGTCAACTGGGCGATGTGATCCTGCCCGAACACGGCGAAACGCTGGAGCTGACATGACGGAAAAGGCTCCCGACATCGCCGCGCCGTCCCCATCGGGGGATGCGCGGGTCTATCTGAAGCCGGGCCGCGAGCGCAGTTTGCTGCGGCGGCATCCCTGGGTGTTTTCCGGCGCGGTGGCGCGCGTCGAGGGCGCCGCCGAGGCGCCCGTGGCCGACCTCTTCGCGGCCAACGGCGCGTGGCTCGCGCGGGGGTTGTGGCACCCGAAAGCGGAATTGGCGGCGCGCGCGCTCACGTGGCGGCGGGACGAGCCGGCGGATGACGCCCTGATCGCGCAACGCCTCGATGCGGCGATCCGCCGCCGCGAGGAATACCTGGCCGCGCATCCGCCCGCGCGAGCGACCGACGCCTGGCGGCTGGTGTTTTCCGAGGCGGACGGGCTCTCCGGCCTGATTGTGGATCGCTACGCGGATCGGCTGGCGGTCAAAGTGCACGCGCGGGCCTGGCGCGCCTTCCTGCCGGGCGCGATCGCGCGCCTGCGCGCGCGAACCGGCGCTCGGGAAATCCAGGTCCTCGTCGAGCCGGACGCCGTGCGGCGCGAGGGGTTGACGCCGGAGGAGGTCGCAGAGCTTTCGGACCCGCCGTCGGGACCGACGCGCATTCACGAGGACGGGCTGGTGTTCGAAGCCGATCTGCTGACGGGGCAGAAAACGGGGTTCTTTCTCGACCAGCGCGACAACCGGGCGCGGGTCGCGACGTACGCGCGCGGGCGGCGCGTATTGAGCGCGTATTGCTATACCGGCGCGTTCGAGGTTCACGCGGCGCGCGCCGGCGCCGTCGAAATCGCGGGGCTGGACACCTCGGCGCCGGCGTTGGAGCGCGCGCGCCGCCATCACGAGCTCAACGGCACGACCGCGCCGCTGGACTATCGGCGCGCCGATGTGCCCGTGGAGTTGCGCCGCTTTCGCGACGAGCGGCGGACGTTCGATCTGATCGTGCTCGATCCGCCGCGCTTCGTGTTCAGCCGCCCACAAATGGAACGCGGTTTGAGCGCCTACAAGGACGTGAACCTGCTGGCGATGAAACTGCTGACGCCGGGGGGCGTTCTCGCCACGTTCTCGTGCTCGGGTCTCGTGGGCCACCGCGAATTCGCGGCGATGCTCGGCTGGGCCGCGCTGGACGCCGAGCGCGAGGTGCGAATTCTGGAGTGGCTCGGGCAGCCGTTCGATCACCCCATCCTCGCGCACGTCCCGGAGAGCGCCTATCTCAAGGGCGCGATCTGCCGCGTGGAGTAGCCGCCGGTCCGGCGGCTTTCCGCGCGAGAACGATCCGCGGAGCGCCGAAGAGCAGTTTCACGTTCGACAGAACGCGGAGCAGGTCGAGTCCGCCCTCGCGAGGGCGTCAGTTGAACTCGATCTGGAAATGAATCACGTCTTCTCTCGGCTCGCTGGTGACCTTGTACGGGCTGTGGGTGAAGACGCGCTGCATCGGCTTGTTCGCGCGCAGCACCTCCGCGGTGAATCCGCGGATGCCGTAGCGCTTGGCGATGACGGTCAGGTGGTTCAAGAGGTGCGTTCCAATGCCGCGGTTTTGCCAGCGGTCGTGAACGATGAACGCCACCTCGGCGAGATTCGTCTTCTCGTTGAGGTAGTAGCGGCCGATCGCCACGATCTCCTCGCCGTACGGCGCGGGAACGGTCGCGACGATCGCGATATCGCTGCGGTGGTTGATGAAGACGAAATCCTGGATCTGCTGCTGCGGAATCCGCTGGATATACTTCATGAACCGGTAGTACTTGGTCTCCTCCGAGAGCGCGTAGAACATGTCGCGGACGTTCGGCTCGTCGGTGGGGTGGATGGGGCGGAACATGACCTGCGTGCCGTCGCGCAACAGGACCGTGGTGCGGAATTCCTGCGGGCCGACGACGATCTTGCCTTCGACGCGCGCCATTTCCGGCCGCAGGTATTTCGCCTCGATGGCCTCGCGCACGAGCTGCGGGCGGAACTTCGGGTCCGCAATCGAGATCAGGGCCAGCGCGCGGGCCTGCACGCTCTTGCCGTGCAGGTAGGCGACGCCGTGCTCGGTGACGACGTAGTGCACGTCGCCGCGCGTCGTGACGACGCCTGCGCCCGGCGTCAGGTTCGTGACGATGCGGGAAACCGTCCCGTTCTTCGCGGTCGAGGGCAGCGCGATGATCGCCCGCCCGCCCGGCGATCGCGCCGCGCCGCGGTTGAAGTCCACCTGCCCGCCGATGCCCGAATAGAAGCGGGTGCCGATGGAATCGGCGCAGACCTGCCCGGTCAGGTCTACTTCCAGCGCGACGTTGATGGCCACCTGCCGGTGTTGATGGCTGATCAGGAAGGGGTCGTTGACGTATTCCGTCGGGTGGAACGAGAACATCGGATTGTTATCAATGTAGTCGTAAAGGCGTTTCGTCCCCATGCAGAAGCTCGCGACGATTTTGCCGCGGTCCACGGTTTTGCGCGCGCCGGTCACGGCGCCGGACTCGATCAGATCTATCATCGAGTCGGTGAACATTTCCGTGTGGATGCCGAGGTCTTTGCGGTCCTTCAGGAAGGGGACGACCGCCTGGGGAATGCGGCCGATGCCGAACTCGACCGTCGAGCCGTTATCCACGAGGGCGGCGACGTAGCGCCCGATGCGCAGCGTGATCTCGTCGGGTTCGGGGGTCTTGACCTCGATGACGGGTTCGTCCACGGGGACAAGGTAGTCAATATCGTGCACGTCGATGAACGAGTTGCCGAGGGTGCGCGGCATTTGCGGGTTGACCTCGGCGATGACGAGGCGGGCGTTCTCGGCGGCGCTTTTGACGATATCCACCGATACGCCGAGACTGCATCGGCCCTTTTCGTCGGGCGGGGTGACTTCGATCAAAGCGGCGTCGAGCGGAATCTGGCCGGAATTGAAGAGCGCGGGGATATCGGACAGGAAGACGGGGGTGTAATCGCCCAAGCCCTCCTGGATGATGCCGCGCACATTCTCGGCGATAAAGAAGCTGTTGACGCGGAAGTTATCGGAAAACTGCTGGTCGGCGTAGGGGGCGTCGCCGGAGGTGAGCAGGTGGACGATTTCGGTGTCGGGCAGCTCTTTGCCGCGGGCGGCGAGGGCGCGGACGAGCTCCTCCGGCTGTCCGCAGCCCGTGCCGACGAAGATGCGTTGCCCGGGCCGGATGGCGCGCACGGCCTGCTCGGCGGTGGCGATGCGGTCCCGGTATTTATTCTGCCAATCGGGGTCCCAGGTCGGTTTCTTTTCCGGAGCCATGACGGTGCCTTATTCCTTTGCCAGGGTGATGCGCGCGTCGGCGGCCACGGACGGGTGGCCGACCTCCGCGACGATGAAGGGGTTGATGTCCATTTCCGCGATCTGCGGGAAATCGGTGACGAGCTGACTGATGCGCTGGAGGGCCTCGGCGATCGCGAGCGTGTCCACGCTGCGCTGGCCGCGCACACCCTTGAGCAACGCGAAGGATTTCGTGCTCTCGAGCATCTGCAGGGCCTCGTCGCGCGTGATCGGCGCCAGGTGGAAGGCGACATCTTTCATCACCTCGACGAAAATGCCGCCGAGACCGAACATGAGCATCGGGCCGAACTGCGGATCGCGCGTCATGCCGAGAATCACCTCGCGCCCGCGCGGGCACATCTGCTCGATATAGACATCGCCCAGCCGCGCTTTCGGGAGCTTCTGGCGAATGCGGATCAGCATCAGGTCGTAGGCGTCCCGCACCGCCTCCGCGGAGGCGAGGTTGAGCTTCACGCCGCCGAGATCCGACTTGTGGATGATGTCCGGGGAGGCCACCTTCATGGCGACGGGATAGCCGATGCGCTCGGCCACCTCGACCGCTTCGTCCGCCGATCCTGCGAGCGCCCCGGCGGGGATCGTGAAGTCATAGGCGCGCAAGATATCCTTGGCCGCCGCCTCGCCCACTTGCAATTCGCCGGTGCGCAGGTGCCGTTGGATGATGCGCTCCACGCGCCGCCGGTTCACGGGAAAGCGCGTCACCACGCGCGGCGGGCGGCGCAACCAGGCGGAATAATCGCACATCGCCTTGACGGCGGCGACGGCGCGTTCCGGCGCGGGATAATCGGGCAACCGCGCGTCGGTCAACGCCGCGCGCCCCGCTTTGACGTCATCGCCGCCCATGAACGAGGCCAGCACCGGCTTGTCCGACGCTTTCGCGGCCTCCGCGATCGCCTGGGCGGTCGCCACAGCGTCGGTCATCGCCTGCGGCGTGAGAATGACGATCACGGCGTCAATCCCGTCGTCCTTCAACATCTCGCGCAGCGCCAGACCGTAACGTTCGGCATCGGCGTCGCCGAGCACATCCACAGGGTTGTTGACGCTGGCGGCGGCCGGCAGTTTCGGCTTCAGAGCGGCCATGGCGGCCGGCGCGATGGTCGCCATCTTCAGTCCGGAGAGCTCGATCGCGTCCGCCGCCATGATGCCGGGGCCGCCGGCGTTGGTGAGCACGGCGATGCGGTTCCCTTTCGGGAGCGGCTGCATGTCGAAGGCGGTGGCGATGTCGAACAGCGTCTCGAATTGCTCCGCGCGCACGACGCCGGCGCGCAGGAAGGCGGCGGCGTAGCCGACGTCCGCGCCGGCGAGGCTGCCGGTGTGCGAAGAGGCGGCGCGCCCGCCGGCGGCGGTGACGCCCGCCTTGAAGAGCACGACGGGTTTGACGGAAGCGGCGGCCTCGGCGGCCTTCAGGAAGGCGTCGCCCGCGTTGACGCTTTCGAGATAGCCGACGATGACCCGCGTGTCGGGATCCTCGGCCAGCGCGGTCAGGAAGTCGGTTTCGGAGAGGTCGGCCTTGTTGCCCATGCTGATCAGCTTGGAGAGACCGAGGCGGCGCTCCGCCGCCCAGTCGAGAATCGCCGTCAACAGCGCGCCCGATTGCGAGAGCACGGAGATGCCGCCGCGGCGCGGCATGTGCTTCGCGAAGGAGGCGTTCATGTTGTGGTGGGCGTTGATCAGGCCCAGACAGTTGGGCCCCAGCAGCCGCACGTTGGCGCGGCGGCAGCGCTCGGCCAGCGCCCGCTCGCGCGCGGCGCCCTCGGCGCCGGTTTCCTTGAAGCCGGCCGTGATCACGATCAGCGCGCCTGCGCCCGCCTCGATGGCGTCATCCACCGCCGCCGGCGCCGCGGCGGTCGGCACCGCGATCACGGCGAGTTCCGGCGGCGTCTCGATCGCCCTGCAGGAAGGACGGCAGGGCAGGCCGAGAATCTCCGGCGCGGTCGGGTTGACGGGCGTCAACGGTCCCGCGAATCCGTTGGCCTTGAGGTTCGCCAGAATCTCGTAACCCACCTTGCCGGGGGTGCGGGACGCGCCCACGACGGCGATGCTCCTGGGTTTCAACAGCGCTTCCAACATCGGGTGCCTCTTTCTTTGCGCACGAACTTTTTTCCGCTTGCGAACCGGCGGCGACCTCGCTACCCTCGCCCCGCTGCGCGCGATCGTGCGCGCAGTCCGAAAGGGCCGCCGGATTCAGTGAAATTTGCGGCTCATCGTATGCCGGCGGCGCTCCCGCTGGCAAGCGAGAATCGGCGCAATCCAAAAAACGACGGGAGAAAATGAGGCTATGACGCAACAGAATATCGGCCCCGGTGAATCGGTCAAAATTCCACCGTCTCCGGACTTCGCGGCGAAAGCGCACGTCAAATCGTTCGAAGAATATCGGAAGCTGTATGACCGCTCCATTCGGGACCCGGAGGGGTTCTGGGGCGAAATCGCCGAACAGTTCTACTGGAAACAGAAATGGACAAAGGTGCGGGAAGCCACGTTCCGCCGCCCGGTCTCCATCCAATGGTTCATCGGCGGCAAAACGAACGTGTCCTATAACTGTCTGGATCGCCATCTCGCAACACGCGGCGACCAGACGGCGATCCTTTGGGAGGGCAACAACCCCGGCGAGGACGCCCGGTTGACCTACCGCGAGCTCCATGAGGAAGTCTGCCGTCTCGCCAACGGATTGCGTTCGATCGGCGTCAAGAAGGGCGATCGCGTCTGCGTCTACCTGCAGATGATCCCGCAGGCGGCGATCGCGTGCCTGGCGTGCGCGCGCATCGGCGCGATTCACTCGGTGGTGTTCGGGGCGTTCAGCCCGGATTCGCTGCGCGACCGCATCAACGACTCGCAGTGCGTCGCGCTGATCACGCAGGACACCGCGCTGCGCGGCGCGAAGAGCGACATCCCGATGAAGGCCAACGCCGATCGGGCGGTCGCCCAGTGCCCGAGCATCAAGACGGTGGTGGTGGTGAAGCGCACCGGTCACGCCGTGGAGATGCTACCCGGACGCGACGTGTGGTATCACGACCTGGTCAAGGATCAGCCGACCTCTTGTGAGCCGGAGTGGATGGACGCGGAGGATCCGCTCTTCATCCTCTACACCTCCGGCTCGACCGGCAAGCCCAAGGGCGTGCTGCACACGACCGGCGGCTACATGGTCTACGCCGCGACGACCTTCAAGTACATCTTCGATTACCACGACGGCGACATCTGGTGGTGCACCGCCGATATCGGCTGGGTCACCGGCCATACCTACATCCTCTACGGCCCGCTCTGCAACGGGGCGATCACGGTCATGTTCGAAGGCGTCCCGACGTATCCCGACAGCGGCCGTTTCTGGGACGTGGTGGACAAATATAAAGTCACCCAGTTCTACACCGCGCCGACCGCGATTCGCGCGCTGATGCGCGACGGCGAAGGCCCCATCCTGAAACGGGACCTCCGCAGCCTCAAGCTGCTCGGCAGCGTCGGCGAGCCGATCAACCCCGAGGTCTGGCTGTGGTACCGCAACCACATCGGCAAGGGCCGCGCGCCCGTCGTGGATACCTGGTGGCAGACCGAGACCGGCGGCATTCTGATCACGCCGCTCCCCGGCGCCCACACGCTCAAGCCGGGCAGCGCCGGCCGCCCGTTCTTCGGCGTCGAGCCGGTGATTCTGGACGACAACGGCAAGGAAGTGCCCGACGGCGTCTCCGGCAAGCTTTGTATCAAAGCCGCCTGGCCGGGCATCATGCGCACGACCTATGGCGACCACGAGCGCTTCGTGCAGACCTACTTCTCGACCTACGAGGGGTACTACTTCACGGGCGACGGCTGCCGGCGCGACAAGGACGGCGACTACTGGCTGCTCGGCCGCGTGGACGACGTCATCAACGTTTCCGGCCACCGCCTCGGCACCGCCGAGGTCGAGAGCGCGCTGGTCTCGCATCCCGCCGTGGCCGAAGCCGCAGTGGTCGGCTGCCCGCACGAGATCAAGGGCCAGGGCATCTACGCCTACGTCACCCTCAAGGCGGGCCACGAGTACACGGACGACCTGAAGAAGGAACTGGTCAGGCACGTCCGCAACCAGATCGGACCGATCGCGGCGCCGGATGTGATCCAGTGGGCCCCGGGCCTTCCGAAGACCCGCTCCGGCAAGATCATGCGCCGCATCCTGCGCAAGATCGCCGAGGGCGCGCCGGACCAGGTGGGCGACGTCAGCACGCTCGCCGACCCGACTGTCGTCACCAACCTCGTCGAGGAATCGAAGAAGCTGGTGGACGGCAAGAAATAAGCGGGCGGCAGCATTTGTTTCGCCAGTAAAGACGGCGATCCCCGGCCGCCGCCAGGCGGCCGGGGATTGCCCCGAAGCGATAGCGCCGGGACGACCCGCCCCTTCGTGAAAGGAGCGATAGGGAATTGGATGATGACGCCGTTCCAAACGCGCCACGGATTCATGATTCTGCGCTGACCTCTAAACTCTGAACCCTTTCCCCTCACCTCATGCCAAAGGAGCAAGCACCGACGATGAAGACTTTGAACCGCTGGTGGGTAGTAGCGGGCGGTATTTTGATCCAACTCTGTCTCGGCGCAATCTATGCCTGGTCGGCGTTCACGGGCAAGCTGACGGCCGACCCGTTCAATTTCACGAAGACGCGCACGCAGGTCATCTTCTCGGTCGGCCTGCTGACCTTCGCGGTGGTCATGGCGCTGATTGCCGGCCCCTGGCAGAAGAAAGCAGGACCGCGCAAGGTCGCGATCACCGGGGGCCTCGTGTTGGGCGCGGGTTACGTGCTGGCCGGCCTCGCCGGAAATGATTTTTGGGGCATCCTCGTCGGCGTCGGTCTTCTCGGCGGCGCAGGCATCGGCCTCGGCTATGTCTGCCCGATTGCGGCGCTTGTGAAGTGGTTCCCCGATAAAAAAGGCCTGATCACCGGACTCGCGGTCGCGGGCTTCGGTTTTGGCGCGCTGATCTGGGTCAAGCTGACCGGCGGCTTCAAGTTCGGCCCCGTAAACCTGACCCCCGGATGGGAAGGCCTGTATGGCATGGGGTGGACGGCGAGCCGCGTTTTCGTTCTGTACGGGATTATCTTTGCCGCGCTGGTCGTGATCGGCTCGCTGGCGATGGTGAATCCGCCGGCAGGCTGGACCCCGGCGGGCTGGACGCCGCCTCCGGCCGCCAAAGCCGCCCACACCGGCGGCGTAAACTTCGGCGCCGCGCAGATGGCCCGCACCCCGCAGTTCTGGATCGTTTTTCTCACCTTTCTGGTCGGCGCGACGGCCGGCCTGATGGTCGTCGGCGTCATCCAACTGTTCGGCAAGGACGCGCTGACCGCGAACGGAATCTCCGCCGACAGCGCCAACACCATCGCCGGCACGGCCATGGGCTTGTTCTTCGCGCTGCTCAACGGCCTTGGCCGCATCATCTGGGGTTCGCTCTCCGACCGACTGGGCCGGAAAACCGCGATAGCGCTCATGTGCCTGTTGCAGGGCCTCGTGATGATCGCCTTTTATTACATCGGCGGCCGCGAGTGGGGCCTCTACCTCGCAGCGGCGGTCATCGGCTTCAACTTCGGCGGCAACTTCGCGCTGTTCCCGGCGATCACGGCGGACTACTTCGGCAATGCCAACGTCGGGACGAACTACCCGTGGGTCTTCATGTCCTACGGCGTCGGCGGCGTGGTCGGCCCGATCCTGGGCGGCATCATGGGCGACGCCAAGGCGTGGATGTGGGCCTTCATTCCGGCGGGCGCGGCATGCCTGCTGATGGCCCTCATCGTCGGCGCGCTGCTCCGGCCGCCGAACGCGGCCTCGGAATAAACGGCGCGGGCGCGAAGCCGCGATCGGCCGCAGGCGCCCTTCCAAGCCTTGGAAAAAAACGCGAAAAGTTTTCCAAGGCTTGGAGAAAAGTCGGTTTTTTCTTCCAAGGTCTGGAAAAAGGCCGCGCGCGCCGCGTCGGCGCCGTCTCACCGCCGCGCCACGATGAGCGCCGCCAGCCGCCCGACGAGCGAGAACCCTCCGCCGGGCGCGCCCTCGGGCTTGCCCGCGAGCTGCAGCAGCCCCTCGATCGCCAGGATCCAAAGGAATACGCGAACCGCGCCCGCAATAGCGCCGCCGATCCGGTTGTAGCGGCCGGCCCGCGCCGCGAGAAACGCGGTCATCCACCGCTTCAGGCGGCGCGTCAGCCACCAGGCCCCGGCGAAGGACCCCGCGAACGCGATCGCGCCCGACACTTCGCCGCCGACGGAGAGCGCCGCGCGAATCCCCCGCGCGATCAGGCGGCGCAGCCCGACGCCGGCCGCCACCGCCGCGGCGATGCGCAATAGCGGGTAGGCCTCCGCCGCCAAACCGCGCGCGCGTCCGCGCCCCGCGCCCAGGGCCACGCCGACCAGCGCGATCAAATCCAACGGATTCATTTCGCGCCGCAGCCTGTCCCGCGCTCCGCCCCGTGTCAACGCGCAACACGGAACGTTCGGCATTCGGGGTAAAACATCTCCGGCGACAGAGCGCCGGAGCTACAGCGGCGGTCGCAACGATCCCGCGCGGCAAGGCGCAATACGCGCGCGTGGCGCAGGGTTCAACGGCGCGCGCCCGCGTTTTCCGCTTGCGGGCGGGCGCGCCGCTCCGCCATGCTGCCGGCAGCCCGCGCTCGCGGGCGGAGGAGTTGACGCCATGGAAGAAACCGCGCCGGCGAAGATGCGCGAGCCCGCGGCCGAGGCCGCCGCCGGAGAAAGGGCGCGGCGCCGGGCCTGCGCGCTCGGCGCCTTTTTCCTTCTCGCGCTCGGCGCCGCCGCCCGCGGGTATGGCGCATGGGCGGCTCGCCGCATTGTGGATGCCGACGGCGGCGTCGTCGCGCTGATGGTCAAACACATGGTCGAGGGGCGCGGCTGGCCGATGTTCTTTTACGGCCAGGCCTATATGGGCAGCCTCGAACCCGCGGTCAGCGCCGCGCTCGCGCGGCTGTTCGGGCTGACCGGCTTCGTCGTCGTGCTCGGCACGGCGCTCTGCGGCTGGCTTCTTTTGCCGTTGCTCTTGAAATGGGGCCGGGAAGCCGGCGGACGTTTCGGCGCGCTCGCGGCGGCGGCGATCTGCGCGATCGGTCCCCGCCAGTTCGCCGGGTTCCAGGCGACCCCGCGCGGCGGCTACACGCTCTCCGTCCTGCTGGCGTTTGCCGCGCTGTGGGTCGGAGCGCGCTTGAGCGTCCGGCTCCGGCGCGGCGAGCGGACTTCACCCCTGCCCGCGCTGGCCGCGGGACTGCTCGCCGGACTCGCATGGTGGAGCAATCCGGTCATTTCAGCGACGCTCCCCGCGCTGGCGCTGGTGCTCGCGATCGGCTTGCGCGGCCGCGTCTGGCGTCCGCCCGCCCTCTGGTGTGCGGCGGGGTTTTTTCTGGGAACCGCGCCGTTCTGGATTTGGAACGCCCAAAATCAGTGGCGTTCGATGACGATGTTCGAGGAAGTCGGCGCGCTTTCGCTGCGGGAGGGGGCCGCCTATCTGCCCAAGCGCTGGGAACAGATGGTCCGCATGGCGGGGGCGCCTTCGGCGCTGAATCGCGCAGTAGCGCTGCTTTACCCGCTGATCGGCGCCGCCGGCGCGATCGGCGCCGTCGTCGAGTGGCGGCGGCGGCGGACCTGGACGCCCACGCTGGCGGCGGCCGCGGCCGCGCTCGGAACGCTGCTTTTCACGAATTACCTCTACCTGCGCAGCGAATTCGTGCAGATCAGCACCGCGCGCTATCTGATCCCGCAAATACCGGCCTTTGCGCTGCTCGCCGCCGTGGCCGCGGGAACGCTCGGCCGCCGACGCATCGCGGCCGCCGGATTGGCGGCGGTTCTCGCCGCGCTGGTCGTCAGCCATGCGCCGTATTTCGTCGAAATGCGCTGGCGCGCGCAGCTCACGCGCGAGCATCAGCGTTGGGATCGCGAATTGGCGGCGGCGCTGGAAGGACGGAACGTCGAGGCGGTGTACGCGAATTTCAAGCATTATGGTCTCAATTTCGCGCTGGGAGAACGCTGGCCGTTCACCGAGCCCACCAACGAGCGCTATCCCGAATACCGCCTTCGCGCCGAAAGGGCCGACCGGTTGGCCGTGCTGGAAAATCTGTATGGCGTGTCGGAGTTCGTCGCGCTCGCCGGCGGGCGCGCGGACACCGAAATCGTCGGCGGCTACCGGCTCACCGCCGGCTTCGAGCCGCCCTCCAACGCGCTGGCCGAAGTCCCGCCCGCCGACTGGAGCGCGGCCCGCGACGCCGAGGGCAACGACCTCCTGCGCCTCATCGCCGACCGAGATATGGATACCGCCTGGCTCTACGCGCCGGCGCGACGCCCGCGCGATGGAATCGAAATCCGATTCGCTGCGCCGCGCGATATCCGCCGTTTGCGCATCGTGGCCGACCGCGGCCGCTTCCGCGCCGTCCGCGCGCGGGTCGAAACGCTCGACGCCGACGCCGGCGAATGGCGCGTCGTTCACGCCGACCACGCGCCGCCGGCCCTGCACTGGTCCGGGCCGCGGGTCTATTACGGCGGACGGCGCGCACGGCTGGAGTATGCCTTGCCCGGCGGCCGTATCGCCGGCGTGCGCTGGACGCTCTCGCCCGCGGCGGAGGACGAGGACATCGCCGCCCGCCGCATTGCCGAAGCGCAGGTGTTCGAAGCGGGGGAGCCGGACGATCCGTCGGAGCTCGAGGCCGCGGACGCGCTCGCCGAACGGCTGCGCTCGGCGGATGTTCGGCGCGTGTACTCGGATCGGTGGCTCGCGAACGCCCTGAGCCGTCGTCTGCCCGGCGTGGAGACGGAGCTCGAGCCGGTGTTGCGGCGAAACGAACGCGACCCCGCCGAGCGCGGTCGCATCGAGTGGCGGCGCGGCGCGGCGCTCGTTGTGCTGCGCGCCGACGCCCCGCAAACCCGCGCCGCGCTGGCCGCGCTCGCGCCGCCGCCCATCGAAATCGAGTCGGCCCCCTGGGTGGTTTTCCTCGCGCCCGAACAGGCGTCGGAGTCGGCCGGCACGCCGCCCGTCTTCTGGACCGGCTACACGGTGTTCCGAGGCCAGGCGGAAGTCATCGCGCGGGAACGGCTGCGCGGGGCCGCCGAGCGCTTCGCGCGCGACGGCGACGCCGCCGCCGCCGCCGCGACGCTGCGCGACATTCACCGCGCCTGTCCCGCCGCGCTGGCCGACGCCGACGATCTGCTCGCGCGCCTGCGCGCCGCCGCGCCGGAAGTCTTGCCGGCGGAGGTGTGGGAGGAGTGGCGGCGATATCGTCCCGAAATCCGCTTGAATGTCGCGTATCGCGACGGCTTGCGATTGGTCGGCATCACGATCTCGCCGCGCGAATTCCGCGCCGGCGGGTGTTTTTCGATCCGCTATTTCTGGGAATGCCCGCCGAACGTGAACCGCCGCCGGCGCGCGGCTTTCGTCCATTTCCAAGCCGGCGCGCGCCGATTTCAGGACGACCACGCGCCGCTGCAGCTCGTCGAGGACCGCGAGCTGGCGGAACAAGAGCCGCCGTGGCGGGTGTTTATCGAGGAACGAACGGTGCGCGTGCCGGCCGACGCGCCCGCGGGACCGCTGCGCTTGAGCGTCGGCGTCACAGACGCGCAGACGCGCGCGCGGCTGCCGCCGCGCACGGAACTGCCGGTGCGACGCCGCGCCGTGCAGGTCGAAGCGGTCGCGGCGATCGCGGCGGAATAGGGACCGGCGGAATAGGGACAGAGAATGAGGTTTGGCAAACGGTAGGGCGCGGCGGCCCGCCGCGCCGGAGATTACGGGGACAGAGAATACGAGAATACTTGGACAAGGGACAGGGAATGCGAAATTTGCCGAGGCGAATTCATAACATGTTTTCTATGAGCGCATTATGCCGGAATCGTGACCGAAGTTACAGGCAAGATCGCGCCTCCCGAATCGGATGGCTTGACAAAGCCCGTAGAAATGTGCGAGCCGGCTCGCGCCGCGCGGAACGAGCCGGCGAAGACTCTATCGCGAGCATCCGCGATGAATCTTACCGCGCGGCGCTTTCGGCTCTCCGCGTTCCCTCCGCCTCTCCGAGAGTTATCGCCTTTTTTTGCCCGGGTTCCGACGTTTCGCTTTCCGGGGCGCCGGATAATGATCGGGCTGTTCGCGGAAATCGGGGCGCTCGCGCTGGTGCAATTCCCAGATTTTTGCGTACTTCATCGCGCTGGCGAAGGCGCTGATATAGGCGATGATGAAGCCGCGGATGCCGTCCCGGAATCCGCCGCGCACGAAATACGCCTTGAGAAAACGAAACATCGGGTGCAACAGCAGATCGCGCCGCCGAAACCGTCCGCCCTCGACAAACCGCCGCCGCGCCGTGATCGAGGAGAACCGGTTCATCGTGTTGAGGTGATCCTCGATATCGTCGTACGTGTAGTGCCAGATCGGGTTGCGCAGGCGCACGACGTTGCCGCGGACGACGACGCGGTCGTGCGGCTCCTCCCCCTCGGTGCGCCCCAGGTCTTTGCGAAAGAGCCGGAGCTTCAGGTCGGGATACCATTCCCCGTGCCGAATCCAACGACCGATGTAATAAACCATGCGCGGAAACTCGAAGCCGGCAACCTCGCTCAAATCGCCGCGGAACCACTCCAGTATTTCCGCCCGCAGACCCTCGGAAACCTCTTCGTCGGCATCCACGAACAGCAGCCAGGGATGCCGGGCCAATCCGCGAATGTGGTTGCGCTGACCGACATAGCCCAGCCAGGTATGCTGGAAAACGCGGTCGGTGTACTCGCGGCAGATCTCGACGGTGCGATCGGCGCTGTAACTGTCCACGATGACGATTTCGTCGCACCATCGGACGCTTTCGAGGCAGCGGCGGATGTTCGCCTCCTCGTTGAAGGTCATGACGCACGCCGAGATTTTAGGCCGCTCCGCGGCCGTCGGTTCTTCCGCCGCGGCGCTCATCAAGGCGTGTCCTCCGGCGCCAATGCCGCCAGGTCCGGCGGGCGCGCGCGCTGCTCCACAACCCGCCCCCGCACGCGCAGGCGCGCCACATAGCCGTGGAAGACCCGCGCCGAACCTTCGCCCGGCCGGCCCTCCAGCGGAACCCGATAGGCGGCGATGATCGAACGCGGCGCGGCGTCCGTCCAGGGCCCTTCCAACCGCACCGTTTGCGGCGCGACCGCCGACGAGAGTTCCACCGCGCCGGTTTCGACATCCCGCTCGTAAAAAAACACCTCCAGTTCGATATCGTCCGGATCGGGCGGCGGCGCGTCCGCCGCGCGCTCCAGGCGCGCGTGCACCGTCCGCAATTCGGCGACGCCTTCCGGCGCGACGAATTTCACCAGGCGAAGGTCGGCCAACCGGATACCGGATTCGCCGGCGGCGCGTTCGGCCTCCACCGCGCGCAATCGTCGCAGCTCCTGAGCCGCGCGGCGCCGATCCGATTCGGGAAAGTCCCCTTCCGCCATTTTCCGCCAACGCTCGATGGCGCGCTTGATCAGGCCGCGGCGCTCCTCAATCGCCGCGCGCTCGGCGAGGGCTTCAGTTCGATTCGGATCGAGCACCAGAATTCCGTCCAACAGCTTCTCGGCCTCGGAGAGCCGTCCCGCCGCGATCTCCACCCGCGCCTGCTCGATCATTCGGAGCGCCGGATCGGGGGGCGGCGGCGCCGCCGGAGGTTCCGCGCCCGGCGGCGTCCGCTCCGCGACCGCCTCGCGCAGCGAGGCGAGATCCTCTCGCAAGCGGCGCATTTCCTCGGAGATGGGTGAAAGATCGGGCGCCGCAGCCGACGGCGACACGACCGGCGGCGACGGCGGTTCCGCGACCGTCGCCGGCGGTTCCGGCGAAGGTGGCGGCGGAAGTTCGGCAACCGGCGGCGGAGGAGGCGCGGGCGCGGGCGTCGGCGTGGGCGCCGGCGCGACTTTTTCCGCGCTCTGCGTTTTCGGCGGCGCGCTGGGGCGCGAACGCGAGCCGCGCACAGCCAGCGCGATCAGCGACACCAGGACGATCGCGGCGGCGGCAAGCGCGGCGCGCGAAGGCCGACGGCGGGCGCGCGGCCCGGAGGCTTCGGCGACCTCCGCTTGCACGTGCGCCTCCACCAGCAAGCGCGTGAGACCGATCTCAATCGTATCGCCGTGCTTCAATTTCGCTTCGCGCACCTCGCGCCGATTGACCAGGATGCGGTTCATCGAACCGAGATCCCGAATGCGCAACGCGTCATCCTCAAACTCCACCACCGCGTGGCGCGCGGCCGCCTCTGGATCGGCGAGTTGCACGGTGCAATCGGCGGCCCGGCCGATAACGGCGCCGTTTGTAGGGATGGTCCACCGTTGTCCGGCGGCGGCGCCGTTCAAAACTATGAGCCGATACATCATGCCGACGCTCAAAAGCGGTTCCAGCACCGCATTTTGGCCTAACGGCGGGGAATTGTCGAATCCGAAGCCGATTCGACCGCGAACGCCGCCGCGGTGTCCCGATAGAGCCGATTGAGCGCGACCATCGCGGCGATTTGGGCCAGCAGGAAGAGCGCGATGAGGGTCCAGAGGACGACGGGCGCGGGCCGGCGCAAGGCCTCGCGGCCGGCGGGAACGGCCGTCGCGCCGGCGTCGGCGCCGGGTTGAAACTCGAACTCGAATTCGCCGAGGCCGAGGCGATCGCCCGCTTCGAGCCGGCGGGCGATTTCTACGACGCCGTTCACCGTCACCCGCGCGCCGGCTTCGAGGGCGCTCACCGTGACGACGCCGTCGTGCTCCTGCAACCGGGCGTGGCGGCTCGCGACGCCTTCGCCCTCCAGCCGCAACTCGCAGCCGGGATCGCGCCCCGCCGTGACGGCGGGCGCGCGCACGACGACGCGTTGGCCCCGGAGCTTGCCGTTGAGCGCGATCAGCCGATACATGTCCGCACCCTACCGCATCCGGGCTTGACCTCGCAAGGGGGCTAACGCACGATGCCGCGCCATGAACGCGAACGATTTTCCAGTGACGCTCGACGCTTTGGCCGCCTTGTGCAAGCGCCGCGGCTTCATCTTCCAAAGCTCCGAAATCTACGGCGGCATCAACGGTTTCTGGGACTATGGGCCGATGGGATGCGAGCTCAAGCGCAATATCCGCGAGGCCTGGTGGAAAGCGATGGTGCGCGACCGCGACGATATCGTGGGGCTGGACGCCTCCATCATCATGCACCCGCGGGTCTGGGAGGCCTCGGGCCACGTGGGCGGCTTCAGCGATCCGATGCAATCGTGCCGCCAATGCCGCCGAATGTTCCGGGCCGACCAGGTGGCCGAGCAGCTTCGCGAAAGCGCGTGGCGGCGCGCGCTGACGGACGCGGCGGCGACGGCCGGCGCCGACGGCGCGGTCGTTTGGAACCCGGACGCGGCGGCCCGCTGGCTGGAAAAGAAAGGCGCCGCGCTCGCGCCGGGGCTGCTCGCGCGTTGCCGCGAAGGCGAGCGGATCGAGACCGCGCGACTGGCGGCGCTCCTCGCGGGATTCGCGACACCGGAGGGTCGGCCCTGCCCCGCCTGCGGCGGCGAATTGACGCCCCCGCGCGATTTCAACCTGATGTTCCGCACCTTCATCGGCGCGCTGGAGGATTCCGCCGGCCAGGCGTATCTGCGGCCTGAAACGGCGCAAGGCATCTTCGCGAACTTTCTCAACGTGCTCGACACCGCGCGCGTCAAGATTCCCTTCGGCATTGCCCAGATCGGCAAGGCCTTCCGCAACGAGATCAACCCGCGCAACTACACCTTCCGCTCGCGCGAGTTCGAGCAGATGGAGCTCGAATACTTCATCCGTCCCGGAACCGACGCCGAGATGCACGCCTACTGGGTGGAGGAGCGGATGAAATGGTACCGCTCGATCGGTCTCCCGGAGGGAAGGCTGAGCAAATACGTGTACGAGCCGAAGGAGCTCGCCCACTACGCCAGCGCCTGCACGGACGTCATGTATCGCTTCCCCTTCGGAACGCAGGAACTCGAGGGCATTGCCGCCCGCGGCGACTTCGATCTGCGCCGCCATCAGGAATACTCGGGCAAGGCGATGGAGTATTTCGACCCGGAGAAGAACGAGCGGTTTGTGCCCCACGTGGTGGAACCCTCGGCGGGGGTGGATCGCGTGGCGCTGGCCGCGCTGTGCGAGGCCTACCGCGAGGAGTGGGTCCCGAAAGAGGCGGGCGGCGAGCCGCGAACCGCCGTGCCCGGCGAGCCGCTGCCCGAGGGCTATGAAGTCCGCACCGTGCTGCGCTTCGCGCCCGTTCTCGCGCCGATCAAAGCCGCCGTGTTCCCGCTGCTCAAAAACCGGCCGGAGCTGGTCGAAAAGGCGAAGGAAGTGCACGCGCTGCTGCGCCGCCGCTGGCCGGTGTTCTACGACCAGACCGGCGCGATCGGCCGGCGCTATCGCCGGCAGGACGAGATCGGCACGCCGCTTGGCATCACGATAGATTTCCAGACGCTCGACGACGGCACGGTGACCGTGCGCGATCGCGACACCATGCGCCAGGAGCGCGCGCCGATCGCGGAATTGCGCGACCGCGTCGCGGCGGCGCTGGGCGAGGCTTGAACCGGAACGCCGGCGAGGCGCGGCGGGGAGACCGCCATGGATAAAACCTCGGTGCAATGTCCGAGCTGCGGAACGGAAGTGCCGCGGCCGTCGGAAAAGGAAGGCGGCCGGGCGCGCTGCCCCGGCTGCGGGACGGTGTGGCGACCGGAACCGGCGCCCGATGCCGCGCCCCCGCCGGAAACGCCCCCGGAAGCCGCGCCGCCGCCCCGCCGCCGTCCGACGTTGGCCCGAAATCGCACAACGTTGGCGCCCGACGCCGCGTTCGAGAGCGCGGCCCCCCCGCCGGAGGCCGGCGAGCCGGCGCTCCGCCTGGGTCGCGCGACCGTCGGCGGGGCGCCGGCGCTTTTTTGCCCCGCCTGCGGCGTCGCGCTGACGGCAGGCGACCGCTATTGTCCCCAATGCGGATACAATCTCAAAACCGGACGATTCGCGCATCAGGAGCATCAGCGCCGCCGCCGTCTGGCGATCATGGCTCTGTTTTTGATTCTCGGCGGACTCCTGGCCGCCGCCTTCGCATTGAAACTCATTCGACTGCCCGACCGTTGGCCGCGATTTCGCGCGACGGCCTCAACAGAGACGCCGACTCCGCCGCCGACACCCCGGACGGAGGAAGAAATCGCGGCCTTGGCCGAGGCCATTGCGGGCCGGCTGCGCGCGCAACTCGACGAACTCCATCCGCCGGCAAAACGCGGCGAGCCGATCGAACTTATTCTCGACGACGGCCGCGTCTTGAGCGGAACTTTCTGGGGCGTCTCCCAAAAAGGCAACGCCCTGGTGGAAGTCGAGGGCGTGATGACCGACGCGCCGGTGAAACGCCTGCGGGAGGAAAGCCGCGCGCGCGTGGATCCGGAATTTCGCGAGGAAACAATCCGCGCCCGCGCCCGCCGCCAGGCCGCGGAAATGGGGTCGCATCTATA
>CALGXT010000016.1 GCA_937935255.1 uncultured bacterium | reverse complement strand
CCCGGATGGCAATTTCACCGTCATCCCCGAGCCGGGCACGGCGGCGCTGGTGGCCCTGGGGCTGGGCGCGGGCGCGCTGATTCGGCGGCGGCGCGCGGCGTAATTGCGATAGGGAGCCGGCATTGAATGAGCCAGGGCCTCGCCGCCGCGCGGCGGGGCCCTGGTCTCCGTTTTCAGCGGCATGACGCATCTTCGAAAACTTCGGCGCGCAGGCGCGGCGGCGTTCACGCTGATCGAGCTGCTCGTCGTGATCGCCATCATCGCCACGCTGACCGCGATCGTCATTCCCACGCTCGGCCAGGCGCTGCGGGCGGCGCGCGCGGTCAACAGCCTTTCCAATCTCCGCCAGTGGAACATGGCGATGCAAATGTACACCACGGCCAACGATGAGCTGTTGCCGTGGGATGGCGTGGACAGCGTGGCCGCCTCGATCGGCACGCGCGACTGGTGGGCGAACGTTTTGCCGCCGTACATGGACTCCGCGCCCTACAGCGAACTGGTCGCGAGCGGCCAGGTGCCGGTGCCGCCGGCGCGCACCATCTTCACCGATCCCGCGGCCCGGATTCCCGCGGGCGCGCCCTATCAGGACGGGCCGGTGAAGTTTTTCTTCTGCTACGTGCCGAATTCGAAACTCAACAGCAGCCTGCCTTCGAATTCCCGCATCAGTTTGCACAGCATCCCGAAACCGTCCCTGACGGTTTTCATGGTGGAGATGCGCACCCACCCGGACGAGCTGCCGGCGTCGCATCCGTTCTACACGAAGTCCCTCAATCGGGCGAAGGCCGACTGGCAGCGGTTCGCGAACCGGCACAAACAGGGCGGGCACCTTGCGTTTCTCGACGGCCACGCGCAGCACCACACCACCGAGAAGGTGATGACCAAGGTGGGCAACGACTATAACCAGGCGGATTTGATCTGGAACCCCTTCGGCGCGGCGCAATGAGATCGAATCGGCTTCTCGCCTCCGGTTTCTTCCGCATTTTTCTGGTTTTTGCCGCGCGGTACGCGCCCGCCGCGGCGCCGGCCGAGGCCGCGCCGTCGCCGAAGATTTCCAGCGAGCGTCTGGCGACCCTCGATGTGCCGGCGTTGCGCCAGGAGATCGTCGCGTACAGTCCGGCGTTGCGGCTGTTGTTGGCGACCGATCCGCACGCGAAAGAAATCAGCGTCTACGAAGTTCCGCGCCTCGACCCGCCCGAACTGATCCCGCTCGATTTCGATGAGACCCTGCCGGGGCCGCAGGGCATTCCGACCGGCAACGAGCCGACGAGCGTCGCCCTCCACCCGACGCAGCCGGCGGCGCTGGCGACGGTGTTGGGCGATCATCCGGCTGACCGCGGGCGCGTGAATTTCTATGATCTGCGGCCCGAATCGCGCGGCCGTCGGATTCATTCGCAGGAGGTCGGCTGCCACCCCGACTCGATCGCCATTTCGCCCGACGGCCGTTGGGCGCTGATCGCGAACGAAGGCGAGGGCCATCCCGGCACGCCCGGCACGATCACGGCGATTGATCTGCGAGGCTGGACGGTGGATCAGGCGTTGCCCGAAGGCGGACTGCCGGCGCACGAGATTCGACCTCCGCACGAACGCCTCGATGCGAAGCCCGGCGAGATCGAGCCGGAGTACGCCGCGGTGGAGCCGCGGTCGCGCTTCGCCGCCGTCAGCCTCCAGGAAAACGATGCGGTTTTGCTGATTGATTTGCGTCGCTCGCCGCCGGAGATCGCCGGCATCGTGCGCTTGCCGGCGGGTTCGCAGCCGGATGGCGTGGCGCTGCTCGATGAGCCGGCGGGCGGGGAGGAGGACGCGGGTCTGCTGGCGGCGGCCGAAGAGGGGGTTTTCGACGCCCTGGGGCGGATTCAGGGGCATTCCGTCAGTTTTTGGGCCGTGCGCGCCGACCGTCTGGACCGGCCGGAGTTCCTCTCGCGGGTCTCTTTGCGGGAGCTGTTCGGGAAGGAGGGCCGGCCCGCGAAGCGGCTGGATCCGGAATCGGTCGTGTTGACGCGGTTTGGAGGGCGGACGGCGGCGTTGGTCGGGGTGGAACAAGCGGATCGCGTGGCGGTGTTCGATGTCACCGCGCCTCGCGCGCCGGCGTTGATCGGCGAGATTCCGACAGGCCGTCAGCCGGAGGGTCTGATCGTAACGCCGCGCCGGGAGGATTTGATCGTGATCACCGGCGATGAGGGCGGCCCGGGCGAGATCACGTTCGGCCGGCTTCGGCTCGCGCCCTGAGGGCGGGGTCAGAGCAGCCGCGGCTCGACGGCGGGGGGCGGCTCGCCGAGTACGGCGTAGGCGCGTTCGGTCGGCAGCCGGCCCTGCGGCGTGCGCTTGAGATAGCCCTCCTGAATCAGATACGGCTCGTACACCTCCTCGATCGTGCCGGGTTCCTCGCCGACGGATACCGCCAGCGAGTTCAGACCCACCGGCCGCCCGCCGAACTTGTGGATCAGGGCGTCGAGGATGCGCTTATCCATCTCGTCGAGGCCGTGGACGTCAATGTCAATCATCGCCAGCGCGCGGTCGGCGACCTCGCGGGTGATGCGGTTGTCGGCGCGCACCTGGGCGTAGTCGCGCGTCCAGCGCAGCAGGTTGTTGGCGATGCGCGGCGTGCCGCGGGCGCGGCGGGCGATCTCCAGCGCGCCCTCGTCCTCGATATCCACATTCAGGATGCGCGCCGAGCGGCGGACGATCGCGCACAGCTCCTCCGCCGTGTAGTAGTCGAGCCGCGCCGTTTGCCCGAAGCGCGAGCGCAGGGGCGCGGTAAGCAGCCCGCTGCGGGTCGTCGCGCCGACCAGCGTGAAGCGGGGGATGTTCAGCCGCACGGAGCGCGCGTTGGCGCCCTGGTCAATCATGATGTCGAGGACGAAATCCTCCATCGCGGAATAGAGGTATTCCTCGACGGTCTTCTGCATGCGGTGGATTTCGTCAATGAAGAGGATGTCGCCGCGTTCGAGATTGGTCAGCAGTCCGGCGAGGTCGCCGGGCTTGTCAATGACGGGGCCGGAGGTGGCCTTGACGTTGACCTCGAGCGCCTCGGCGAGGATGTAGGCGAGGGTGGTCTTGCCGAGCCCGGGCGGGCCGCAGAGCAGCACGTGGTCGAGCGTATCGCCGCGGCCGCGGGCGGCGGCGACGGCGAGTTCGAGGCGCTCGCGGACCTTGGACTGGCCGACGAAGTCGCCGAACCGGCTGGGGCGCAGCGTGAGGTCCAGTTCGCGGTTGGCCTCGTTGAGGGCTTGGGTGACGGGACGCGGACTCATGCGGCGGGGACAATAGCGCACGCGCCGCGCGCGCGCAAGGCGGGGCGGCGCCGCGATCGGCGGCGGACAGGACCTTCGCGGGTCTCCTGCGGGCTTTGGGCATCGCCGTAGGAGCCGACCGCGGTTTCGGATTGCCCGCGCCGAGCGGCGGCGTAGGATGTTGATCGTTTCAGACGTGGAACGCTCATGCCCAAACCCGCCGCCCCCCATCCGACCGCCGAGGACCTGGCTCGGCGCCAGCGCGAGATTTCGGTTTCGGAGTTTTTCCTCAAGAACCGGCACCTGCTCGGCTTCGACAGCCCGCGGCGCGCGCTGCTGACGGCGGTGAAGGAGGCGGTGGATAACGCGCTCGACGCCTGCGAGGAGGCCGGGGTATTGCCCGAAATCGCCGTGGAAATCGTCCAAACCGCGCCGGATCGGTTCGAAATCACCGTCACCGACAACGGGCCGGGCATCGTTCGAGCGCAGATTCCGAAGATTTTCGCCAAGTTGCTCTACGGCTCCAAGTTTCACCGCCTCCGCATGTCGCGCGGTCAGCAAGGGATCGGCATCAGCGCGGCCGCGATGTACGGCCAGCTCACCACCGGGCGTCCGGCCTTGATCCGCTCCCGCACCGCCAAGGCCCGCGCCGCCCACGAGATCGAGGTCACGATGGACACGCGCGCCAACAAGCCCGTGATCCTCCAGGACCGCGAAACGGAATGGCGCCCCGAATTTCCCGCCGCGCCCGCCGCGGAGGGCGGAAGTCCCGAACCGCCCGCGGTTTCGGAGCACGGCACCGCCGTGACGATCGCGCTGGAAGGCGCCTACGCGCGCGGGCGGCTTTCGGTGGACGAATATCTTCAGCAATGCGCCATTGTGAATCCTCATCTGCGCTTGCACTATCGGCTCGCGCTGTTGCCGAAGAAAGGCGAGGCGGACGCCGGGAGCGAAGCGGACGCGGCGACGGCGGCGGACGCCGCCGGGGAGTGGCGGCGCTGGCGCCGCGCGGTCGAGGAGCTGCCCGCCGCGCCGATCGAAATCAAGCCGCATCCGCACGGCGTGGAGTTGGGCGTGCTGATCCAAATGCTCAAGCACACCTCCGCGCGGACGGTGCGCTCCGCGCTCGCGCAGGACTTTTCCCGCGTCAGCGACCGCATCGCGCTCGAGGTCTGCGCCCGCGCGGGCGTGGATCCGAAGGCGAGCCCCGCGCGCGTCGCCCACCGCGAAAGCGAGGCGATCTTCAAGGCGCTGAACGAGGTCAAGCTGATGCGCCCGCCGACGGATTGCCTTTCCCCCATCGGCGAGGAGCGCATCGTCGCGGGTCTGCGCAAGGAGGTGGAGGCCGATTTTTACACGGCGGCGACGCGGGAGCCGGCGGTGTACCGCGGGCGCCCGTTCCAGGTCGAGGCGGGCCTGGCGTGCGCGCGGCCCGGCGCGGCGGAGGATATCGCCGCCGACGAGCCGGCGCGGCTGCTGCGCTTCGCGAACCGCGTGCCGTTGCTCTACGCGGCGGGGGCCTGCGCGATCACGCGCGCCGTGACAAGCGTCAACTGGAAGGCCTATGGTTTGACCCAGCCGAAGGGCGCCTTGCCGCTCGGACCGTTGGTCATTCTCGTCCACGTCGCCAGCGTTTGGGTGCCCTTCACCAGCGAAAGCAAGGACGCGATCGCGCACTACGACGAGATCGTCCGCGAGATTGTGTTCGCGCTGCAGGAATGCGGACGGCGGCTGGCGCTGTTTCTCCATCGCCGGCATCGCGAGGCCGATGCGGCGCGAAAACGCGGCCATATCGAGAAATACCTTCCCCACCTCGCCGGCGGCCTGCGCGCCATTCTGAACCTGGACGACCGCGAGGAGGAAAAGGTCCGCCGCAAACTCGTCGAGCTGCTCGAACGCTCGCGGGGAGGTCCCGCCTGAGCGGGGCGGCGGGATTTCGCGAAAGGTCGCTCTCCAAATTCCGCCGACGGCCTTCCACGAATTCGCCCGCTCTTGGATACGCGCGCTCCCCGCAGAGCGAGCGAGCTTGCGCCTCTGCTCCGGAGTTCGCCGCGCGCGGTCTGAAATTGCGCTGCCGCGACGCGGGGCATGCGGAGGTTAGAGTTCCGCGGATTTCGGCGACCGGCGATCGCGGCTGCAACGGATCGTCTTGTCGGGGGCCGGGCCTGCTTCGTCCCGTCTTCGCGCCACGCGGCGCGGCGGGACCGACCTCGCCACTCGACGCGCGGGCGCGAAAGCGAGGTCTGGCCCCCTTCGGGCATAGGCTCACACTTTGCAAAGTGTGAGCCTATGCATTTTGTAAACACCGGCGCTCTCGCGCCGCCCCGCCGCGCGGGAGAATGAGGGGACGGGGAATACGAAGCGTGCGAATACGAATTCCGTCGAATTCCGCGCCCGTAGTGCTCGATCCGCGGAAGGAATGTAGTTCTCTGTCCCTTTGGCTTCTCGTCTACATCGCGGAGCGGCGGGTGTCATCACGTCCGGCGGTCGCCGCCGGCGCGACGGACGGAACGCAGCGGGCCGCCGGCAACGCGACGCAGCCCCCGACACAGTTGAATTAGGCATGTCCGACCGGACATAAATTTGTTGTATCGGCAGGAGCGTCGTTCGGACTCCGTAACCCGACATGACCGTACGGATGATCCACGAAGGAACCATGAAGGACGCAGTTGAACGAAGCTGCGAAAGCTGCGGACATGGGGAGGAATCCAGCCCCTCTCACCGCGCACAGCGGCGAAATCCGCGGTAAAAGCAAGGCCTCGAACCGGCCTGCGGAGCGCGCGCCGAGGCCCGCCGCTCCGCGGCGGCGATCGAACAGCGGCGCGCGGATGGCGTCCGCAAGCTCGCGCATCCGCGCTTCGTTTCCGAAGATGATCCGACCTTTTGAGCTTTCCGGGCAGCGCCGCATTTTTTATTCCGCGGCTTGATTGTCGGCTGCGAACGGCTACCATGCTGCTCCGATGATCGTTGCGGAGGACCATCCTTCCGGCGCGCCGCCCGCGCTGACCGCGGCGGACCTGCGCGATATCGCCGAGGCCCTCTCGGCGGAGTTTCTGGCCGCGTATCTGGCCGAGGAAGAGCGCGTGGATTTCGAGGTCGCCGCGCTCGATCCCTATCGCTTGCGCGTGCGCTGGCAAGCGCCGGCAGGCGCGCTGGAAAAGGCGCGAGCGGAGCTGGGCGAGGGCGCGCGGGCGGCCCCGCTGACGGTGCGATTTCATTTTCGCGACGCGACCGCCGGGGCGCCGCCGTACGATGTCTTTCTGGACGAGCGGGCGGACGAGCGCGTATTCGCGTTTCGCCGCGGCGGCGCGGCGTACCGCATCGAATTCGGCTTGCTCGCGCCGAACGGCGCCGTGAAAACCCTCGCGCCGGCCGCCGATGTCGCCACACCGCCCGCCGCGCCCGCGCCGACCGTGGATCTGACGCTGCGCGATATCCGGTTTTCCTCCGCTTCGGCTTCGCGCCCGCGGGTTTTTGATTGGAGCGTCCCCGCGCCGGCCGCCGCGGGCGGAGCGACGGCCGCCCAACTCGCCGCGACGGTTCAATCCGGCGCCGCGATCGCGCCGCTCCTCCTCGCCGCGGGCAGCGGCGCGCCCGCCGATACGGCGCCTCCCCGGGAGGCGATCGCATGGCCCTAGGCTTCGTCAGTTTCGTTCTCCACGCCCATCTGCCCTTCGTCCGCCATCCCGAGCATCCCCATTTTTTCGAGGAGCGGTGGCTTTTCGAGGCTATCACGGAGTCCTATCTGCCGTTGATCGGCGTTTTCGACCGGCTGCTCGACGACGGGGCGCCCTTCCGCATCGCGCTGTCCGTTTCCCCGACGCTGATCGCGATGTTGGAGGACGATCTGCTGCAGCGGCGCTACCTGGAACACACGGGGCGGATGATCGAGATCGCCGAGCGCGAGATCGTGCGCCTGCGGCATGACGCGCGCTTTCATCCGCTCGCCGTGGCCTATCGGGATTTCTACCGGGACGCCGCGCGGACCTTCGAGGAGCGATGCGGCCGGCGCGTGGCGCGCGTTTTTCGGGAGCAGGCCGAGGCGGGGGCGCTGGAACCGCTGGCCTGCGCGGCGACGCACGCCTACCTGCCGCTCTGGAAAACGCACCCCCCGACGATCCGGGCGCAAATCGCCGTGGGGGCCGCGGAAGGCCGCATCGCGTTCAACGCGGCGCCGCGCGGGATGTGGCTGCCGGAATGCGGCTATTTTCCGGGGTTGGAGGAGGAGCTGTCCGCGCGCGGTTTGCGCTATTTTATCGTCGAGTCGCACGGGCTGCTGAACGCCTCCTCCCGCCCGCTGCGGGGCGTGTACGCGCCGATCGCGTGTCCGAACGGCGCGGCCGCTTTCGGACGCGATCCGGAATGTTCGCGCCAGGTGTGGAGCGCGGAGGAGGGCTATCCCGGCGATCCGGCCTATCGGGAATTTCATGTGGACGCGGGCCACGAAATCGAACCGGCGCTGCTCGAAGAATGGCTGCCGGGAACGCGCGGGCCGGCGCCGATCGGTCTGCGGTACTACCGCGTGACGGACCGGCGCGGCGGGCCCAAGCAACCCTATCGCCCGGAGGAGGCGCGGCGCCGGGCGGAGGAACATGCGGCGGATTTCGTCGCGAAGCGGGTCGCGCAGGCGGAGCGGCTCGCGCCGATGTTGGGCCTGCCGCCGCTGATGGTCGCGCCGTTCGACGCCGAGCTATTCGGCCACTGGTGGTTCGAGGGACCGATCTGGCTGGAGGGCGTGTTGCGGCGAATCGCCGAAACGCCGGCGCTGGCGACGATGACGCCGGGCGACTATCTGGAGCGCCACCCGGTGCTCCAGTGCGCGACGCCGGCCGAGTCGAGCTGGGGGCGCGGCGGCGGCCATTCGGTTTGGATGGAGGGCGGGGCGGAATATTTTCAGCCTCGGCTGCGCCGCGCCGCCGTCGAGATGAGCGCGCTCGCCCGCGACTTCGCGGCGGCGCCGCCCTCCGCCCCCGCGGGGCGCGCCGTCCGACAGGCCGCCCGCTCGTTGATGCTCGCGCAAGCCTCGGATTGGCCGTTTCTCATGCATACCGGCGGCGCAGTGGAATTCGCGAAAAAAACGTTGCGTGACCATCTCGCGCGCTTTCATTATCTTGAGACGGCGCTCCGGTCGGGCAATCTCGACGAACGGCGGCTGCGGGCGATCGAGCTGTTGGACGCCGTATTCCCGGAACTGGACCCGCGTTTGTTCGAGTCATAACGCTTGCGGATCGGCGCCCATCGAGGGTCGTGGAAATGGTCGAAGATCAGGGGGCGTCGCGAGGCGAACGAAGCCATGTTCATCATCCAAATCGCCAGTGAATGCGCGCCCGTCGCGAAGGTCGGCGGGCTGGCGGATGTCGTGTTCGGCTTGAGCCGCGAGCTCGAAATTCGCGGCAACGCGGTGGAGATCATCCTGCCGAAATACGACGTGGCGCGGTACGACACGATTTATGCGCTGCAGGAAGTGTGGCGCGATCTGGCGGTGCCGTGGGGCGGCGGGGCGGTGCACTGCACGGTGCATTTCGGTTTCGTGCACGGGCGAAAGTGCTTTTTCATCGATCCGCACAGCCGCGAGCACTTTTTCAACCGCCGCGCCTTTTACGGCCATCACGACGATGATCTGCGGTTCGCGTTCTTCTGCAAGGCGGCGCTGGAGTTCATGCTCAAAAGCAACAAGCGCCCGGAGATCATCCATTGTCACGATTGGCAGACCGGGCTGGTTCCCGTCCTCCTGTATGAACTGTATGCGGCCGCGGGGCTCGGCCATTGCCGCGTTTGCTACACGTTGCACAACCTCAAGCATCAAGGCGTAACCGGGCCGCACGTCCTCCACGCCTCCGGCCTGGGCCGCCCGGAATACTTTCTCCACCCGGACCGGCTGGGCGACCCCTTCCGTCCGGGCGCGGTCAACTTGATGAAGGGCGGCATCGTCTATTCCAATTTCGTGACCACCGTCTCGCCGACCTACGCCCATGAAATCCGGCATACCGATCAAAATTTCGGCCTCGGGCACACCCTCTACATCCACCAGAACAAGTTCGGCGGCGTGCTGAACGGAGTGGACTACGACGTCTGGAATCCCGAGACGGACCGGCACCTGCCCGCGCGCTATTCGGCGGCGGAGCCGGCGAACAAGTACGAGTGCAAACGCGCGCTGCGCCGGCGCCTGCTCCTGCGCGACGAGTTCCGCCCCATCGTCGCCTTCATCGGCCGGCTCGACCCCCAGAAGGGCCTGCATCTGCTGCGGCATGCGCTCTTCCGCTGCATCCACGGCGGCGCGCAATTCGTCCTGCTCGGCTCCAGCCCCGACCCCGCCATCCAGCGCGATTTCGAGCGGCTCAAATGGGAAATCAACGACAACCCCGACTCGCACCTCGAACTGCGGTACGACGAGGATCTCGCGCACCTGATTTACGCCGGCGCCGATTTATTCCTCGTGCCGAGCCAGTTCGAGCCGTGCGGCCTGACGCAAATGATCGCGATGAAGTACGGCACGCCGCCGATCGTCCGCGCGACCGGCGGGCTGGCCGACACGGTGTTCGACGTGGATTTCGATCCGCGTCCCTTTGCCGAACGCAACGGATTCGTGTTCCACGACTTCAACCCCCAGGGCCTGGATTCCGCGCTGCTGCGCGCGATCGGCCTGTGGCACAACGACCCGGGCCGGTTCCGCGAACTGATGCTGAACGCCATGCGCTGCGATTACTCCTGGAACCATCCCGGCCGCCACTACCTCGCGATCTACGACTATATCCGCCACAAATAGCGCCGGCGGCGCCCCGCCCCGCTCACCGCTTTCTAACAATGCAAAAACCGTCGGACATCGTATGATGCGGCCGGTCGGTTCGGCCATCCGATCCGCGGGAGGGCGCCATGGCCAAAGAACGCCTGTTGATCATTGAGGACGATGAAGACATTCTGGAACTGCTTCGGCATAACCTGACGAAAGAGGGCTATGCCGTCGAAACGGCTGCGGACGGCGAGCAGGGGCTCGATCGCGCCAAGGATCAGCCGCCGAATCTCGTGCTGCTCGACCTGATGCTGCCCGGCATTGACGGGCTCCAGGTGCTCAAGTCGTTGCGCGCCGAGTCGCGCACGGCCTTTTTGCCGATCATTATCCTCACCGCCAAGGGCGAAGAGGCGGACGTGATCACGGGACTGGAACTCGGCGCCGACGACTACATCACCAAGCCTTTCAGCCCCTCGGTGCTGCTGGCCCGGATTCGGGCGGTGCTCCGCCGCAAATCCCGGCAGGTTCGGGAGGGGGACGAAAACCCGATCGAGATCTTCGACCTGGCGATTGATCCGCGCCGGCACGAAGTGCGCCTGCGGGGGCGCCGCGTGGAACTGACCGCGACCGAGTTTCAACTCCTGCGCTTTCTGGCCGCGCATCCGGGCTGGGTGTTCACACGGCAGCAGATCGTGGATTCGGTCAAGGGGACGGACTATCCGGTGACCGACCGTTCGGTGGACGTGCAGATGGTCGGTCTGCGCCGCAAACTGGGCAAGGCGGGCGACTATATCGAGACGGTGCGGGGCGTCGGCTACCGCTTCCGAGAGGAATAGCGCGGCGCGGTCACTTCGCCACCGACTGCCCGATGCCCTCGAACAACGGGCGCAACCGGGAATCCCTGTAGCGGAAGGCGAGGGTCTTCGCCCGCAACACGGCGTCCGGCCCGGAGATTCCGCCCTCCAGCGCCTGCGTTGCGAAGGCCAGAAACTCGGCCCGACCTTCCCGATAGGTCTTGACGCGCGGATCGTTCCGCAAGGCGACGGCCGCCGCGGGCGGGTTCAGCACGCCCGTTTTTTCGAAGTCGGGGGAATTGAGCAGCGTCAGGCACTCCGCCCAGTCATACGCGCGCTCGATATCGGTCGTCTTCCGCTGCGCGATGCGCTCCATCAGCGCCTTCTCGAAGCGCTCGCGGGCCGATCCGGGCCGCGGCGCCCGGGCGTCCGCCTTCTCCGACCGCAAGACGGCGGCGTGGAGCCAGGCCATGCCGAGGGCGACATCTTCCGTTTCGCCCCCGTCGCTTCCGCCGGGAAAAAATTCCATGCGCCAGAGGGGGCCTCCGGGCGGGTCGAACAACTCGACCATTTCGCGGCGGAAAGGGGAATTCGCGCCGCACAGGGCATAGAGCGCCGCGGGACCGGAACGCGCGAGATTTTTGTCGGCGGCGCCGCTGATCAGCGTGCCGGCGATCCGGTAGCCTTTCGGCGCCGCGGCGCAGGCCAGCGCGAGTTTCGCGCCGTCGGCGATTCCGCTCAGGAAAAAGCGGTCGGGATCGGACGGGGCGCGATCCGCCACATCGCGGATCATGGCGTCCACGAATTCGCGCCCCTCTTTGCCGGTTTTTCCGGCCTGCATCGAGACGGCGACCAGCCAGCCGTTCAATTCCGCGCCGTCCGTGTACCGGCGAAAAGTCGTCGCCGAACCGCCGCCGGGCGCGACGACGAAAATCACCGGCCAGCGGCGCTCTTCCGTGAAAGCGCGGGGCGCGTAGATTCGGTAGGAGGCGCTTCGGTCGAACGGACAGACGATTTCCTTGCCGACATCGCCCGGAATAATCGAAATCTCGGTCTTGTCGCGCTCCGGCAAAACCGGCGGTTCGCCTTTCGCGCCTTTATTCCCGACCTCCGGCGGCGGCCGTTCGCCCTTGCCCCGATCCGACGGCGGTTGGCGAACCGGCGGCGGCTTTCCGCGGCCCTGGGCCCAGGTCGTTTCCACCGCACCGAGCGCCCATATCAGCGCCCCCGCCAACCCGATGCGCCATGCAAAATTCATCGCTACCTCAACGTTCGAAGGCCGCTTTTAGTGTTCGACTCGGGCCGACGATCGCGGCTGCGGTTCGCCTCGATTGGGCGGTTTCAGCGTACGCGCCGTCTTTTTGCGGCGCGAGCGCCCCGAAACAAGGCGGCCTTCCCTGAGCGCTGTGTGGGCCGGGTTTTTGGCGAACCGCGGGGCGCCGAAAACCCGGCGGCGCTTCAGTGTCTGTCCCCTCGCCCGCCGGCCCCCTCGCCGGCGGGACGCGCCGCCGGGGGACAAGCGGGAAAGACCCCGGCGAAAAACATCGCTTTTTTTCAACGCGAATCGGGGTTTGAAACGTCAAAGCTCCGTCCATTCCAGAATCCGCACCGCGCCGTCGCCCTCGCGGCGCGCGAGCGCCCGCACGCGGCGCTCGCGGCCGTCCGCGGCGGCGCGGGCTTCCACGCGGAACAACGTCGAACGTACGCCGATCCACGGGCGCAAGCGCAGGAGCGTCACCGGGTCCGCTACCAGAGCCAGGGGTTCCAACGAGCGGAGCGGAGCGGCCTCGCGCAAGGAAAGCGCCGCGCGGACCGCGTCGCCCCGCGCGCGGCCGAAAAGCGCCAGCAGCACCCCTTCCGGCGCGGTGTTGAGATTGATCGTCCAGGGTTGCAACGCATCGAACGGCGCGACCGTGAACGCGTCGGCGGGGCGAATGCGGCGGGCGACCCCGTCCGCCTCGCGCTCCAGAAAATCGCGGTCGAAGCCCTCGATCGCGGTCAGGTCGCCCCAGGCGGAGAGCGGCGCGAATTTCGGTTCGGCGTCGGCGCCGGAAACGCGCATCGCGGCGCGGAGCGCGTCGAGCCTTCGCCGCGGATCGGGCGCGCCCGCCAGCGAAAGGAGTTCGGAGGCGATCGCGGTTTCGACGCGGCGTTCCGATTCGGCGGCGGCGCGCGCGAGGTGGTTCAGATTGAAACGGCGATTCTCATCCTCGACGCGGCTTTCGAGCCGGATCCCCTCGGGCAGATCGAACTCGGCCGGACGCGCCCAATCCTCT
>CALGXT010000015.1 GCA_937935255.1 uncultured bacterium | reverse complement strand
AGACGCCGCGCGCCGCTTCACCGAGGCCTTGAAAACCACGGATTTGGAAACACAGTCGTCCGCCTGGTATAATAAGGGCGTCTCGGAGTTGTCGCAGGCGGAACGTTTTGCCGGCGGCGGACAACCCGCCGCCGCCCGCGCGCCGATCGAGGCCGCGCTGGATTCTTTCCGAAACGCGCTGCGGCTGGCGCCCGATGATCTCGACGCCAAGATCAATTACGAGTGGGCTTTGCGCCGACAGCGGGAAATTGAAGAGGCCGCGCGACAACAGGAACAGCAAAAAAAACAGGGGGAGCCGCGGGAGCAACAGCAGGATTCGTCGTCGGCGGGCGAACAGGAATCGAACAAAACGAACGATAAGCCGCCGGAGTCCGGGGAACGGCCGGCCGCGCCGGAAAACAGCGAAGACGGCAAGGAAAAAGGCGAGCCGCGTCCCGCCGAATCCGAACCGTCCGCCGCGCCCGATTCCCCCGGCGCCCCGCCGCGCGGCGGAACAGAACGCGAGATGAGCGCCGAAGACGCGGCGCGATTGCTCGACGCCCTGCGCGACGAGGAAGACGCCCAGCGCCGCCGGATGCGCGTGCGCTGGGGACAACCCGTGCCGGTGGAAAAGGATTGGTGACGTGAATCGAGTTCGGTCACGAAACGGAACGATCGTTTCTGGCGCGCTGGCCGCGCTGGCGCTCGCGCTGACCGCGCGCGGCCAGGTGACGGTGGAGGCCACGCTCGAACCGGGTGTGTTGGCGGTGGGCGAGCGGGGCGCGCTTACGGTGGAGGTTCGCGGCGCGCGACGGCCCTCGCCGCCGGAGATGCCCGCGATGGCGGGCGGCGTGCAAATACGATTTGCCGGCGGAGAACAGCGCATCACAATCGTCAACTTTCAGCGCGATTCGGCGATGGTTTACCGCTACGACTTGCTCGCCGTCCGTGAAGGCGAATATCGGCTCGGACCCTTCCGCTACACCGTGGATGGCCAGACCCTCGAAATTCCCGCGCTGGACGTGAAGATTCTGCCCGCGAAAGCAGCCCGCGACGAGGTGCGCAGCCTTTCGGACGCGCTCATCGCGGAGCTGCGCGCCGACCGTGATCGGCCCTATGCGGGCGAAAGTTTTGAAGTGACGCTTACCTTGCTGTTCCGATCGGTCAATGTGGATCGCGACTTGAACCTGACGGGGCTGCCGGAATCGGGCCTGCAGTTTCAGCGCTGGGAGGAATTGCCCGCGGGGCGCGAAGCGCGCAACGGGCGGGTCTATGAGGCGCGGCGATTTCGGGCGCGCGTACGGGCGCTCACGCCGGGCGAGTATCGGTTGGCGCCGTCCCTGCGTTTGAATCTGTTGATCGAGCGCCGAGAGCGGCGGCGTTCGCCGATGGACGATTTTTTCCCTGGATTCCCCGACCTCAGCGCGCTGGGACGTGTGGAGCGCCAGCCGGTGGATCTGCCGGTCTCTCCCGTGGAATTGACGGTTCGTCCGCTGCCCGAAGAGGGTCGGCCCGCCTCTTTCAGCGGCGCCGTGGGGCGTTTCACCTTCGACGCCGAGATCGCGCCCGCGGAGATTCCGGTGGGCGAGCCGCTGACCTTGCGCATGATCATCGAAGGCGACGGCAACCTCGAGGCGGTTTCCGCACCGGGTCTTGCGATCGGGGAGAACTTTCGCGCCTATGACGCGCAGCTCACGAACCGCGAATCGGATCCGGCCGGACGCCGGGGGCGGCGCGTGTATGAACGAATTTTGATCCCGCGCGATGAAACGGCGACCGAAGTGCCGGCGGTGGAATTCAGTTTCTTTGATCCCCGCGCAGAGGCCTATCGGACCCTCTCGCGCGGTCCGTTCCCGCTCAAATTACTGCCCGCCGGCGCCGCTCCGAATCGTTTGGTCATCGCGCCGCCGACCGATGGCGGCGGCATCCGAGTCGAAGGGACCGACTTGGTATATTTGAAATCCGCGCCGCGCCGCTGGCGGCGCGCGGAGGACTGGAACGCCTTCTCGCATCCCTTCTGGCGCGGCTATCCGTGGCTGGTCGCGATCGCCGCGCTGGCGGCGGCGCTGGCGGATCGCCGTCGCGCCCGACGCGCAGACGATCCGGCGTTGGCGCGCCGCGAGCGCGCCCCGCGCGCGGCGCGCGAGGGACTGCGCCGGGCGGAGGCGGCCGCGAAAATCCATGATCGCAAGGCGTTTTACGACGCGGTGTGGAAAAGTCTGACCGATTATTTCGGGAATCGGCTCAATTTGCCGCCCGGCGAGGTCGGCCCCGAACAGATTTTGGAGCGCGGCGCAGCAGCGCCGCCGGCGGAATGGACGGCGGAATTGAAAGCCCTCTTCGCCGAATGCGAAACCGCGCGCTACGCCGCCGTCGAAGCGGCCGCGCCCGACTTCGCGGCGACGATCGCGCGATTGCGCGGGGTGCTGCGGGCGGCGGAAAAAATGCGCTGGCGGGCGGATTAAGGACGGAGAATCCATGATCTTCCGATGGACGAAAACGGCGGGAATGACGGGGCCGATCGCCCTCGCCCTGGCCCTCTTTGCCGGGCCTCGCACGCGCGCGGACCTCGCGACGGCGCCCCAGGATCCGACGGCGGAATTCGCGTTGGCGCGAACCGCCTACGACGCCGGAAATCTCGCGAGTGCGATTGCGCATTACGAATCCCTTTTGCGCGCCGGCTTCGAAGGCCCGGAAATCCGGTTCAACCTGGGCAATGCCCTCTTCCGTTCCGGCGACGCGCCGGGCGCCATCTACGAGTACGCAAAAGCCTTGCGGTTTCGGCCGCGCGATCCGGACATCCTGAAAAATCTAGGGTTTGCGCTGGAAAAGACGGGCGCCATCACGCCGACCCTTTCGTTCCCGGAGCATTTGGCGCGGCGGCTCTCCGAGAACGAATGGCGGCGGCTGGCGATGGCGGGTTGGGGAATTGCCGGCGGGTTTGCGATGGCGGCCTTTATGGCGAGACGAGGACGCACCGTGTTCCGCGGTATCGCGGGGTTCGCGGCGGCCATTGCCGTGCTTGCGTTTGCAGGCGCAGCCGTATGGCGCGAACTTGAAAAGCGGCCTGAAGCCGTGGTCTTTCAAGCGGATGCGGCCGTACGGTTCGCCCCGCTGCCCGACGCCACCGTGCATTTCTCGCTCCCCGTCGGCTCTATCGTCCGCGTCATGGGGCGCGATGGCGCCTGGATCCGCGTCCGCCTCGACGGTCGCGAGGGTTGGATTCCGGATAGCGCCTTGCGCGTGCTGTAGCCGAACCCCATGGCCCGTTCGGCGCCGGTTACCCGGCGCCCGCAGATGCCCTCAGCAGTAGGTCGGCGAGACGGCTTTCTTCGGAAATTGCCCCCGGGTCTTTCGGTCCGCCACGAGCCGACCGAAAGACCGACCTGCCCCGCCCCTGCCGGCCCCATCGTTTCTTCGCGGCCCCGCCACGCGGCCGCCGCTCTCCCCGTCAACCGTACACGGGGCCGAAGTTCGCGCACGCGCGATAGTCGGCGCCGACCGGGTCCTGCGCGCCGAAAAGGCTCCACGCGGAGGGACGGAAGATTTCGGCTTCGTCCACGTTGTGCATGGCGACCGGGATGCGCGCCAGGGCCGCCAGCGCGATCAAATCCGCCCCGATATGTCCATAGCTGATCGAGCCGTGGTTGGCGCTCCAGTTGTTCATCACGCTGTACACATCGCGGAAGGGCCCCTGCCCCGTCACTCGCGGAACGAACCACGTGGTGGGCCACGTGGAATTCGTGCGGCGATTCAGCGCCGCATGCACGTCTTTCGGAATTTCGACCGACCAGCCCTCCGCAATCTGCAGCACGGGCCCCTGCCCCGCCACGAGGCTCAAACGCGACATCGTCATCGGCATGCCGCCCCGCGAGAGATAGCAGGAGGAAAATCCGCCGCCGCGGAAGTATTCCAGGATCGCCGACGGCCACACCGTGGCTTTCAGACACCGTTCGGCCTCGGCTTCGGTGATCTCCCAGAACGGCTTCATCGCAGGCTTGCCGTTGCGGCGTTGCTCGCCCGTGCCGTCCAGCGTCGCGGCGCCGGAATTGATGAGGTGAATGATCCCGCCGGCGCAGGGGCCGGTCAGTTTCTTGCCGGTCACGCGCCGCACCGCCGCCGGGCTCCAATAGGTTCGCACATCGGCGAAAATCTGCGCGGTGTTCGTCAGCAGATAACCGAACAGCATGCCGACGCCGTTCAGCGAGTCGTTTTCGGTCGCGAAGATGTACGGCGCGCGAATGCCGTTCCAGTCGAACGACGAATTCAGAATCGCTTCCGTGAAATCGCCGTTCGGAAAATGGTCGGTCCAATGGCGCTGCCCCTGGAAGCCCCCCGCGATCGCGTTATGTCCCAGCGCCTCCTCCTCGAATCCCAGCTCGGCCAGTCGCGGGTTCCCGACCATGAGATCGCGCGCGATCAAGGTCATTTTGACCACCGTCTCCCAATCGGCGGCCTTCGCCTCCGCGGACTTTCGCGCTTTCGGCGGATTCTCGTCCGGCCCTTCCTTGCACCATTTTCGGGTCCAGGCGAGCGCGCGGTCGAATTCCTCCGGATCGTAAATCTTTTCCTCCATGCGGCGGACGAGTTCGGACATGTCCACGCATTCGACCCGGATGCCGAGATATTTTTCGAAGAACGGCTGATCCACGATCGAACCCGCGATGCCCATCGAGACGCCGCCGAGCGAGAGGTACGATTTCCCGCGCATCATCGCGAACGCCAGCCCCGCCCGCGCAAAACGCAGCAGCTTTTCCTGGACATCGTTCGGGATGCCGGTGTCGCCGGCGTCTTGCACATCCCGTCCGTAAATCCCGAAGGCCGGCAAGCCCTTCTGATTGTGGCCCGCCAGCACCGCGGCCAGATACACCGCGCCGGGCCGCTCCGTGCCGTTGAACCCCCACACCGCCTTCGGGAGGCCCGGGGTCATATCCATGGTCTCGCTGCCATAACACCAGCACGGCGTGACCGTCAGCGAAACGCCGACCCCTTCGCGGGCGAACTTCTCGGCGCAGCGCGCCGCCTCCGCCACGCCGCCGATGCAGGTGTCGGCGATGACGCATTGCGCCGGCGAGCCATCCGGGTAGCGCAGATTTTTTGTCAGAAAATCGGCCGCCGTCCGGGCCATCGTCATCACCTGGTTCTCTAGCGCTTCGCGGACGCCGCGCCGGCGGCCGTCAATCGTGGGGCGGATGCCGATCTTGGGAAACGAACCGATCCAACGAGAATTCCATCCGTTCATAGGAGTCTCCATTTATCGCTCGGGCGGCTTTGCTCGCGCCTGTGTTTCTGAAGACATCTTACCTTTGCCCGTCTTGCGCGGCAAGCGCCGAGCGCTTCAATCCAGATCCCGCTCCAGCAGATCGCCCTCGTCGAGGCCCAGATAATGCCCCAGCTCGTGCAACAGCGTCCGGCGCACCTCGGCGCGAAATTCGCGATCTCGTCCGCCGGCGGCGGCCCAGAGGTTTTCGAGGAAAAGCAGGATTTCTGAAGGCAGCGGCCCGCCGGTCGGCTCCTCGGCGAAAGGCGCGCCGATAAACAAACCCAACGTCTCGGGGGCGATGCCGGACCTCACGAGCGCCTCGCTGGGCGTGCCCTCGAAAACCAGCGGCAGCGCTCGCGCGCGCGCGGCGAGTTCGGCCGGCAATTCGTTCAAGAGCGACTCCGCCTCGTCGGCGGCGCGCCCGCGAAGATCGTCAAAATCGGGCGGACGGCGATGAATTTTCACGGCGTGCGTCCTGCCGACCGCAGGCTTGGGTTTGAAATGTGCGAAACTCCGATTTGCGTTTGACAACACCTATCTCTCAGAAGCATTCTTCGTGCAAATCAAAATCCTGCGCAGGAGGCCACGCATGAACGTCATCGGAGTCATCATGGGCGGCGGCGCCGGCACACGGCTTCAGCCCCTGACGAGAGACCGCGCGAAACCGGCGGTGCCGATCGCGGGCAAATACCGGCTGGTGGACATCCCCATCAGCAATTGCATCAACAGCCACATCCGCCGCATGTATCTGTTGACGCAATTCAACAGCGTTTCATTGCACCAGCACGTCGCGCATAGTTTTCAATTCGATCAATTCCACCGCGGCTATGTCCGGTTGCTCGCCGCGCAGCAGACCCCCGACTCCGTCGGTTGGTTCGAAGGCACCGCCGACGCCGTCCGCAAATCGTTTCGCTACTTTCTCGACGAGCAGCCCGACATCATCGTGATCCTGTCCGGGGATCAACTCTACCGCATGGATTTCGCCGAGGTCATTCAACAGCACCTCGATACGCAAGCGGAAGTGACGATCGCGACCAAGCCCGTTCCGCGCGATGAAGCGGGCGCGCTCGGCATCATGCAGGTGGACTCGCAGAAACGCATTGTTCGCTTCGTCGAAAAACCGGGAATCGGTCCGGCGTTGGACGAACTGCGGCAGCCCGGCGTTGGGCCGGAACGGTATCTGGCCAATATGGGGATCTATGTGTTCAATGCGAAAGTGCTTCAAGAGTTGCTGGAATCCCTGCCCCACACCGATTTCGGACGGGATATCATTCCTGAAGCCATCCAGCGCCACAAGGTGTGCAGTTTCAGCTTCGACGGATATTGGCGCGACATCGGAACCATCGGCTCCTTCTGGCAGGCGAACCTCGAACTCACGGATGTCAATCCGCCGTTCACCTTCTATGACGCGAAGGCGCCGATTTACACGCACATGCGGTATCTGCCGCCCTCCAAAATCAACTGCTGCGACTTGAACCGCACCCTGCTCTGCGAGGGCTGCATCATCACGGGCCACCGCATTCTGCATTCGATCATCGGCATCCGCGCCGTCGTCGGCGACGGCTCCGTGATCGAACATTCGATCGTCATGGGAGCCGACTACTACGAGGGCGAGCGCCCCGCGCCGCCGGGCGCCGTGCCGCCGCTCGGCATCGGGCGCGATTGTTTCATTCGCAACGCGATCATAGACAAGAACGCGCGCATCGGCGACGGTTGCTACATCACGCCGGAAGGCATACCCGACGGGACCGTGACGCCGAACTATACGGTTCGCGACGGCGTCATCGTGATTCCCAAGAAAGCGGTAATCCCCGCGGGCACCCGCATCTGAACCATGGACCGCATCCACATCCGCGACCTGGCGACGCGTTGCATCATCGGCATCAATCCGGATGAGCGACGCGAGAAGCAAGACGTGATCCTCAACATCACCCTGGAATGCGATTTCCGCCCCGCCGCGGCATCGGATGATATCGGGGACGCGGTGGATTACAAACGGATCAAGAAAGCCGTGCTGCAAATGGTGGAGGCCAGCTCGTTCGGATTGATCGAGACGCTGGCCGAACGCATCGCGGAAATTTGCCTGGCGCAGCCCAAAGTCCTGGGCGTTCGGGTCTCCGTGGACAAGCCCGGCGCACTGCGCTTCGCGCGCAGCGTCGGCGTGGAGATCGAACGCCGGCGTTGATGCGGGCGCCCTCCCGCAAATTCGGAAATTCGACGCGCCGTCCGTTGAATTCCCGCGGAATCGCCGCCGATCAGCTCAATTCCCGCCGCCCGATCAGCGTGAGGAATTCCTCGCGGGTCGCCACGGAATTGTGGAAACTGCCGAGCATCGCCGAGGTCACCATGGAGGAGTTTTGCTTCTCGACGCCGCGCATCATCATGCACAGGTGCTTCGCCTCCACGACGACCCCCACCCCCTCGGGATGCAGATGATCCATGAGGATGCGCGCGATTTGGTGCGTCAGTCGCTCCTGAATTTGGAGCCGACGCGCGTAGATATCGGCCACCCGGGCCAGCTTGCTCACCCCCACCACCTTGCCGCGGGGAATGTAACCGATATGGCAGCGGCCATAGAACGGCAGCATGTGGTGTTCGCAAAGGCTGTAGATTTCGATATCCTTCACGATGACCATATGATTCGAGTCGCTCTCGAACAACGCGCCCTTGATGACTTTCTCCGCATCCATCCCATAGCCGCGCGCCAGAAATTCCCAAGCCTCCGCCACCCGGTGGGGCGTTTTGACCAGCCCTTCGCGGTTGGGATCCTCGCCCAATTCGATGAGCAATTGGCGGATCAAATCCTGAATCGTGTGTTTGTTCATGCGCTCCAGACTCCGATGAGCCTCGGACGATGACATAGCGCCTCACAAAAGGACAGCCAAAACCGAATCCCGGCAAAACATATTTCATAGAGGCGGGCGAGCGCCAAGCCCGTCCCGCTCCACGAGGGTTGGCCTTGTATGAGCGCTTCCGACTGGATCCGAAACGATCTCCTGATCCTTCCGCCCGCATCCATCAAGGACGAAATTCATTCGTTCGGCCTCTATGCGCCATCCGGACCAATTTTATAGAACACTCGTTCAGGCTCGCGCTTGACGTGACGCCGCGCTCGGATAAAGTACGCCGTATTCTTTGAAGCGGGTGTAGCTCAACGGTAGAGCTCCAGCCTTCCAAGCTGGCTGTACGGGTTCGATTCCCGTCACCCGCTCCCGCCGCCGCATTTCGCAAGGCTCCGCTCCAAGGCGGCCCCCGCGCCGCGCTGTATCCGGCGGGGCGCGCGAAGACGGGTTTCACGGCGAACGAGCCGGGCTTCCGCTAAAATTCTCCGCCCCTTTATCGGCGGAAAGCGAAGTCGAACTCAGGGCCGCCGCGCCGATGAATTGTTTGCCGTGTGCAGGGCCTGCTCGACCAAATCGGCGACCGTCTCGGACGGCAAGACTACAATGGCCTGTTGAAACGGCGCCGGCCGCCCCGGTTGAGGTTCGGCGGGTTCCCGTCGAACGACCAGCAATCCCAACGGGCGCCCGTCCGAGAGAAAGACCGGCGCTCCCACGCCCGGCGAAAATGCGCCCGCGATGAGGTAATGCCGGCGCGGACGCTCGACACGGCCGATGATATGGAGCCTTCCCAGGACCGGCGCCCAACCGAAGAGATCTCCAGCCCGTCCCACCGTGAACAATTCATCCGCGACATTCGCCGCGACCCCCGGCGCAAACTCCACGGGTTTCGGAAATTTAGGCGCCGGCTTGCCCTCCTCGGGCTCCGGCAGCAGAAACGTCAAGTCGGCGTCTTCGTCGGTGAGAACCTGGCGGGCGGGAACTTCAATGCCGTCCGAAAACCGGATTTTGATCCGAGAGGCGGAGGTGGTGGGCCGCGAACCGCCCACGGAGGCCGCGTCGCCCATGTTGTTGAAGGGCGATAGCGTGGTCGCCGAAACCGCCATCAATCCGTTCGACGCCACCACCGTGCCGAGGAACTCCAGATTGCGCTCCTGCGGCGCCGAAGCGCCCGGCGCCTCCACCTTCAGCACCGCCGTGACGGGCATCACCGCTTCGCCGTAATCGCTCAATACACGCCGCGCCGAATCCTCGATCGGCCCCGCCCAGCAGACCGCGGCCATCGCGCAAATTGCCGACATCAGGATTTTCATTTCAACCTCGCTTCTTTCGTCGCACGCATAAGACGCCTTGGCCCGCCTTCGCGTTCAAGGTTTGGCCGCCGCGCGCCGCGCCTGTTCGATAGCCTCGGCGATGGCGTCGGACGGCAACACCCAGACAATTTGTTGCACCCGCAAACCGCGCCCGGTTTGCGAAACCGGTTCGCGGCGCGCCACCGCGAGGCCCAGCGCGCGCCCGTCGGCGCGAAAAACCGGCACGCCGGTCATGTTGCTGAAACTGCGCTCGATGAGATAATAACGGCGCGGATGGGTAATGACGCCGTTGATTTCGCCCGTCCCCCCCACCACAGCCCAGCCCAGCAACTCCGCCGTGCCCGACAGACACAACAGCTTGTCGAATATCCGCGCCTCGACCCCTGGAGCGAAAATCACGGGCTTGGGCCATTTCGGCGCCGGTTTTTCCGGATCGGGATCCGGCAACAAAAACGCGAGATCGAGGTCGTCATCGGTAAAAATCTGGCGCAGGGACACGGAAGCGCCGTCGGAAAGCCGGGCGCGAATTTGTGTGACGCTCACCGCTGGCCGGATGCCGCCGCTTTCCAATTGTTCCAACATGCCGGAAAACGGCGAAAGGGCCGTCGCGGAAATCGCGGTCAATCCGTCCTCGCCCACGATGGTGCCGTAAAAATTGACCTTGCCCTCCTGGGGGCCCCGACCGGAACCGGGCACTTCGATGCGGACGACGGCCGATATGGGGACCACCGCGCCCGCGTATTCCGCATACACTTTGCGTCCGGCATCCTCGAGCGGCCCCGCCGCCACACGGATGGCGGCCGCCGCGGCAATCGCCAAACACCATCGCAGTAAACGGCTCATTTGTCCGCCTCCTCCGCTCCACGCTCCTCTTCTGATGCATCCCCATTCGGCGCCGTCGTATCCGTGGCGTCATCCGATGGAACGCCGTCCTTCGATCCCCACTCGGCCTCGATTTCCAAGAAGAGCGTCTGCACCCCGCGGCGGACGAACACCTGCACGTAGCGCGGACGAGTCTCCGCCAGGGTTTTGACCGTTTTTTCCAGGGCGGCGGTGTCGGGCGTCGGTTCGCCCGCGAGCGAAATCATGATATCCCCGATCTGCAAACCGGCCAGATCGGCGGCGCTGGAAGGCTCTACGCGCTCGACCAGCAGTCCTTGTAGATTTTCGGGCAATTTGCGCAGCGCCCGATCCTGCAGCGTCAGCGCGCGCGCCTCGAAGTCCAGTTCCCGCGCCTCGTAGCGGTCCGGATCGCCCGCGGCGTCCGCGCCTTCGGCGAGCGTCATCTCCAACGCGAGGGTTTCGTTGCCGCGGCGCACCTCGAGGGACGCCGTCGCCCCCACCTTGCGCGAGCGGAACAGGCGGTTGAACTGCGCGATCTCCTCGGGTCGGCGTCCGCGCACCGGCTCGCCGTCGAAACGCAATATGATATCGCCCGTTTTCAAACCGGCCTGATCCGCGGAAAGGCCGGGAAAAACGTACGCCACGCGAACGCCCGCCGGACCTTCGAGTCCGAGGGTTTCCGCCAGCGGCTGCGGAAGGTGCTGCAGCACGGCATGGAACTCGGGCCGCTTGGGCCGTTCGGGACGGTCCGGCCGCGGCGCCGGCCCCACGCGGACGATCGTGAGAAAATGATTGCGGCCCCGTTCGAACGCCACCAAGGTCGGACGGGCATCCTCTCTCCCCTCCAGCAGCTTTTCGGTGCGCGCCTCCAGTTCCTCGAGGTTCCGGATCGGCTCGTTTTCCATCGCCACGATCACGTCGCCCGGCTGCATCGCCGGCTCGGCTTGCGCCGCCGGCCCCCCGGCGCTGATGGAGCTCACGAGGACGCCGTCGGTGTTGTCGCGCCGGGCGGCGATGGCGGAAAACAAGGTGAAATTTCGCGCCGTCATGCCCCAGGCGCGCAAATACCGATCGCGACCGAGCGCCGGATCGCGCCGCCGGGTCGTCAGACGCGTCTCACGCTCCTCGCCGTTTCGCCAATAATGCAGCGCGACTTCCTTGCCGATCGGCGTGCCCAGCACCAAGGCATTGAATACGGGCAAATCCTCCGGAATCGCGCAATTCACGGGAATCCCGTCGTAGGCCAGCAAAATATCGCCGGGCTGAAGGTCAGTCTCGGCCGCCGGAGAATCCGGCAAGATGCCGGCGACGAGGGCCCCCCGATCGAATTCGAGCCCTTTCAGCCGCGGTTGCACGGTCAAGCCGGTCCAGCTCCGATCCACGCGGCCCTGTTCGATGATCTGTTCCGCGATGGAACGCGCGAGGTTGCCCGGAATCGCTCCGCCGATGCCTGCAAAGCCGATTTCGTTGATTCCGACGATGCGACCTTCGCTATTGACCAGCGGTCCGCCGCTGTTGCCGCCGAAGATGCGGGCATCGTGCGCGATCCACCGAACCAGCGAACCGACGTTTTCGCCGTCGAGACTCGGCGAGCCGCCGGGCAGAATAAGCGCCGTATTGCTGACGATACCGCGGGTCACCGATTGCGCGACCCCCCCGGGACTGCCCATCGCGAAGACCGCGTCGCCGACTTTCAACGCGTCGGAGTCCCCGAATTCCGCTACGGTCAAAGGGGTGTCGCGCCGCCGATTCTCCATCTTCAAGCGCACCACCGTGACATCGGCGAGCGGATCGGTTCCGACCAGTTCGCCCTCGACCTCCTCGCCATCCCAGAGCCGGCAGCGAATCCGCACCGCACGGCCCGCCACGTGATGGTTCGTGATCAAATGGCCGTCGGCCCGGATCAGCGCTCCACTGCCGAAACTGCGCTCTTTGCGCATGCGCCCGTCGGCGGCGCGCTCGCTGATGACATCCAGCCGCACGATGGCCGGATAAACGCGCCGGATGGCGTTTTCAATATCGGACGGCGGCTTCGAAGCGGAAAGTTCGGTCACCGCCATCGAAGGCGTGGAATCTTCGGGCAGCCGCCCGCACCCCGTCAAGGCCAGCGCCAAACCCGCCACGCTCAATCCGAACAGTCTTTGCATTGTCCGTCTCCGGTCTCCGACGCGGCTCCGCCACAAAAATCCGTTCCAGCCTACACGATAGGAGTTGGACGAACAAGGATTCGTATTGGAATCCCGTCTTTCGCAATTGCCGTCGCTCGCCCTCCCTCGAACGCGCCGCGATGCGCGGGTGCGCGCTCGAAAGGATAGTTCGTTTTTATATTATTTTTGCCGATGGCGCAGATGGGCGCGGACGGCAGGTCTTGATGTCCTCTCTTCTCTTGTGTTTCGCGCCCGTCGCCGTTCCTTTCATCCGCGTCAGCAGCGATTGATTCTACTTTCGAGTCTCTTTGACTCCGGCCCAAGAGCCGGCGCCGTCCCGCTCTTCGTCCTGTGTCCGCCCGCGAGTTTCAGACGCCCCGCGGTGTGTACGCCGCAATTTTCACCCGAGAAGCCAGAGCCGTGACACGTTCGGGCGAAACCGGCGTCGAACCCGGACGCTCCGCCGCGGCGGCGCCGGCGGCCAACGCGCGCGCGGCGATCTCCTCGGTCAGCCGCCGCGCCGGAAAATATTCGCCGATCAATTGTCCCAGGAAAGCGTCGCCGGCCCCCGTGGAATCCGCCGCCCGCACCGGAGGAGGGCGTCCCCATAGACGAACCTCGCCCACCGCGAACCACGCTCCCGCCGCGCCGTCCGTCACGACCACGGCCTCCACCCGCTCCCGCAGACGCTCGATTTCTCTTCGTACGGCGGTCTCCGAACGCAAAGGGCGCCCCGCGATTTCCTCCAATTCGGCGCGGTTGGGTTTGATGAGTGTCGGTCCGGCGGCGATGCCGCGAATCAGCGCTTCGCCCGAAGTGTCGAGCGCCGTCGCAACGCCGCGGCGATGCAAATCGCGGATCAAGCGCGCATAGGTGTCGGGGGGAAAGCCGGCCGGCAACGATCCGCAGAGCGCCACGACATCGGCTTTCTCCGTCAATGCGCGCATATATCGCAAGACGGACGCGAAATCGCAGCGCACACTCGGAAAACCGGGATGATTGAACTTCATTTCGCCATTGGCGCCGCGCACCATCAAATTCTCCCGTGTCCGTCCCGGCGCCCGGTGGAATGCGGCGGCGATTCCGCGGGCGCGAACCTCCGCGAGGAATGTCTCCGCATCTTCCTCCCCCACCCACCCGCCGGCCGTCACCCGCCGGCCGTTGGCGGCGAGCAATTTTGCGACATTCACACCCTTGCCGCCGGCTACGCGCGCTGTCTTCCGGATCGTGTGCACACAGCCCCGTCGTAAAGGCGCTTCCGTCTGCCACCAAATATCCCACGCCGGATTGAACGTGACCGTGACAAAATGAAGAGGCTTTTCCTTCATGAACGCCATTCTGGACGTCCGCCGCCTTGAGGTCAAATCGGCGCATGGGGACAGAGACGTATATATCGGCGCGATGGGCGGCCGGCGCGAAAACAGGCCGGGCGAGCGTCCAAGCGACCATGGAACGATGGGCCAACGCGCCCGATCTAACGTGCCTGTCCCCAATGAGCGTGTTCCTAATGAGCGCCGAACGCCCGTGGTGGGCGTGCCCCCCCCTTCATTCCGGAGATTTCGCCATGATCGTGCGGGCGCTTTGGGATCCATCTGACGCGCCGGTCCGTTCGAAACGACAGCGCGAAAACCCGGCGACTCGGTGTATCACACTTCGCGAAGTGTGATACAGTCCCAACCGAGCCTTCGACGCCCATAATTCTGCGTTATTATCTTGTTTTGAATAATTTACAGCGCATTTAAGTTGCGATTCCATCTCTGCCGCCGAATCGCGTCATTGCATCTCTGTCCCCTTTTTTGCATCTCTGTCCCCACTCGAACGTCGCGGCTTCGCGGTTGCCGCGGAAGCGCGGCTGCCGTATGCTGGCGGCGTGGAACAACCCTCGAGGTGCATCGAATGACCGTTCGAACCCGTTTCGCGCCCAGTCCCACCGGGCATGTTCACATCGGCAATATCCGCGCCGCGATTTACAACTGGCTCTTCGCCCGCCGCGCCGGCGGCAAATACCTGCTGCGCATCGAGGATACCGATCGCGAGCGCTCCACGCCCGAAGCGGTCGAGGCCGTCCACGCGGCCCTGCGCTGGCTGGCGATCGAGCCGGACGAGCCGCCGATGTATCAGTCCACCCGCCGCGAGGCGCATCTCGCCGCGGCGGAGAAGCTGCTTTCGTCAGGAAGGGCCTACCGCGAAGACAAGGGCGGAACCGGTAAAGGAGAATGCGTGATCTTTCGCATGCCCGGCACGGACATGCGGTTTCACGACGAGATCAAGGGCGACCTCGTCAAGCCCGCCGCCGACCTCAAAGATTTCGTCATCGTCCGCTCCGACGGCTCTCCCGTCTTCCATCTCGCGAATGTCGTGGATGACATCGCGATGGGCGTCACGCATGTCATCCGCGGCGACGACCACATCGAAAACACCTATCGCCATGTGGCCTTGTTTGAGGCGCTCGGCGCGCCCGCGCCGCGCTACGCGCATTTGCCGATGATCGTCAACGCCCAGGGCAAACCCTATTCCAAGCGCGACGGCGCGGCCTACGTCGGCGAATTTCGCGAGCGCGGCTTTCTCGCCGACGCTCTCTTCAACTACCTCGCCCTGCTCGGCTGGTCGCCCGGCGGCGACCGCGAGCTGCTGTCCCGCGCGGAAATGATTGAGCTCTTCGATTTCGCGCGCGTGCAATCCTCGCCGGCGCAGTTCGACCTTCGAAAATTGCTTTGGATGAACGGCGAATACATGCGGCGCCTGCCGCTCGCCGAACGCGAAGCGCAACATCTGGCCGACCTCGCCCGCCACGGTCTCGCCCCCGCCGATACCGCCTATGCGCGCCGCGTGTTCGAAATCATGGGCGACCGCATCAAGCTTTTCACCGACACGGCGGCGCAAACCGTCTATTTCTTCACGGAAGATTATCCGGTGGATGACCGCGCATTCCGCAAGGCAATGGCCCGCGAAGGCGCGCAGGAGCATCTCGCGGAAATCGCGCGACGTCTTGCAACCGCCCCATCCTTCGCCGCCGCCGATCTCGAAAACCTTGTGCGCGCCTACGGCGAGGAACGCGGGGTCAAAATCGGCCAGTTGGTGCATCCGCTGCGCGCCGCGGTTTCCGGAACGGACGTCGGCCCCGGCCTCTTCGAAATGCTGGAGACGTTGGGCCGGGAGCGCGTGGCCGCCCGGATCGCACGCGCGCTCGATCGCGCGCGCGCGCTCGCGGCGCCCGCCCACGATTGATCCGCGCCGTGTCATGCCCCCGCCGAATCCATCGCAGCCGCACGAGCGCATTCTTACCGCCGCAACCCGCGTGACGCTGTTGCGCATTCTGGGCATTCCGGCCTTTGTCATCCTGATGTGGTATTACCTGCGGAGCGTCGAAATCGGCGCCTCCGACGACCGTTTGCGCATCGGCGCGCTCGCGCTGTTTTCCGCGATCGCGCTGACCGATGCCCTGGACGGCTATCTCGCGCGCTCCCGCGGCGAGATCACGCGGCTGGGCCGGATTCTCGACCCGCTGGCCGACAAGGCGCTGCTGCTTTCCGCGACGATTCTGCTGACGCGACCGAGCCTGCCCGCCCTCCGCCCCCAATTACCGGTATTTTTGACCGCTGCCGTGATCAGCCGCGACGCGCTGCTCGTCCTGGGTTTTTTCGTCGTTCATCATTTGACCGGGATGATCGAAGTGCGCCCGCGGTTCACCGGAAAGACCTCGACTTTCCTCTTGATGACCGCCATCGTTTGGGCGTTGGCGCAAGGACCGGAGCGCCCGTTCGGCTGGCTCTGCATCGGGGCGACGGGGTTTACGATCGTCGCGGGCTTTCAATACCTTTTTGACGGACTTCGCCAACTCGAACGCGGCACTCACTCTGCTTCCGCGCCCCGATGAGCGCCGAACGCCCGTGGTGGGCGTGTCTCCCCCGCATCATTCCGGCGCTTTCGCTATGATCGCGCGGGCGCTTTGGAATCCATCTGACGCGCCGGTCCGTTCGTAACGACGGCGCGAAAACCCAGCGACTCGGTGTATCACACTTCGCGAAGTGTGA
>CALGXT010000014.1 GCA_937935255.1 uncultured bacterium | reverse complement strand
CATCGAGAGCGAGCGAATGTGCGAAAGATCGCGGCGAAGGATGCGGCCGACATAGTCGAGCAACGCGCCGGCCGCGCCGACCGCCGCCCAGCGGTCCGCGCAGCCGTAGCCCTCCAGCGAGTGCACGCGGAAATGCCGGGTCAACCGCTCGACGGCGGCGTCCGGTTGGAAGGTCCAGTCCTCGACCGCCGTGGCGAGGGCGCCGCACTGGGCGATCGCGGCGCGCAGATCGGGATCGTCGCGCTGGGCTTCGGCCACGACGCATTCCGCCGGCGCATGGCGCGCGAGGGTTTCGGCCAGTTCCGCCGCGCGTTCGAATTCCTCCACCCAGAACTCGCCGGTCGAGACTTCCAGGACGGCGAGACCGAGCGCATCGCCGCGGCGGTGCAGTCCGGCGAGGTAGTTGCTGCGGGCCGACTCGACGATCGGCTCCTCGAGCAAAGTGCCCGGCGTGACGATGCGCGTGATTTCGCGGCGGACGAGGCCTCGCGCGAGGGCGGGATCCTCCGTCTGCTCGCAGATCGCCACCTTGCGCCCCGCCTGGATCATGCGCGCGATATGGCCGGCGGCGGCATGATAGGGCACGCCGCACATCGGGACGCCGTTGCGGCGCGTCAACGTGATGTCGAGCAGTTTGGAGGCCTCGACGGCGTCCTCGAAGAACATCTCGTAGAAATCGCCCAGCCGGAAAAACAAAAACGTATCCGGCGGCAGTTCGCCGCGCAAACGGCGATACTGCGCCATCATCGGCGTCGCGGCGTCGGCCGCCTGGGCGGGCGAAGCCATGCGCGATTTCAGCGAGCGCGCGAACGGGCGGAAGCCGATTTCGACGCCGCCGGCTTGCGGGTCGCGGGCTTCGGCGCCGCTTTCTTTCCGGATGCCGTCTTTTTTGCTGCCGCCGGCAGTCGCGCCGATTTCCCGCCTTTTTTCCCCGGTTTTGCCGGCGCGGACGGCAGGGCGACGGAGCGCTTCGATTTTCGGGGCGGAACGGCGGCGGATGAGGCTTCCACAGGCGACGACTCGCCGGTCTCCGCCAGCTCGACTTCCGCCATCAGCTCGTCCACCGGCAACTCATCGGCTTCTTTCAGCAGCCGCGCGGCCTCGTCGTCCTCATCTTCCGCCAATTCGTTCTTCTTCTCGGCCAATTCGGCCTCTTCCTCCAACTCGTCCTCCGAAAGCTCCGCGCAATCGGGGCACAAAGCCGAATTCCGAAAACAACGCGTGCAAAATTCGGCGCCGCACACACTGCATTCGGCCATGTAGTCTTCGCCGTGAATCGGACAACCTCCGCCGAGGTTGATCATCCCGTCGTCGTCGTCCATGCCGTTCATGGCTGCGCTCCTGGCCCTGGGCCGGTTGATAAAAATGCTCGCCGCGGGAACAAGTCCTCGACAGCGACTTAGGGAACATCTAGCATGGCTTCGCGAAGACGCAAGCCCTCTTTCGATAAAAAACGATTACGGGGTGATCTGCGATGAGACAGCGGCGAGACGGGGCCGCGGCGCCGCCGGGCGGGGGATGGACGCGCCGCGATTTTCTGCGCGGAGGACTCTGCGCGGCGGCGGCCGTCGGCTTCGGCGGCTGTGCGACCAACCCGGTCACCGGACGCCGGCAGTTGATGCTGATGTCCTCGGATGATGAAATCCGGTTGGACCGCGAAAACGCGCCCCACCAGTTTTCCAGCGATTACGGGCCGGCGCCCGAAAGGGAACTGAACGCCTACCTCCAGGAGGTCGGCTTGTCCTTGGCGGCGCGGACGCACCGCCCTCACATGCCCTATACGTTTCGCGGCGTCAATGCTTCCCACGTCAACGCCTATGCCTTTCCGGGCGGCAGCATCGCCGTCACGCGCGGGCTGTTGCTGGCGCTGGACAACGAGGCGCAATTGGCGGCCTTGTTGGGGCACGAATTGGGCCATGTCAACGCGCGCCACACGGCGCAGCGCATGACGAGCGCTTTGCTCGCGCAGGTCGTGGTCATCGGTTTGGCGGCGGCCGCCGCGCAAAAGAAGGAGGAATATGGCGGGCTCGCGCTGGGCCTGGGCGGGATCGGCGCAGGGCTGCTGCTGGCGCGTTACAGTCGGGAGGACGAGCGGCAGGCGGACGAGCTGGGCATGGTGTATGCCGCCGCCGCGGGCTATCCGCCCTCCGGGATGGTCGGGCTGATGGATGTTTTGCGCCGCGAGTCGAAGTCCAAGCCGAACGCGCTCGAGCAGATGTTCGCGAGCCACCCCATGAGCGAGGAGCGGTTCCAGACCGCGCAGCGCCGCGCCCAGGAACCGCGATTCGCGGAAGCGATTTCCCATCCCGATCGGCGGGAGCGCTATCTCGATCGCCTGGCGCGGCTGCGCGCGCAGAAACCGGCGGTCGAGGCGATTCAACAAGGCGATCGCGAGCTGGCCCGCAATCAACTGGGCGCGGCCGCCGAACGCTACGCCGCCGCGCTCGCCGCCGCGCCGAACGACTACGAGGCGTTGCTCAAACTCGCCAAGTGCCGGCTCGCCGAAAAGCGATTTCGCGACGCGCAGGCGCTGGCGGAGGCGGCGCGCGCCGCCTATCCGGAGGAACCGCAAAGCCGGCAGGTCCGCGGCGTCGCATTGCTGGAGCTGCGCCGGTATGACGCGGCCCTCGCGGATTTCCAGGACTACGAACGGCGGCTGCCCGGCAATCCGGTCACGACGTTCTTTCTCGGGCGCGCGTTCGATGGAATCGGCCGCCGCTCCGAGGCCATTCTGCACTACCGGAAATTTCTCGAGGCCGGCGCGGAAGGCGAATTCGCCGACTTCGCGCGGCGGCGCTTGACGGAGTGGGGGGCGCTGCAGGGATGAAGCCGCCGATCCCGCCGGAGTTGATCGTCGCGTTGGATGTCCCCGATCGCGCCGCGCTGTCCGTCGCGCTCGAGCGTCTGCCGCCCGCGCTGGATTTCTTCAAGATCGGACTGGAACTGTTTTGCGCGCTCGGACCGGAGGCGCTGACCCTGGTTCGGCGAAGAAAAGGGCGGATTTTCCTTGATCTCAAACTGCACGATATCCCGCGCACCGTCGAGCGCGCCGTCCGCGCGGCGGCGGCGGAGATCGAGCTCCTGACCGTGCACGCCGCCGGCGGCCCGGCGATGATCCGCGCCGCGGCCGAAGCCGCGCGCGCGCTCGGCGGCGCGCGGCCGCGGATTTTGGCGGTCACCGTGCTTACCAGCCTCGACGCCGCCGATCTGGCGGCGATCGGCGTGACGCGTTCGCCGGCCGAGCAGGTGGTCGCGCTGGCGGAGCTGGCGATGGAAAGCGGCGCGGATGGGGTCGTTTGCTCCCCGCAAGAGGTCGCGGCGCTGCGCCGGAGATTAGGGCCGGAGGCGTATCTGGTCACGCCGGGCATTCGTCCGACAGGCGCGGCGGCCGGCGATCAAAAGCGCGTGGCCACGCCGGCGCAGGCCGCCCGCGACGGCGCGAGCGCCGTGGTCGTGGGGCGCCCGATCCTCGACGCCGCCGATCCCGCCGCGGCCGCCGCGGCGATCCTCGAAGAATTGCGCGCCGGGGCGGTGAGTTAGCAGCGCCATCACGCCTGCTCGCCGTCCTTCGGCCAGTTCCTCCAACGCGGCCCCGTCGGCTTCGATGGTCGCGGCCGGCAATCAAAAGCGTTGCCTGCCCGTATGTTCTTGAAAACCAATCCGATCGAAGTCAAATCCGCCTAAAACTCTTCGATCACTCGTAAATCAAAATTCAATCATTGGATTGCTCAAACCTGCTCAAATCCTAATGTTTGATTTATTGGCTTCTCATATCACCGGGGTAGTTTCTCGCGCCACACGTTGCGGAAAGCGAGCCGCATCGGAGGAGGATAAAGAAATGTGTGGTATGAGCGCGATTCGTCAAACCGGTTTGTTCGCCTTGGGTGTGGCCTGCAGTGTGGCGGTGGCCATCGCCGATCCGGCGGTTACCGTCTCGAACCCATATGCCGGGGTCAACTGGGCAACATTCGGAACCTTCAAGGGCAACTTCCATTCGCACACGACGAACAGCGACGGCGCGCAGACGCCCGCCGCCGTGATTGACGGGTACCGGGCGCTGAACTACGAAGTGCTGGCGCTGACGGACCACAACTATGTGTCCTATCCGTGGAGCAGCTACGGCCGCGATCCGGCCGCGCTCGGCATGGCGGATATCCAGGGCAATGAGCTTTCGAGCGGGCACCACATCGTCAGCCTGTTCAGCAATTACGCCAGTTCCTCGTCCGACGTGACGACGCTGCTGAACGGCGTCGGGTCCGCGGGCGGCATTGCGTTCTTCGCGCATCCCGGCCGCTATTCCCAGACGGCCCAATGGTATGCGGATCACTATCTCGCGCATCCGCATTGCATCGGCCAGGAAATCTACAATCAGGGCGACCGCTATCCCGGCGATCGCGCCAAATGGGACGCCGTGCTCACCATTCTGATGCCGTCGCGCCCCGTCTGGGGTTTCTCGACCGACGATTCGCACCAGGCTTCGCACATCGGCCGCAACCGGACCTATCTTTTGATGCCGTCGCGGTCCATCGCCAACGCGCGAACCGCGCTTGAAAACGGGGCTTTTTATTCGACCTATTCGACCTCCAGCGCGCATACCCCGCCGGCCCTCACCGGCGTCACGGTGGACACGACCGCCGGCACGATCACGATCACCGGCACAGGCTACACGGAGATTCGCTGGATTTCTCAGGGTAACCAGGTCGCCACTGGAGCGACGATCAATTTGCTCCACACGCCCGGAGTCGCCAAATATGTCCGCGCCGAGTTGCACGGCCCCGAAGGCATTGCCTATACCAACCCCTTCGGTCTGCTCCCGACCGGCAACCAGCCGCCGACCGTCAGCGCCGGGTCCAATCAAACGGTTTTGCTTTCGGCGGGCGCGACGCTGAATGGCAGCGCGACCGACGACGGCCTGCCCAACCCGCCGGGCGCGCTGACGCTTTTGTGGGAAAAAGTCAGCGGCGAAGGCAGCGTGACTTTTGCCAACCCCGCCGCCGCGCAAACCACCGCTACGTTCTCGCAGGCCGGCGCCTACGTGCTGCGGTTGACGGCGAATGACGGCGAACTCTCGGCCAGCAGCCAGGTGACGATCACGGTGCTTTCAGCGCTGCCCGGCATAGCGGTCGGCGCGGCGGGCAGCGGGACGCTCACGTTCGATGCGCTGCCCCCCGCGAGCGAATGGGCGACCTCGGCCATCGGCTCCGGCAAGGACGGCTTCACGACCGCCGCGGGCCTCGATGCGGCCGTCCAGGCGCTCGCGCACACGGCGGTGGCGGAGACCCTGAGCAGCAGCACTTCGTCCAACCCGTCCAAAGCCGCGCGCGCGGTCTGGACTTCCGGCGGCTCGAAATTCATTCAGCTCTCCGCCACGTCCGTCGGCGCCGTGCTGCTGAAGGCGACGCTGGTCAACACTTCGGGGCTGCCGCTTTCCAGTCTGCGCGTGGCGTATGACTACACGGTGGTGGAGACCACGGCGGAGGAGGTGCCAGGCCTGCGCGTGTTCTACAGCCTGACCGGCCAGCCGGGTTCCTGGGCGCTCATTCCCGAACTGTCAGGCTCGATGACGACACAGAATTACGACGTGGCGGTGAATCTGAACGCCGCCTGGGCTGCGGGCGCGCAATTGTTCCTGATGTGGGCCGATGACAACGCCGCCGCCGATACGGAGCGGAAATACCGCATTGACAACTTTTCAGTCACTCCGAACAACCTGCCGCTGACTATCAGCCTCACGGCACCGGCCGATGGCGCTTCGATCCACCGCAACCACGATGTGGCGCTCGAAGCCGCGCCCGCGGGCGGAACGGCGCCCCATTCCGTGCAGTTTTTCGCGGCCGTGGACGGCGGCGCCTTCGCGCCGGTGGGCGCGGCCACGGCGGCGCCCTGGCGCGTCAATCTCGGGCCGCAGGCGCCGGGCGTATGGCAGGTTTTTGCGCGCGTCACGGACGCCGCCAGCGCGACGGCCGATTCGGCGCCGCGATCCTTCACGATCACGGACACCTATGGTCCAGTCAACGAGACCTGGATTGCGAAAGGTTCGGTTTGGAAATATCTCGATAATGGCAGCGATCAAGACACGGCCTGGCGCGCAACAACGTTCGATGACAGCGGCTGGGCGCAGGGCGCCGCCCCGCTGGGCTATGGGGATCCCTGGATCGTCACGACGGTGTATTCGCCGCCGGCGCCGAACCGCTATATCACGACATACTTCCGCAAGACCATCCACGTTGCGAACCCCGGCGAAATCACCGCCCTGAATCTCGGCATTCAGCGCGACGACGGCGCCGTGGTTTATCTGAACGGCGCGGAAGTCTTCCGCACCAATATGCCCGAGGGCGAGATCAACTATCTCACGTTCTCCAGCACGATCGTGAGCGGCGCGGATGAAACCGCCTATTTCCCGGGCACGATACCGGTGAATTTGCTGGTTTCCGGCGACAACGTCATCGCGGTCGAAGTGCATCAGCGCGACGGCACCTCATCCGACCTGACGTTCGACTTCGAGCTGATCGCCACGCGGCAGCCCACCGGCAACCAAGCTCCGCAGGTCAACGCCGGCGCCGATCAGACGATTACGCTGCCGGAAACCGCCACGTTGAACGGCAGCGCCAGCGACGACGGCCGGCCGAACCCGCCGGGCGCGCTGACCCTGCTGTGGGAGAAAATCAGCGGTCCGGGCGAGGTGACTTTCGACGATGAGACGACCGCCGTCACCACGGCGAGTTTTTCGGAGGCGGGCGTCTATGTGCTGCAATTGACGGCGCACGACGGCGCGCTGAGCGCCAGCGCGCAAACAACCGTGACGGTGAACCCGGCGCCCGCGCCGGAGCCCGAGAAATGGGCGGCCTATAACGACTGCGTTTATCAGCCTGCCGCCTATAAACACGAGAATGCGACGGTCTTCAACATCGGCAGCGGTTCGCCGGGTCCTGCGACCGGCAAGCTGCGCGATCTGGACACCGGCCTCGAATTGCCGGTGACGGTGACCTTGACGCAGACGGGCGGGGTGGTCTGGCAGCCGGACCCGGTGACGGGCGGCAGCGATTGCGCGGCGGGCACGGATGCCCACCAGACCTTCGGCGGCATCGTCAACATGGGCGGCGTGATTTACTACGGCGCTGCCGGCTGGACGGTCGAGGCGACCTTCACGGGGCTCGACCCCAACGGCGTCTATGAGTTCGCGACGAGCGCCAACCGCAACAGCGCCGCGTATCCGAACCGGCGGACCGTGTACACGATTCTGGACGCCGAGGCCTTCCATCCGGCGCACACCGAAGGGGTGGTCGTGGATGGCGCATCTGCAACGTTCAATACCGGCGACAACACGGCGCAGGGCTATGTCGCGCGCTGGATCGGTATTCGGCCCGGCGCCGACGGCAGTTTCCGGGTGCGCGCCACACATGCGCCGGATGCGCAAGACGGCCACAAGGCCTACGCTTTCGATGTGTTTATGTTGCGCCGTGTGGCCGGTTTTGAGGCGTTCGCTCAGCAGCGCGGGCGCCGCGGCACGGACGAGGACCTGAATCGCGACAACGGCCGGGGCGTGCCGCTGGGCATCGAATATGCCGCCGGCGAGAACCTGCGCGAGGGCGAGCCGCTGATCAATATTATCGAACGCAACGGTCAGATCATCGTGGACGTCCCGGCGCAGGCCGCGGGCGCCCTGCCGTATGTCCGGATGTCGGTTGTCGGAACACCGCGTCTGCCGGTTCCGCCGGAAGGCTGGTCGTTGGCGACCGAGCCGGCGTCCGACACCGCGGGCAAACCGGCGCATCGCGCTTGGTTCGTGCCGGCCGGCGATGAACTCCCGGATTCCGGATTCTTCAAACTC
>CALGXT010000013.1 GCA_937935255.1 uncultured bacterium | reverse complement strand
GCCGCCTTTTTCGCTTCGCGAAACAAGGCGGCCTACAGGACGCGCCGGCGCGGGCGGTGTAGGCCGGGTTGTTCGGTCCGCCCCCGGCGGACCGAAAACCCGGCGGGCGATAATCCGAGGCCCGCGACCCGCAGTCGCGGCGACGGCGATCTGCTCTGCGCCTCCGCGGTGAATTCAACGCGGCGCGCGTCCGCGTCAGAAATAGAGATCGCGTTCGCCGCGCGCGGTGCGTTCGTAGAACTCCATGAACTTCGGGAAGCCCTTCGGCGCCCGCGTCCGGATTTCCTCGAGCTCCCGCGCCAGAACGGCTTCGCCGGCGGCCTTCGTCTCCGGCGAGGCGAAGTCGTCCAGCCACTCCCGAAACGTGAGCACGGCGTTGAGCTTGCAGAACTTGCCCTCCGCGCCGCTGCGCAGCAGGTCCATGATGCACTGGCCGGTGCGCCCGCAGCGGTAGCCGGCGGTGCAGAACGAGGTGATGTAGCCCATGCGGGCGAGCTCGCCGACAACCTCGTCGAGCGAGCGCGTGTCGCCGAGGAGGAATTGCTGGCGGTCGCCGTGTTGCGCCTCGGATGGCGCGGCGTAGGCGCCGATGCCGATGCGGGAGGAGGCATCGGTCTGCGTTACGCCCAGCGGGAGGAGTCGCCGGCGCATATCGGCGTTCTCGCGCGCGGTGAGGATCATGCCGGTGTAGGGGACCGCGAGGCGGATCAGCACGACGATCTTTTCCATGTCCTCGTCGGAAACGGCGTAGCGGGTTTCCTGGACGTAGGGCGCGTTTTCGGCCGGTTCGAGGCGGGGGAAGGAGATGGTGTGCGGGCCGATACCCAGCGCCGCCTCCAGCTCGATCGCGTGCTGGAGCAGCCCCATCAACTCGAACCGCCAGTCGTAGAGCCCGAACAGCGCGCCGATGCCGACATCGTCAATGCCGGCTTCCAGGGCGCGGTGCATGGTGTAAAGCCGCCAGGCGTAATCGGCCTTGAAGCCGGCGGGGTGCACGCGCGCATAGGTCGCGTGGTGGTAGGTTTCCTGGAACACTTGGTAGGTGCCGAGACCGGTCTCTTTGAGGCGGCGGAGTTCGTCCACGCGCAAGGGCGGGGCGTTGACGTTGACGCGGCGGATCGCGCCCCAGCCGACGCGCGCCTTGACCTTCACGTCGTAGATCGTGCGGATCGCTTCGCACATATAATCCACGCCGGTGGAGGGGTGCTCGCCGAAGACGATGATGAGCCGCTTGTGGCCGATGACGCCGGCGAGGATTTCGCATTCGCGGCGAAGCTCGTCCATCGTCAGCGCCGAGCGCGCCATGTTCGTGTTTTCGCAGCGCAGGCCGCAATAGAGGCAGTTGTTGACGCAGCGATTGGCGATGTAGAGCGGTGCGAAGGTGACGATGCGGTTGTCATAAACGGTGCGTTTGATTTCGGCGGCGGCGGCGCGCATTTCGGCCCAGAGTTCGGGGTCGCGCACGCGAAGGAGCGCGGCGAGCTCGGCGGGGTCGAGGGTTTGCACGGCGCGCGATTTGGCGAGGATGTCGCGCACGCGCGCGGGTTCCGGTTCCGCGGAGTCGGCCAGCAGCTGTTCGATGGCGTCGTCGTCAATGAAGTCGCGTCCGTGCTTGCGATACTTTTCGATTTCCTCCGGGCGGATGCGTTCGCGCGCCCATCGCGCGGCGGCGGACAGGGCGTGGGGGAGCGGGGGCGGGGGCAATGCAGGGGTCATGGTTTCCTCATCAGGGGTTGGCGGCGGGGTGAGGCGCGGCGACTTTGGCGAGGGCCGACTTGACGGAGACGCCGGAGATTTGCCCCAGGCGGCCGGTCAGCGCGCCGATCTCGTCGGTGGTGGCGTCCACGATCAAGGTGATCACGCCGCAACCGCGTCGCTCGTAGGGCAGGCCCGTGCGGGCGACGATGCAAGCGCCGAACTCGGACAGCACGGCGTTGACCGTCGGGGCCGCCGACTGGCGGTCCTCGACGATGATTCCGACAAAGCCCAGGCGTTTTTCCATGTTCCGATCCCATCCCAAAAACAAAAAAACCGAACTCACCGCTTCCGCGGCGCGTTCGGCAGCAGAATGCCCATATCGCGCTATCGCCGTCCCTCGGGCTCAGATCGCGCCGATCCTCGCCGCAGGAAGCGTGGGGAATATGGGCCAAACGCGCGCGCGGGGCAAGAGCGAAGGTCGGCGGTCGCGGCGGCGGGAAAGAATTCACCACAGAGACACGAAGAACACAGAGGAAAAAAGGTAGGGCGCGGCGGCCCGCCGCGCCGTTGCAGAATTTACCGCGGAGCTCGAGCCGCATGCGGCCCAGCCGACGTCCGGGCCCTGCCTTTCTCGTACACGCCGCCCGCCTTCGAACCCGCGCGCCGTAGGGATCGAGCTTGCTTGAGCCGCCCGCGAGCGCACATCCCGCCATTCTTTGCCGCATTAGCGCGCATTAGAGAAAATTAGCGGGTTCTCCTTCTCCGCGCCCTCTACCGGCTCCGCCGTGCTTTCTCTGCGTTGCCGTTTCGGGTCAGGCGAGGGCGGCGCGGGCGATTTGGACGATCGCAGTGAAACCGTCGGGGTCGTGCAGCGCGATCTCGCTGAGCATTTTGCGGTTCAGTCGGATGCCGGCCTTCGTGACGCCCGCCATGAAGCGGCTATAAGAAATCTCGTGCTTCCGGCAGGCGGCGCCGAGGCGTATGACCCACAGCGAGCGGTAGTCGCGTTTCTTGAGTTTCCGGTGCTCGGTCGCCATCTTCATGGCGCGATCCACCGACTCGGTGGCCGTGCGGAAGAGGCGGTGGCGTCCGCCGCGGAAACCGCGGGCGGCTCGCAACACGCGGCGGCGGCGTTGACGGGAAGCGGGGGCGTTGGTGGCTCTGGCCATGTTCAGACTCCTGAGATTACGGGGCTGCGATGGATGACGAACGGTCCGCCGATGTCAGCCGGCAATCTGGCTCAGTACGCGACGCCGATCGGCGGCGGAAAGCGGCGAACTGCCGCGCAACTGACGTTTGCGTTTGCGGCTTTTGCCGGTCAGCAAGTGGCCTCGGCTAGCGGTAGTCCGCAAAACTTTGCCCTTTGCAGTGATCTTGACGCGCTTGGCGACCGACTTTCGTGTCTTTTGTTTCGGCATAATGCAACCCGCCTTCCGGCATTCTCCGTCCCGAAAATGAAAGGGGAACATATAGCGACTTCGCCGCGAATTGTCCACCACGTTTTTTGCCGACCTATCAGTGAAAAAAAACGGGACGCACCGGCGAGGCGGCCGCCGGAGAACGATACCGCGGAAAGACCGAACCACGAAGAGGTCGGAAGTCGGAGAAGATTGTGGAACGTGGAACGTGGAACGGGGGCCGTGCTCACACACACCGATCGCCGATCGCCTTCGCGCAGCTCGCGTAGGGCTCGAGCTTGCTCGAGCCGCATGCGGCCCGGCCGGCGGCCGGGCCCTACCGTTCCCCGGGATGGGTAGGGCGCGCCCGTCCCGGCTTCGCCGGGCCGAGGCTTACGGCGGCCCGCCGCGCCGCGAAAGAATTCACCGCGGAGAACGCGGAGAACGCAGAGTTCGGCGCGTCAGCGCTGTAGCTCCGGCGCTCTGTCGCCGGAGGAGTCCGAGGTCGGAGGTCGGCGCGAGAACGCCCGTAGGGCGCGAGCTTGC
>CALGXT010000012.1 GCA_937935255.1 uncultured bacterium | reverse complement strand
GGCGGCGGCGCGCTGGTGCAGTTCGTTCCGCCCGGAGAGCCGGCGGCGCCTCCGGCGGTGACCGCGTTCCGCGGCTGGCGGTTCGCCGGGTGGTCGTCGGAGTTTTCTTCGGTGACGTCGGATATCGTAGTGACCGCCCTTTATGAACCGGGGCCAGGCTACCTTGACAACTCGTTCTCGGCGTCGTCCGATGGCGCGGTCTATGCGATAGCCGTTCTGCCGGACGACCGCGTTTTGGTCGGCGGGAGCTTTCAGACCATCAACGGGCAACCGTGTCTGCGTTTAGCTCGGCTACGGGCGGACGGCGCTCCGGAAACGCATTTCAATCCGAGTCCGAATGGAATCGTTTTCTCCCTGGCTGTGCAGCCGGACGGCAAAATATTGGTGGGCGGGGAGTTCACGGCAATCGCCGGACAGCCCGGGCCGTCCCTGGCGCGATTGAATTCGGATGGGACCCTCGATTCGGGATTCAATGCCGGCGTGACGGACAGGGTTTATGCGATCGTCTTACGGCCGGATGGCCGAATCGTCGTGATCGGCAGAACGCGCGACGCGGAAGGAGTCTATCGCCTGGTTCAGTTGAATTCCGATGGGTCGCGCGATACGCGCTTCGATCCTCCGCTGCGGGGGGTGCTTAGGGCTGTAGGACTTCATCCCGATGGCGGAACGCTCGTGAGCGGTTATTCCAGCGAAAACGGAGTTTCCCGTCCTTACCTCGTCAAAGTCCGGCCGGACGCCGGCTTGGATGGCTCATTCGATCCCACGCTCAATGGCACTGTGGAGTCCATCGCCGTTCAGCCGGACGGGAAGATCGTTATCGGCGGATCCTTTACCGCCGTAAACGGCCAAACGCGCAGCGGCTTGGCGCGGCTTCATGCAAATGGAGAGCTGGATGTCGGATTCCAGGCTCCCGCGAATGTCTCGATGGTGAACGGCGTTGCGCTCCAAACCGACGGCGCGATGCTGGTGACGCACCGGTACGGTTTCGATCTGTTTGGCCTCCGGCGCTTTCTTGCGGACGGAACCAGCGACGCCTCGTTCGATGTTCAAACGAACGAATGGATCGCCGCGTTCGCCTTGCAAGATGACGGAAAAGTGCTGGTGGGCGGCGGTTTTACCACGCTACAGCGCGAACCGGTTGCCCGGTTGGCCCGATTGGGCAACGACCCCGCGACCGGCGCTTTTTCGCTGGACACCGAGCGCGCGGAATGGCGGCGCGGCGGCGCGGCGCCGGAAGCAAAGCACGTCACATTCGAACTGTCGCTCGATGGCGGGCTTGCATGGCTTCCACTGGGGTACGGGGAAAGAATCGCCGGCGGGTGGCAAGCGACCGGATTGAGGCTTCGGGGGCGGGGCTTGGTGCGCGCGCGGGCCCTGGTCGGCGCGGATGGGATTTATTCCGGGATGGGTCTGCTGGAAAGCGGTATTTCATTCGACCGAGGTGGTGTCTACCATTTGGTGCGTTTCGATCTGGGCGGCAAGAGCGAGCGATCGGGCGGGGGCGCGCTGACGCAGATGGTCGAACCGGGCGCGGCGGCGGAAAGCCCGACGATTCGCGACTCGCTGGAGTGGGAATTCGACGGATGGGACGCCGACTTTTCGGCGGTCACATCCGATATGATCGTCAGAGCCCGGTACAAACCCGCGCGGGGAACCTTCGCGCGGTGGTTGTCGGATCGCAAAATCGCCGGCGATCCCGCCGCCTTGTTCGACGCCATTTGCCCGAAGTGCAAAAAGCCGTATGGCTGGCTGTACACTTTCGGCGCCAACTACCGGCCGAAAACGCCGATCTTGGATATCCGACAGGTCGGCGATCGAACTGTTTTGGAAACGCCGGAGCAGGACCCGGCCACGCGCTATTTCGTGCGCGTCCGTTTGCGGGGAACGACCGATCTCGTCGCGCCGGTATGGAACCTTCCGATCGTGTACTCGACCGACACCCAGGGCAAGCCCGCGGGGCGGGTCTGGTATGAACCGGCGCCGCCGGCGCCTCGCCAGGCGTTCTTCCAATTAGATGTCGAATTGAAGTAACGGCGGCGCGCTTGACATTGGGTCAAAGGTCGCTATGTTCGTCGGCGGCATGATTTCGAACTCCATCGCAGGGATTCAGCCCCGGCGCCGGTTGCGCCGGGAGGCTCTCCTGTTGCGTCGCAACCTTCGGCGCTTCCGCGCGGTGGGGCGGGGGATTGTTGTCGCATAAGAATCTCCCGAAAAAGTCCGATCAACCCACCGCCGATCGCGGTGGGTTTTTTGTTGAAGCCCATCCGATCCGCGGAAAACCGAGAAAAAACAATGAGCAACGTTCCGAAATATCGCAATCCGCCGCCGATCGCGCTGCCCGACCGGCAATGGCCCTCGCGCGTCATCGAGCGAAGCCCCGAATGGGTTTCCGTGGACCTGCGCGACGGCAATCAGGCGCTGCCGAATCCGATGACGCCGGATCAGAAGCTCGAGTATTTCCGAATGCTCTGCGCCATCGGCTTCAAACAGATTGAGATCGCCTTCCCGTCGGCCAGTCAGGACGATTTCGACTTCACGCGCCGGCTGATCGAGGAAGGACACATTCCGAACGACGTGTTCGTCATGGGACTGACTCAGTGTCGTCCGCACTTGATCGAGCGCACCGTGGAGGCGTTTCGCGGGCTGCCGCGCGGGATTGTTCACGCCTATATCGCCACGTCGGACCTGCACATCCGGCAGGTTTTCGGCATGACGCGCGCGCAAACGCTGGAAACCGCCGTGCGCGCGACGCGGCAGATTCGCGAGCTGTGCGATGCCCAGCCGAAAAGCGATTTGCGCTATGAATTCTCGCCGGAGGAGTTCACGGACAGCAATCTCGATTTCGCGATCGAGATTTGCGCGGCGGTTTTTGAAGCGTGGGGAAAGGCCACGACCGAGCGGCCCCTCATTCTGAACCTGCCGGCGACGGTCGAGCGGCGACCTCCGAACCACTATGCCGACATGATCGAGCTGTTCATCCGGCGTTTTCCCTACCGCGACCGCGTCAAGATTTCCCTGCACGGGCACAACGATCAGGGCATGGCCGTCGCGGCGGTGGAGTTGGCGCTGATGGCGGGCGCGGACCGCGTCGAGGGCACGCTCTTTGGGCATGGCGAGCGGACCGGCAATGTGGATATTGCCACGGTGGCGCTCAATCTGCGCGCGCGCGGCATTCCGACCGGGCTGGATTTTTCGAACCTGCCCCGGATTGCCGAGACGGTGGAACGATTGACCGGCCTGCCGGTGTATTACCGCCAGCCGTATTCCGGCGAACTGGTCTTCACGGCGTTTTCGGGCTCGCACCAGGACGCCATC
>CALGXT010000011.1 GCA_937935255.1 uncultured bacterium | reverse complement strand
TGGCCTCACACCGGCTGCCAACGATGAAATTATTGTTTACGAAGACGGGGTTTATACAACGCATAAATACATATTTGGCGTTTGGAAAAACCGGACAACCAATTCGAATTCGGAATTGATTCTGAAACCGGGAATGGCGGTTTGGTATAGAAGATTTGGGGTAACGACCGACTGGGTTCAGAGTTTGCCGGCGGGTATTGAAATATAAATTCACGGAGGAGAGCGATGAAAAAGCGCTTGATTGGTGTTATGGCGCTTGCAGTCGGCGCGGCGATCTCGTCATTGGGCGCCAAAACCGATTTTTGCTGGTATGACCAATTCAACGAGCTCAAAAATCAAAACAACCAGGGCATACTAATCGGAGACGCGACTGTTTTGACATTTGTTTCGGAAGATTCGACGACCGTGGGCGCATGGAATGCCGTTTCCGACGGTAAATTGATTCTACAAAATGAATACGGAAACGATGCGTTTTACCTCGGAAAGGGAACAATTGACTATGATGGATACTATCTTACCGAATGGATGACAGATGACACCGGCGCCCATGTAGGCAAGTATATTTATGCGATTATTCTGAATTTCCCATTCGCGAATTATTCGGCTTTGGGAAGCACGGAAGCGGAGCGTTTTGCCAACATTCCGCGGAACGGGACCGTATATGCGGGAATAACGGCCATGGGCGATATCGCCGGCACGGTGACTGCGTTGGTGGACACCGGCGGAATACCGCCTGCGCCGCCTCAATCTTTTCACGGCGGCAACGTCATCACCAACCTTCAAATCATACCGGAACCGTCGTCTGCAGGCTTACTGTTCGGCACGGCGGGGGTCTTGGCAGCGGTAGTGGGACGGCGCATCCGCCGCCGTTGATCGGCGTATTCGCCCCGCGTTCTCCCCCGATCGGCCGCCGATATTCAGTCTTCCCCGCTGTTTTGCGCACGGGTAGGGCCGGGCGGCTCGCCCGGCCGCGTACGAAAGGGCGTGGATTCACCGCAGAGACGCCGAGAGCGCAGAGGTCGGAAGTCGGTGCGTCAGCGCTGTAGCTCCGGCGCTCTGTCGCCGGAGGATTGCGAAGGGACAGAGAAAATGAGGCGGCCGAAATTCCATCTTTCCCGCTGTCTCGCGCACGGGTAGGGCCGGGCGGCTCGCCCGGCCGCGTAGGAAAGATCGAATACGGGCCTGCTTCTCTGTCCCTAACGCTGCGGCGGGTGAGTCCCCTCGCGCCGTGAACCGCCGCAAGGTGGCGGTAAGAACCGGAGTCCGCGCTCTCTGCGGCTCGAGCAAGCTCGAGCCCTACGTGCGCTCTCGCGCCGACCTCTGCCCCGCAGCTTCGTATTCTCTGTCCCTTGGATGCCTTGGGAATTCGCCATTGAATCTCCATGCGTTCCGCGATAAAGTCTCGTCAGGTCAACGGGCGCGGACAAAGCCGCGTCGAAGATTTTTCCCAATGACATCATCTTTGGAGAACGCCCCATGATGCTCGAGTTGAAGTCGAATGCCGTTTACGACCTTGTCGCCCCCACCAGCATGGGGATACGGCTGACGCCTACGGATCGGCAGCCTATGCACCTGGCGCGGACGCTGACGATGCAGGCGACGAGCGCCGAGTCGAATGTCGCCACCGTCTCCGCTTATCTCGGCTTGCGCGTGAAGGTGTTGACCGCCTTCGTCAAGGGCAGCCCCATCGCGCGCTTCATCCGCGACGATCTCGCCTCGCGCCATATCGAGTGCGACGGGCCGGAAATCCCGCAGGGAGGCCCTTGGGGCTATCGCCACCAGTTCAACCTCGCCGATAGCGGCAACGGCGCGCGCGGCCCGCGGGTGCATAACGATCGCGCGGGCGAAGTCGGGCGTCTGCTCGACGTGAAACATTTCGATCTGGAGCGGCTTTTCGGCGTCGAGGGCGTGCGGATCGTTCATCTTTCCGGTTTGATCGGCGCGCTCTCGCCGGAGACGGGCCGATTTTGCCTCGATCTCGCCCGCGCCGCGAAAAAGCACAGCACGCGCATCGCGTTCGATCTGAACTATCGCGAGTCGTTTTGGAAAGGCCGCGAAAAGGAATTGCGCGAGATCTTTTCCGAAATCGCCGGGGTTGCGGATATTCTCGTGGGCAATGAGGAGGATTTTCAGCTGGCGCTCGGCATCGAGGGACCGGAGGCCGGCGGCCAGGGGCTGGCCGCCAAGATCGAGAGCTTCAAAGTGATGATCGGGCGCGTGCGCGCCGCCTATCCGCACGCCTCCGTGTACGGCACCACGCTGCGCGAAGTGCTGAGCGCCCGCCGCCACCTCTGGGGCGCGCTGCTCTGCGCCGGCGGCGAGTGGCATATCATCGAGCCGCGCGAGATCGAGGTGGAGGATCGCATCGGCGGCGGCGACGGTTTCGTCGGCGGCTTGCTCTACGGCGTGCTGCGCGGATGGGAGCCGGAGAAATGGGCGCAGTTCGGTTGGGCCTGCGGGGCGCTCGCCGCGCTCTCGCCCACCGATTACGCGCTGCCCGCCGATGAGGAACAGGTGTGGAGCATCTGGAAGGGCAACGCGCGCGTGAAGCGGTGATCGGAGGTCAAAGGTCGGTCGGAAATCTGAGGTCGGAGGTCGGATGTACTGCGGGGTCCGCTTAAGAACGACGAAGGCCGATAAGATCGAAAAATGAATCCTCCTCCATTGCCTAACGCGGCGCCGGATCGAAAGAAATCCACGGCCGGATTCTGGGTCGCCATCGTCCTGCTCGCGGTCGCGCTCGGCGCGAGCCTGCTGCTCAACGTCAGGCTGGCCTTCGGCCGGCTCGCGGAATTCGGCGCCAAACACGCGCGCGCAGGCGCGCCGGAGGACGAGTTTCCGAGTTTCCAGGAAAAAGCCTCCTACGGCAGTGGCAATGCGAAGGTCGTTCGCATTGCGGTTGAAGGCGTAATCTCTCGAAGCGCGGAAGCCGGATGGTTCGGCGTCGCCCAGGATCCGGTGGGCGACGTGTTGCGCCAGATTCGCGCCGCGCAGAACGACGAGGATGTGCGCGCGATCATCGTCGAGATGGATTCGCCCGGCGGCGAGGTGACGCCGACCGACGAAATCCATCGCGCGCTTCGCGACTTCCGCGAGAGCCGGGACGACCGGCGCGTCGTCGTATTCGTTCGGGGCCTGGCGGCCTCCGGAGGCTACTACATCGCCGCCGCCGCCGACCGCATCGTCGCCGAGCCCACGGCAGTGATCGGTTCGATCAGCGTCATTTTGCAATCGCTGAACTGGCACGTTTTGAGTGAGCGGGTGGGGGTGACGGCGACCACGATCGCTTCCGGCCGGCACAAAGACATGTTGAATCCTTTCAAGCCGGTCAATCCGGAGCATATCGCCGTGTTGCAACGCGTCGTGGATGACACCCATCGGCGTTTCTCTCGAATTGTCGCGGAAGGCCGCGGGCTGGGCGACGCTGAAGTGGCGGAGATCGCGGACGGGCGGATTTTCGCCGTGTCGGACGCGATGGAGAAGAAATTGGTGGATCGCGTCGGGTTTTGGGAAGATGCGGTCGCGACCGTTTCCGAGCTGTTGGACGACGGGGTGCGGATCGTACGCTATCAGCGAACGATGCGGTTCGCCGACTGGCTGGCGCAGCTTCGTTCGCCTGTGGATTTATCGGGCATGACGTCGCTGGGGCGCGGTCCCCGCCTGTTGATGCTCTGGCAACCCTGAGGGAGGATTCATGCAACCCACGCTGGTCGTGATGGCCGCCGGCATCGGCAGCCGGTACGGCGGTTTGAAGCAGATTGATCCGGTCGGGCCGGGCGGCGAGATCGTCATAGACTATTCGATCTATGACGCGATACGCGCCGGATTCGGGCGCGTGGTCTTTATTATCCGCCGCGACATCGAAGCTCCGTTTCGAGCGATCGCCGACGCGCACTTCGCGGGGCGCATCGAGGTGGAGTACGCCTTTCAGGAATTGAACGATTTGCCGCCGGGCTTCTCCGCGCCGCCCGATCGCAAGAAGCCGTGGGGAACGGGCCACGCGATTCTGTGCGCCCGGGCGGAGGTGCAAGGGCCGTTCGGCGTGATCAACGCCGACGATTTCTATGGGCGTCGTTCGTTCGAGGCGCTGGCCGATTTTCTGCGCGGGGCGAATCCGAACACCACCGATTATGCGCTGGTCGGTTTCACGCTCCGGAATACGCTCTCGGAGCACGGCTCGGTGGCGCGCGGCGTTTGTGAAGTGGATGCGACGGGGCGGCTGACCTCGATCGTCGAGCGGTTGAAGATCGAGAAAGATGGCGCAAGCGCGCGTTACGAAGAGGGCGGCGCCTGGCATCCGCTCACGGGCGACGAGCCGGTTTCGATGAACATGTGGGGTTTCACACCGCGGCTCTTCGAATCGCTCGACGCGGGCTTTCGAGCGTTTCTGCCGAGCGCGCTGGCGAATCCGAAGGCGGAGTTTCTGGTGCCGACGCACGTCGGGGATGAAGTCGCCGCCGGTCGCGCGCGGGTGCGAGTGCTTTCTACGCCGGAACAATGGTTCGGCGTGACCTATCCGCAGGACAAGCCCGCCGTGGCCGCCGGCATCCGCGCGCTGATTGCGCGCGGGGCGTATCCGGAGCGCCTCTGGGCCGCGAAAGCCTGAACCCCGCGCCGCGCAAAGCGGTTTGCCCTGGATAGGGCTTGGCCGACGAGGCGTCGCGCAACGAGATCAAGCCGGTCGGCGAGCCTCCCGTCTGCGCCGGGCACGGCGCGCAGGAAGAAATCATGGAGCGCCGTCATAATCCTTCGGGCGCCCCGCCGCTGACTACTCTTCCCGCTCTCGTCGCGCGGCCGGCGCCGGCGCGCCGTTTTCCAAGGCTTGGAAAATCATGCCGCGCCGGCTTCCAAGCCTTGGAAGGGGGAAAGTCGGAAAACCGAGGTTTCACCGCCCTGACGTGGAGATGATGGCAAAAAAGGGCGACCTCGGCAAACGGATGGGGAGCGCGCCGGACACTACGTTCTCGCCCTCGCGCTTGGGGAAACGGCGGCGCGGCTTTGATCCCGCCTCTATCTCTGATTTGCCGCCGGGATCGCCTCCGGCCCCGCGCTCACAGAGAAACAATCGTTTTATTTTGGGGTGTCCGAAGGTATGATGCGCCTCGCCATGGCTGAAATCGTCGTCCAGTTCGACAATGCCCGCGAGGCGCATGACATCGCCGGGGTGGGCGCCGATACGCTCCGGCAGGTTGAGCGGGGTCTGGGCGTCCGGCTGACGGCGCGCGACACCTGGGTGCGCATCGAGGGCGAGGAGTCCGAGGCGGCTCGCGCCGCCCGTTTCTTCGAGGCGCTCCGCCGCGCCCGCGGCCGCGGCGTCGCCTTGCGCGAGCACGGCATTCTCTACTCCCTCGACGCTTTTCGCGCCGGTCGCGAAGAGGATCTCGATCGCATGCACGCCTTCCGGATCGAGGTCGCGCCGGGCAAACCGCCCGTCTTTCCCCGCACCTTCGGACAGTTCGATTACTTGCGGGCGATCGCCGCTCGCGACATTTGTTTCGGCATCGGCCCCGCCGGCACCGGCAAGACCTACCTCGCGATGGCGATGGCCGTCTCGACCCTGCTGCGCGGCGAGGTGAGCCGGATCATCCTTACGCGTCCGGCGGTCGAAGCCGGCGAAGCGCTGGGATTTCTGCCCGGCGATCTCAACGAGAAGGTGCTGCCGTATTTGCGTCCGCTCCATGACGCGCTCTATGACATGATGGCCCCCGACGAAATCGAGCGGAACATGGAACGCGGCGTGATCGAGGTCGCGCCGCTGGCCTACATGCGCGGCCGCACGCTCAACCACGCCTTCGTGATCCTCGACGAGGCGCAGAACACCACGCCCGAACAGATGCTGATGTTCCTCACGCGCCTGGGTTTCGATTCCAAATGCGTGATCACCGGCGACGTCACCCAGATTGACCTGCCGCCCTCGAAATCGTCCGGACTGGTGGAGGCGTCGCGCGTTTTGAAGGGCATCCCGGAGATCGCCATCATCGAATTGGGCGACCGGGACGTGGTACGGCACGAGCTGGTGCAACGCATCATTCAGGCCTATCGGCGCGAACGCGGCGAGCCCCGCGCCTGAGACGGCGTATCAGACCATGATCTTTCGCCGTTTCAAACGAGTCGCGCGCCGAGGGGCGCCGGCGGCCCCGGAGGCGGCCTCGCGCGCGCGCCGCCGGCGGCTGTGGATCGCCGGCGCGGCGACGTGGGCGGGCGCCGCCGCGCTGCTGCACGGTCTATGGCCGGCTTATCATGCGCCCCTCGCCGAGGGCCAGCGTTCATCCGTGACCATCGTCGCCGCGACGGACTTTCAGGCGACGGACATCGCCGGCACCGAGCTGTTGCGCCGTCAGGCGGCGGACGCGGCGCCGCCGGTGTTCGCGCTCGCCCTCTCGCGCCGGAACGAGGCGCTGCGCGATCTCGGCAAGCTCTTCGATCAGATCGCCCGTTTGCGCGAACGGTCCGCGGCCGAACCCGAGCGGTTGGATTCCGCCGTCGCCAATGTCCTGGATTTGCTGGGCTTGGCGCTGACGCCCGCCGATGTCCTGGCGCTTGTGCCGCAATCCGATTCCGCCGCGGCATTGGACGCCTTGCGCGAGGCGTTGCGTGAAACGTGGGCGCGCGGCATTCTGCTGCCCTGGGACCGCGAAAGCCGTTTCCAGGGCGTTGCGCCGTCCGGCCGCATCGAACTCGACGACGGCGAAAGCGGAGCGCCTCGTGTGCGGGAGATCGCCGAGCTGTTGACGCCCGCCGAAGCAGCGGACGCCGCCGCCGTTTCGGCGCGCTCCCGCGCAGCCTACGCCGAAGCCGACGTGGACCTGCTCCGCCGATTGTTTGCGACGTGGATGATGCCGAACCTCGTCTATGAGCCGGTCCTCACGCGACAACGACGCGAAGCGGCCGAACGCTCGGTTGCCCCCTTGACCATGACGGTGTCCTCGGGCGCGGTTCTCGTGGAAGCCGGCGAGCGGGCGACGGCGCAAACCGTCGAGCTTTTGCGCGCGCACGATCGTCGGATGCGGGAGAAAACGTCGCCGCACGAACGTTTGCGCCGATGGGCCTCGCGCGCCGGTTGGCTGGCGCTGATGCTGGCGCTGTCGCTGGGGGCGCTCCACCGGCTGCGCCCTGACGCATTCGACAGTCGCGCCAAACCGGCGCTGTTCTCCGCGCTTTCGCTCTTGACCCTGGGCGCGGCGCGCGGCCTTCTGCAATTTTCGATCGTTCGTCCGCTGGCGCCCTTGGCGGTGATGGAGCTCGCCTTGCCGCTGGCGCTGGCGCCGCTCGCCGGCACGATCCTGGCCGGGGGAGGGCTGGGGTTGGCGCTGGGCCTATGGACGGCCGCCGCGGGCGCGGTGTTGGCGGGTCAAAGCTTTGCGGTCGCGATGACGGGAAGCCTGTGCGCGGTCGCCGCCGTTCTGGCGGCGCGGCGGATTCGCCGCCGCGCGGCGGTCTTTCGTGCGGGCGTCATGGTGGCGCTGACGGGCACGGCGGCGGTGGTGATCGCGGCGCTCGGTTCCCAGCCGGGCGGCCTGTTATTGCTGCGGCAAGTCGGCGCGGTTTGGGCCGGCGCGTTGGGCGCCGCCGCCGCCGCGCTGCTGCTGATCCCGTTTTTCGAGGAGGTTTTCGGTTTCACGACCGATATCCGACTGCTTGAACTGACGGACCCGGGGCATCCGCTCCTGCAGCGGCTCGCCGCCGAGGCGCCCGGCACGTATCACCACAGCCTTATGGTCGCTAACCTCGCGCAGGCCGCCGCAGACGCCATCGGCGCGAACGCGCTGCTCGCGCGCGTTTGCGCGTATTACCATGACATCGGCAAGTTGCGTAAACCGGAATATTTCGCCGAAAATCAGCGGCAGCGCGATAATCCCCACGAGAGCCTCGCGCCGACCATGAGCTCGCTCGTGATCCTCTCGCACGTTAAGGACGGCGAGGAACTGGCCCGCCGATATCGCTTGCCGCGCCCGATTCTCGACGGTATCCGGCAACACCATGGAACGAGCTTGATTTCTTTTTTTTACCAGCGCGCGCTCGCTCGAAACAAAAGCGGGGGCGACGGGAAGCCGTCGCCGCCGCCGCACGACGCGGACTTTCGCTATCCCGGCCCGCCGCCCCATTCGCGCGAAATGGCGATTCTCGCGCTCGCGGACGCCGTCGAGGCCGCGTCGCGCGCGCTCGATAAACCCACGCCCGCGCGGCTGCAACGGCTTGTGGACGATATTATCGCCCGCAAACGCGACGATGGGCAGCTCGACCACAGCGCGCTGACGTTCGAGGAGTTGAGTCGCGTTCGCCGCGCCCTCGTCTTCACGCTGGCCAACATGCATCACGCCCGCATCCCCTATCCGGAGGCGAATGAGAGTTCGAATCCACAACCGGCAGCGCATCCTGCCGCTGGATCGTCGCGCGACGGCGCGGCTGGCGGCGGAGGTGATTGCCCGGACGCAACTCCTGAATCCTGATCGGGTTTGGGGCGAAGTCGAGGTTTTCATGCTCGACGACGCAGGCATGGCGGTCGCCAACGCCGCTGTGTTCGGCCAGACGGGACCGACGGACACCATCAGCCAGGCCTACGCCCCCATGCCGGGTCCGGAACCGTTCTGGCGCGCCGACCTTTTCCTCAATGCGGAGCGCGCGGCTCGGGAAAGCCACCGACGGACCGGCGGCGCGGCGCGCGAATTCGCGCTCTATCTGGCCCATGCGTGCCTTCACCTGGCGGATTGGGATGACGCCACGCCGGCGGAGCGGCGGCGGATGCGCCGTGTGGAGTCGGTCTGGCTGCGCGCCGCGGAACGGAGGGGGTTGATCGCCGGCTTGATTCGGCGCGGCGCGCGCGGATAAATCTTTTTCACCGCCCAGATCCGAAGGCGCAAAGCCGGTATCGCGGATTTTGAGGTCCCGCGCGGCGACAGGAAACAGGCCGCACGCGAGAAGCGGATCGAAAATGATCAACATGAGATTCTATTTCTGGAGTGTGTTTCTTTTGGCGGTTTCCGCCCTATTCGCGACTTTTCATCAGGCGTTCGCCGTCACGGGCCGGGCCGGGCTGAATCGCTTGGAGGGTCGCTTGCCGAAATGGGGCGGTCCGGCGGCGCGCTGGGCGGCGCGCTGGCCGCGGATGCGGGCGGCGCTGCTGCTCTTCCAAACCTTCACGCAGGCCGGAGCGTTGGCGTTCGCCGCCGCCGGACTTTTCGAGCCGGCGCCGCCCCTCGCCGCCGCTGTTTTCTTCGCCGGCGTTGCGCTCGCCTCCGCGCTCGCGCTGGAATCATTGCCCCGCGCGCTCTCCGAAGGCTATGCCGATTCTCTGTCCCTGCGTCTTATCGGGGTCGCGGCCGCGCTCGCCTTTCTTTTGGGGCCTTTGGCGGCGCCGCTGGCGTGGCTGGAGCGCCGGCTGACGCGCGCGCTCCGCGCGAAAACCGACGCCGACGACCGCCCATCGGCGGAGGACGCCATCATCTCGCTGGTCGAGCAAGCGCCCGGCGGCGACCTCGAGGATTCGGAGCGCCGGATGATCCGCCGCGTGTTCGAGTTGGGCGAGACGCTGACCCGCGAGATCATGACGCCGCGCGTGGATATTGTCGCGGTGGGAGAGGACGAGCGGGTGTGCGAATGCCTGGCGCGTGTCGCCGCCCACAAATACTCGCGATATCCGGTCATGCGCGACGGTTCGCTGGACGCGATCGCGGGTGTGGCGCACATCAAGGATCTCGCTTTGGCGGTCGCGGCCGGGTGGGGCGATGCCACTGTCCGCGAAATCGCCAAGGAGGCGCTCTTTGTGGCGGAGTCCATGCCGATCGCGGACCTGCTCAACCTGATGCGCGAGCGCCGCGAGCATCTGGCGATCGTCGCGGACGAATACGGCGGCACGTCGGGGCTCGTGACGATGGAGGACGCGATCGAGGAACTGGTCGGGGAGATTCGCGACGAATTCGACGAGGACGAGCATGACGCCGGACTGGAGGGCGATGTGGTAGCGCTGGATGCCCGCACGCCGATCGGCGACCTGAACGAAGCGATGGGCGCGGGGTTGCCGGAGGACGGCGGTTTCGACACGATCGGCGGCTATCTGGCCCATACGTTGGGCCGAATCCCGCGTAAAGGGGATGTCGTTGTGGCGTCCGGCGTCCGCATCACGGTTGAAAGCGCCACCGCCCGGCGAGCGCTGCGGGTGCGTTTGGAACGGCGGTGAATGGCGAATGCCGAATATGGGATGCGCATTGAGGAGAAGACGAGGACAGAATTTGGTTTTTATCGCGCGTCCTAAAAAAAAGCCCCGGCGTCGCTTTCGCAAGGCCGGGGCGATTCGTCTCCCGCTCGCGCGGGGCGAAAACTCAGAAGTTGCGCGCCTTCATTCGGCGATAGATCAGCACACCCAGCCCCGCCAGCGCCAGCGCCGCACCGGTGGGTTCCGGAATGACCTGGAGATTGGTGACGACCGCACCTCCGTCAAACGCTTGTGTGACAAATTCGGAGCTTTTAATTGGCGTCACAGGATCAAGCCCTTCCCAACCCATAGCGCTGATGCCGGCGGAAATGGAACCGTCTTTCGGCAGCGCCGCTATGGATGTGAAGGATGCGTACGGGAGATCCAAAACGATCACATAAGCGTATTTACCAATGAGCGCGCTTGTCGGATCGCTCATCAAATTGGTCGTGTAACGCCCATTGTTGAGATTCGGTTCGGCCTTGTAGAAGACATCATCAACGTACGTGTCGAGCAGATTCAGTTGCGTGCCCGAAACGAATGACAACGCATTGACGGTTGTGTCGTTGGAAACGAAGGTGAGCACTGTGGCATTTGAAGCCGCAATATTGACGCTAGCAGAGTTTTTTAGGCTGCCCGACGCGGGCAACCATTGGAACGACGTGGCGGCTTGAGCCGTTGTAGCAAAAACAGCGGCTATAAAAGCGGAAACCCGTAAAAAAGCGGAAACGACTTTTATGGCGATACTCCTTTTGTTTATATCTGCCGCCTTTCAAAAAAAACCTTATGGGCCGAAAGCGATCACAAGGTGTAGGGAGCCTGTTGAATCCATATTGTGTGGGCACCCGACCGTCGGTACCAGAAACCTTCACCCGGACTGATGACGCGGTTGGCTTTCACGGCACCCTTATACCAGCCCGTGTCCGCAGGATCATCCTCCTCAAAATACGTATATGTTTCATATCCCACGCCGGGGATGAACACAATGATCTGGTCGCGGTCCTTGGGGTTCAGACCTTCCAATGATTGAATCTCGGTTTCCGCGGGAAAGGCAAAACCGATAATGCGCAGACCAGTCGGCAGGTCCACATTTTGATCGGCGACCGGCGCCTGCCCTTTCAGAACAATCTCAACCGAAGCGCCCGACTGGTTGCGGATCCAAAAACCGTGGCCGCGCGTTAATACCGTGTTTCCCGCCTTCACGGCTCCCTTGTACCACCCCGTATCTTCAGGAGTGTCTTCTTGGAAAAAAGTGTAGGTCTCGTAACCGACCTCCGGATTATACATGATCACTTGCGATCGGTCGCCAAGTTTATCTCCAAGCACGTTGTCGAGCGTGAGAGAACCATCGCCGATTCCCTCGAACGGCACCGA
>CALGXT010000010.1 GCA_937935255.1 uncultured bacterium | reverse complement strand
AATCTCATCGTGAAAGCGGTCGTGTCGCTCGCGAGCGTGCCGCTGGTGTACACGGTGCGCGATCCGGATTCATTCTGACGTTTTTCATGGACAGCGCCGGCGGCGGCTGTGCTACAAAGTGTCCCCGTGCGGGTGATGCGGACGCCATCCGTGTCTTCGTTCGTGTCAAGCGGTTATGAAACAATACGCCTTGTTGGTCGGCATCGAGCGGTACGAGGATCCGGCGTTTCCGCCGGTGGAATTTGCGGAAACGGACGCCGCCGACCTCGCGGTGCGGCTCCGCCGCGCCGGCGGTTATGCCCTCACGGAGTATCTCGCGCGACCTTGCGCGCGCGGGTTGCTCGATGCGGCCGCCGCGGCGGCCGCCGGGCTCGCGCCGGGCGACACGCTGCTCTTTTATTTCGCCGGCCACGCCGCGACGGCCGCCGGACGTCCCGTGCTGGTGTGTCCGAAAGCGCGCGGCGCGCGCCTGCGTTTTCTCCAGGAAGTCGTCCCGTTGGAACTGCTCCTGGCTGAAACGGCCGCGCCGGGGGTCGCTCGGGTGTTCCTGCTGGACACCGCGACGGCGGCGCCGATCTTGGAGCCGTTCGCCGAAGTGAGTTCCGATTTCGCCTCGGCGGCGCGAAAGCTGGCGGAGACAATGCCGGGCAATGGCGCTCCGTTTGCCCTTATCGGCGCCGCCGGGCCGGGGGAACGAACGCCCGTATCGGTCGAACGGCGCTGCGGCGGCTTTATCGAGGCGCTGACGGAAGAGTGGCGCGACCCGCGGCACGGCGGGCGCGGCGCGGTTTTGGACGGCGCCTTCGTTTCCGAACTGGCCCGCCGCCTGCGCGCGCGCAGCGGCGCCGCTGCGACTCCCTGGGCGGTCTTCGCCGGCGGTCAAGCCGCGTTGGGCCCGGCAGACCCCGCCGGCGCGGAGGATGGTGTCGCCGCGCCGCCCGCCGCCGCCGCGCCGCCCGCGCCTTGGTTCGGATTTTCCCGGGAGTATCGGGAGACGCTGTCGCGAAGGATTTCGAAGCGCGCCGGATGCCTCTACGGCGCGGAGGTGGAGGGGGTGGACGGCGCGGCGCTCTTTGAGGCGGGCGTCGCCCGGGAGGTGGAGTGGCGGTTCGGGGTTCCGCTGGCCGTTCTCGAGTGGCCGGCGTTGATCGCCGCGCGGCGTCGCATGGAAATCGAAATTTGCCTGGGCGCCGCGACCGCGGAGGCCGAAAGCGACGATCTGACGTATCTGCTTCGTTTGCTGTACCGGGACAGGGACGCCGTTCGCGCCCGCTACGAACTGGACAAGGCGCACGTCAAAGGCATCTGGATCGAGCCCGCGCTCCTGCTGGCGGCCGAGTTCGGGAATAAAGCCGAGGGGCGTCGCTACCTCGCCGAGTGCTCCGCCTGGCCCGGCAAGGACGCGCGCTTTCTGGCAGCCTGCGCGCGCGCCTGGCGCGTGCTGATCGGCGACGACCGCGAAGCCGCCCGTTGTCTTGAGACGGCCGAGGGGCGCGCGCAGGATGCCCAGGATTTCGAGACGCTCGCCGCCGCCGCCCATGATCTCTTTTCGGACGCTCGCGCCGCCTGGCGCCTCCTCGCTCGGGCCGAATCCGTCGCGCAGGGCGCGCGCGATTGGGCGACCGCCGGGGCGGGTTGGATGCGCATTTTCAACGACGGTCGCGAGGCGGATCGTTGTCTGTCCCGCGCCGAACGGGTGGCCGTGGCGGCGCGCGACTGGATGGCGTGCGCGACCGGTTGGCTGGAACTGTTGGACGATTCGGAGCGCGCCCGAGAGGATATCGAAGCGTCCGAGAGAGCAGTCCATGAGTCCTGGGAATGGCAGGATTGCGCCGAGCGGTGGATACACCTCTTCAATGACGAGGCGAGCGGGCGGCGCTGTCTTTCCCAGGCGGAACGGCGCGCGCAGCACTTCGGGGAATGGCGGGATTGCGCGGCCGCGTGGCGCCGCTTGTTGAACGAGACCGCCGAAACACGGGCCTGCCTCGCGGAGGCGCAACGCCACGCGGCGGACGCGCTGGACTGGGAGGTTCTGGCCTCCGATTGGTTGGATCTCCTGCGCGACGAGCAGGAGTCGGCGCGCTGCCGCGCCCAGGCGGAACGATTGCGAGCGCGGCGATGACGCGATGGGGCGTGTTATTCGACTGGGACGGCGTCCTGGTGGATTCATCCTCGCTGCACGAGCGCAGTTGGGAATTGCTCGCCGCGGAGGAGGGCCTTCCATTGCCGCCGGATCATTTCAAACGCGGCTATGGGATGAAAAACGAGGTCATCATCCCGGAATTGCTTCGATGGTCTCAAGAGCCCGCCGAAATCCGGCGGCTTTCGCTGCGCAAGGAGGAACTTTTTCGGCAACTGGCGCGCGGCGGGGGACTTTCATTGCTGCCCGGCGTTCGAGCGCTGCTGCGTAAGTTGGGCCGCCGCGGCATTCCTCGGGCGATCGCGTCCTCGACCCACCGTTTGAATATCGAAACGGCGATCGAGGCGCTGAAACTCGGCGGTTTTTCGGCGATCGTCACCGCCGAGGATGTCACCCGGGGCAAGCCGGATCCGGAAGTGTTCGTGAAAGCAGCGGAACGGTTGGGCCTGCCGCCGAAATGCTGTGTCGTCTTTGAAGATACGCATGCCGGCATCCAGGCCGCGCGCTCCGCCGGCGCCGGCGTCATCGCTGTGGCGACGACCCATCCGGCGGAACTGCTGACGGACGCGGACACGGTCGTTACGCGGCTTGACAAAATGTCTATAAATGAAATAGAAAGAGTCGCGTTGCACAGAACCGATGGCCGTGGGCGCCGAGATCAAGCTTGAACGAGTGGAAAACATTGTCGCGTTCCGTTCGCCTCCGGCACGGCCGTTTCCTTGTCGTCGAAGAGCATACCGTCCAATTGCCGGACGGATGGATCATCGCCGATTGGCCGTGGGTGGATACGCCCGATTATGCGGTTGTGATCGCCTTTCGCGCGGATGGGCGCGCCCCGATTTTTCGGCAACATAAATACGCGATCGAGGGTGTCACACTAGCTCCGCCCGGGGGCTACATTGAGCCGGGGGAACCGCCGGAGGCGGCCGCGCGGCGGGAACTTCTGGAGGAAACCGGCGGCGAGGCCGAACGCTGGACCTCGTTGGGAAAATATCGCGTGGACAGCAACCGGGGCGCGGGCCACGCCCATTTGTTTCTCGCGGAGGGATGGCGGCAAACCTGCGACCCCTGCGCGGACGATTTGGAAGAGCAAGAGCTGCTTTGGATGGACCGCATCGAACTGCGCGAGGCCTTGCATCGAGGCGCGTTCAAATCGCTGGCTTGGGTGGCGCTCGTTTCGCTGGGACTGGACCGCATCGCCGAATCCGGGGCGAAGCCGGTCTCCTCATGAATGATTTTTTCAAAATCTGCCCCGGCTGCGGGACGGTGTGGAAAACCCGCGCCGATCTTCTCAAGGATCCCCGCCTGCGAATATGCGGCTACCAACCGGATTTTCTAGATCCGCGGCGGGGCGTTTTTCTGTTCACGCATGCCGTGGCGGGTTGTGAAACCACGTTCGCGATTCCGGCGAGCGCCTTTTTCGATTTGGTCCCTCGACCCCTGCTGTCCGCGCCCCGATTGTTCGGCACCGCGCATTGCCAGGGGCATTGTCGGAATCCGCGCGATTTGGAGCCTTGCGAGGTCCTGTGCGAATGCGCCTACGTGCGGGATGTGCTTCAGTTCCTTCGCGGAACGCGGCCGGTTTCGTCCGGCGCCTGAACGGCGCTCTACCTTCGCACGGGCGGCCACTGGCGCGGACGCGGCGGGGGCGGTTCCGGTTTTTCGAGCGTTTTGTTCCAGTCCTCGATCAGCCGGTTCACTTCACTCTCCAGCGCCTTGGGTTGAATCCGTTCGGAGAGCACCTTGCCGTCGGCGTCCAGTATCCGAATCGCGACGCCGTAGATTTGCGGGCCGAATTCCCCATCGGCGCGTCCGCGCCCGCGCCATTCGACGCTCTGCAAAGAAACGGAATCGGTCTCGAGCGTGGTGGAAATGCCCAGCGGCAGCGCCACCATTTCGCGGGTGTAGCCGCCGGGAATGAGCCGTCCGTTCGGGGACTGGATGGCGATCAACGCTTCCACGGTCGCGTTTTCGGGCATGTCCGGTCGCATGCGGCGGATTTCCACGGAGAAAAAGGTGTCTGTGCTGACCGGACGCACCTTGGCCGGCCGAAACGGCAGCCGGCGGACGTCGCCTTTCCGTTGAGCTTCCGTTTTTCGGGTCACGGAAATGCGATAGCCTTCGGCGGTTTGCGCGGATGCCGTCGTTGCGACCGCCAGCGCGCAACAGAGCGCGAAACGACGGCGAAGAGATGAAGGAATAACGTTCATGTCGGGTTTTCCTTTCGGGGTGGGGGTTGTTCGCAGCGTCTGCGAAGCCGGTCGCGCCGCGCCAAATAGTCGTCCACATTCACCAGTTCCGGAGGGCGGAAGGGGCGCGGCGGGGGCGCCTCCCGTCCCAGTTTGGTTTCCTTGATGCGGAAGTCGGGATCGCGCAGCAGTTCCGCGATCTGGCGCGCGTGCCGGACCATGCGTTCGAAGGTCGTCGCGTATTCGCTGAAAAACAACCCGGAGATCGGCGGATAGAGGTGGCGCGATACTTTGTCGGTCACCTCGGCGCGGGCGGCATCGGCGGCGCGCAGGAAGGCGTTGAAGGCGGCGACAACGGGCGCTGCGGCGGCGGCGAAATCGGCGTGGGTCGGCGCCAGCGCCTCTTCCAGCCGGGCCAGCGTCGCCCCTGCGGATTCGTGCAAGTCAAACAGCCGGTCCAAATCCTCTTCGTAGAGCCGCGCCTCCTCGACCCCGTATCGTTGTTGGGACAGCGACGCGACCACCGTGATGTGGTCGTGGATGCGTTCCAGGTTCCAAACGATGCGGTCCAATTGCGCAATCAGAAGGCTTTGGCGGCGCGACAAATAATGCCGGGTCAACCGTTTCAGATAATCGCGAACTTCGCTTTTCATCCGATCCGCCGCCTCCTCATTCCGCTGAATTCGGCGATAGGCCGGCGGACGGGGTTCGAGAATGAGCCGGCGCGTCAGCGCATGGCTCTCGCGGCAAAGCGCCGCGCCGCGCTGCGATTCCGCGATCACGGCGCGCAAGGCGTCCTCCGGCGTCGCGCACAGCGCGGCGTCGAGCCGGCTGGTCTCCGGCGGCGGTTCGCGCGACGGCGCCAGCGCCCGCACCAGCGCGGCGAACGCCGGCAAGATCGGCAGCAGCAGCAGAGCGCTCGCCGCCATCTTGATCGTATTGGCGTGCGCCGCCTGGCGCTCCAGCGAATCGGCGGTGAACCCGATCCAGCGATAGAACAACGGCGCGGCGAGCAGCCCGACCAGACCGCCATAGATATTGAAGATCAAGTGAGCGTACGCGGCGCGCTTGCCCTCGCGGTTCGATCCCAGGCTGCCCAGAATCGCCGTCACGCACGTGCCTATGTTCGCGCCGATGAGGATCGGATACACTTGTTCGAAGCGGGTGATCGCGCCCGATGCGATCAGCGCGAATGCCATGCCGATCGTGGCGCTGCTGCTCTGGATCACCGCCGTGATCGCCAGCGAAGAGAGGGTTCCCAGCAGCAGCCCCCGGGGGTTCGTCCCGTCGAAATGCACCAGCCACGGCGCCAGCGCTTCCCGGTGCGGACGCAGCGCCCCGCTCATGAGCGACATGCCCATCAAGAACAGGCCGAAACCCAGCAGCGCGTCGCCGAGGGGCCGCCGGGGCGTATCCCCGCCGGTCAGTCGCAATAAGACGCCCGCCGCCACGGCCAGCGGCGCATAGTCCGCCACGCGAAAGGCGATCAGTTGCACCGCCAGCGTGGTGCCGATGTTCAAGCCGAGGGTGATCGGCAGCGACTGCGCGAGCGTCAGCAGCCCCGCATGCACGAAGCCCGCGACCATCACCGTTCCCGCACTGGTTTGCATCAGCGCGCCGAGAACGATTCCGAGCGCGAGTCCCCTCCCACGGCCTCCGGCCGCTCGCCGCAATAGGTCCCGGAGCCGCTCGCCCGCCCAACCGGTCAATCCCTCCGTCAGGCGCTCCATCCCGAACAGAAAGAGCGCCAAACCGCCGGCCAATGACAGGGCCGTTTGCATCCTCAAAAAATATATACCCTGATGCGATGGAATCCGCCCGAAAAAACGGGAACGGCGCCGGTTTTGTTGCAAATAATATTCGGCGTCTTCGCGGCGGCGCCTCGGACGCGCCGATGGAGCGCCGCGGGGCGCGGGCGAGCGCCGGTGAGAACGCCCGCTAAGGATCGTCGCGCCCCGCGCCGTCCGGCAGCGGAATGCGCAACGGAGATTCCCATTCCCGCCGCGCGCGTTCGGCGGCGTTGGCGTCGCGCGCATACGCGCCGGAACGCCAGGCGTCGGCCCGCGCCGTGTCGCCCCGCGATTCCGCCAGCGCCGCCAGCGCGATGCGCAGGGGAACGTGGTCGGGAATCTCGTCCGCCAGCGATTCCAGCCGGCGCGCCGCCAGATCCCGACGGCCCGCGCGCCATTCGATGAAGGCGGCGTTCAATCGGGCGGAACGGTGCGAGGGCCGCAGTTCGAGCGCGCGCAGATAGGCGCGATAAGCGTCCGGCCACGCGCCGAGTTCGGAAAGCGCCGCGCCCAGATTGTTCCATCCGCGCGGCTCGTCGGGATCACGCCGAACATATTCCCGATACGCCTCGGCCGCGCCGGCGAAATCGCCCCGCCCGAATAACGCGTTTCCCAGCGTCAACCGCGCGTCGGCGTTTTCCGGATCGAGGGACAGACTCTCGCGAATATCCGCGAGCGCCCCGTCCGGATCGCCGCGGTCGAGCCGCGCGTTGGCCCGTAAAAACAGATCCCGCGCCCAGTCGTCCGGCGGCGCCCCGGGGACGGGCGAGCGCGAGATCAACGCCAGCGCCGCCGCCGCGCCGGCCGCCGGCAGGAAGCGCCGCCCATTTCTTGCGCGCGCGGCCTCCCAGAGTCCCGCCGCGCCGCCGCCGGCCGCCATGGCCAGCGCCGGCCACAACGGAATGCGGAA
>CALGXT010000009.1 GCA_937935255.1 uncultured bacterium | reverse complement strand
CCTCCAGCCGCGACAGGAAATCTCGATAGTCCCGCGCATCCTCGTAGATGCGCTGACGGTTCTGCCCGCGCGCCGTGAGGTGATACCACCCGCCGGCCACGTTTACGCGTAAGGGTCGTGCCATGACCGCTCTATCTCACGCCGCGCCCCGCCTGTCAATTCTTGATTCTGGAGACGTGACCCCTAATCGCAGGATTTTGCGTCATGCCCGCAAACGAATTTTTAGTCACTGCCGGACGACGCGCGAGGCGGCGGTTCCTCCGCGCCGGCGACCAGCAATTCCAGCAGGTAGCCGAGCGCCCAGATGCGGGCCAGCGCCAATTCGCGGGGATTTTCGAGATCGCGCAAGGGGCGCGTCATGTCCTCCTCCGTCACGCCGTATTGTTCGCCGAGAATCAGGCGCGCTTCGTTGAGGGCGCTCATCCAGGCGTTCGTGTGGTTCGCCGGAAACACGATTCGAAAGGCCGGGGACCGCCGCGCCTCCAGTTCCAGCCCGGCCAGATCGCCCGCCATGATTTCGCCCGCGGACGCGAAAAGGCGGCGCAATTCGGGCTCGGCCAGACTTATCCATTCCCGGTTGATGCGAGCATCGTCGGAGGGCGCCGGGAACAAACGCCGCGCGATATCGGGGCGATCGCGGAGTGCGAGGATGTCCGGTATCTGCAGCAAGCTGTCGGCGAAAAACGGCGCCAAGTTCGTGAAGCGCAGGGAGGTTGCGTCCGCGCGTTCGAGCCGCGGCTTTTTCACGATTCGGAGCGCTCCATGCGAGCCAGCAATTGATAGGACTGGAGTTGCTGAACGTACAATTCCGCCCGCTCCCGGGCCCCGCTCCACACCAGCGAGCGCCCGCGATGATGCACCTCGAGCATCAGTTTCTCGGCCAGGGGGCGCGGATAGCCGAAGACCCGCTGGAAGACCATCGTCACGTAGCTCATCAAATTGATCGGGTCGTTATAGACCAGCACATTCCAAGGCCGGTCCAATGAGACATCGGTTTCGGCCTCCGGCCGCGCCGCGGTCTGTTCCCCGCAAATCCGAATTTGTGCGCCCGGCTCCAATTTCATTTTTCGGCGCCGCCTCCTCGACGATGCCGCGCATAGTTTCCTCGCTTCACGCTCCCGAAGTCAAGAGGGATGCGCGGCCGGCCCCGATTCGGATCCGTGGCGAACGCCGGAGGAAGATATTCCCCGCTTCCGATGTCCGCGCCGCTGCAAAACGGCCGGCCGTGCGGCGCGCGTTGGAGGAGAATGACCGCCCGTTTTCCAAGCCTCGGAAAGGATTGGCGTTTCCGCTCGCTCCGCCGCTTCCGGCATTCCTTTATTGGGCGGCTCCCCGCGAAGCGGCGCGTAAGTCTTCCAGGCAGCGGGTCATGACCGCGATGTCCACTTCGTGGGTCTCGAAGCCCACCCCGATCCCCCGCGGGAATGTGATCGTCAGGCGCCCGCCCAGATGCTCCCGGAAACGTTCGATGCCGTCCAGCACCGCGAAACGCCCATCGGCATGCCGCCGATCCAGCGCCGAATGCCAAGCGGGAAAACCACAGGCGTCGAGCAGCGTTTCAACGGCTCGCGCCTCCGCCTCCTGGAGCCATCCCTGCCGCCACGCGTACAGCGTATCGAGGCGAATCCCGAACGCCACCGCCGCTCCATGCCCCACCCGATTTTTGGAGAGCGACTCCAACTGATGCGCGGCCCAGTGTCCGAAGTCCAGCGGACGCGCCTCGCCCTGCTCGAACGGATCGCCGGAACCGCGGATGTGCGCCAGATGCAGTTCGGCGCAGCGCAGCACCGTCTTTTCCATCGCCGCCGCGTCCCGCCGGCGCAAGTCGGCGGCGGAGCGCTCCAACTCCCGGAAAAAGAGGGCATCACGAATCATCGCCACTTTGATCGCTTCCGCCACGCCGCCCATCCAGTCGGTGTCCGTCAAAGTCTTCAGCAGATCGAAATCGTTCACGACGGCGAAGGGCGGCGCGAAAACTCCCACGGCGTTCTTGACGCCGCCCAGATTGATGCCGTTTTTCACGCCGATGCCGGCGTCGGCCTGCGCCAGCGTCGTGCTCGGCAGGCGGACGAGCCGCAACCCGCGATGCGCCAACGCGGCCGCAAAACCGACGGCGTCGAGCAGCGCGCCGCCGCCGACCGCCACCACCGCCGAGTGGCGGCACAAACCGAGTTCGAGGAGCCGGCGCGTCAATTTCCATGCCAGCCGCGCATCGTTTTTGATCTTCTCGCCGCCCGGCAGCGCCGCCGGCGGGGCCGCCAATTCCAGCCGTTCGCCCTGCGCGGTGAAATACGCCTTCGCCCGCTCCAGGAGTCGCGGCTGGGCGTCGCAAAGCCCCTGGTCGAAAAACAGCGCCGCGCGCACGCGCCGCCGATCGTCCGCGCGCCGCGTCAGCGCGTCGCGCAAGACCGGGTTTGACGCGTCGAACACGCCGCGCGTGAAGACGACGGGGTATTCAAACCCCACGGAAAACGCCTGCGAAACGATCACGGGGGATTTCATGGGATTCCCGCCCCCAGCCAATGCCGCAATGCTCGGGCGATGCCGATCACATCCGGCGATTCCGGCGCGAGATTTGCGGAGCAAGCCCAGGCGATCTCGCGGCCCGGCCCCACGCGGCCGTGCGTTCCGCGCACGCGGGCGGGATCGCGCCCGATGCGGAAGGGGGGCCAGCCGAAAAACAGCTCGCAAGGATCATAGCCGGGCTTGTTGTGGATATCCACATGGCTCGCATAATCCGGCGCTTCCGCCTCGGCGCTCCACCACGGATAGGCGAACCAGCGCCCCTCCGCCGCCAGCAGCGCGAAATCCGCCGCCCGCGCCGGATTGGCGGCGGCCGCGAAGCGCTCCGGCTCGACGATCTCCGCCACGCCCGGCGCCGCGCTCAACGCCGAGCGCGCGCGGGCGGCGGCCGCGTCGTCGCGCGCATAGACGAGCGCCCATTCATGATCCGCCACGGCGAAGGCCGCGCTGCCGAACAAGTCCGCGTAGGCGCGCCCGCGCACCTGGCGGACGTCGAGCAGCCCGGCTTCGCGCAGAATCCGATTCGGAAACACGGGGCCCTCCCGAACTTCCGCCAGTGCGTAATCGCCGAAGACGAGCAACTCGTATTTCAGGTCCCGCGCCGCCGCGCGCAGTCGCTCCAGCCACCCGGCCAACGCGTCCAGCGCGCGGCGCGCTTCCGGCCCGTTGGGGCCGAAACGTTGCAGGTCGTAATCGAGGTGCGGCAAATAGGTCAGCAGCAGATCGGGCGCGGCCGCGCGCATCGTCTCGATCGTCGCCGCGGCGATCCACTCGCTCGAACGGCGACCGGCCAGCGGCCCCCAATAGCGCATCAAATCGAAGGGGCGCCCGATGCGCCGCGTGAGCTGAGCATACAAATTTTGGGGGCGGCTGTAGCAATCCTGTATCATCCCGCCGCCGTGCCGGTGGATCGGGCGCGGCGAGAGCACGAAGTCCACCGCTTCGCCCAAACTCTGCTGCCAGAAGAGCATCGCGACGGTCCCGCCGGCGGCGCGAAACCGCTCCCAAAAGCGCGGGCCGTTGACCAGGGCCGCCGATTGCTCCCAAAAAAAGACGCGCCGCAGCCGCCGATCCAGAAAACCGTTGGCCGGCATCCCATGCTCCGGCGCGGACGCGGCGCAGCGAAAAGCCGCCTGCGCCGGGCACGTCAGCGCGGGAAACGCCGCGGCGGCGGGCTGGAAGCGCAGACCGGCGATTTCGGCGCGGCCGGCGCGGGACAGCAGTTCCCAGCCGAGCCCCGCCGCCTGCACCGCCAGTATTTTTTGTCGCGCCGACACTATCGCTTATTCGCTTTTGAGCGCCGAATTGGACACGGAACGCGCGGCGAAAAAAAGCGGCGGGGCCCGAAGACCCCGCCGCGACACTGCCCTTCGGAACCGCTTACTTCACCGTGTCCATGTGGGCGATGAGGTCGAGCAGCTTGTTCGAGTAGCCCCACTCGTTGTCGTACCACGACACGACCTTGACGAAGGTCGGGCTGAGCATGATGCCCGCGCCGGCGTCGAAGATGGAGGTCCGCGCGTCGTGATTGAAATCGGAGGAAACGACCTCCTCCTCGGTGTAGCCGAGAATGCCTTTGAGTTCGCCCTCGGCGGCCTGCTTCATAGCCGCGCAAATGGCCGCGTAGGCGCTCTTGGCGTCCGCGCCCGCGGGCTTCTCCAGCCGGCAGGTCAGGTCCACCACCGAAACGTTGAGCGTGGGAATGCGGAAGGCCATGCCGGTGAGCTTGCCGTTCAGGGCGGGAATGACCTTGCCGACGGCCTTCGCCGCGCCGGTGGAGGACGGGATGATGTTGCCCGCCGCCGCGCGCCCGCCGCGGAAGTCCTTCTTGCCGCCGGGGCCGTCCACGGTCTTCTGCGTGGCCGTGGTCGCGTGCACCGTCGTCATCAACCCCTCGGCGATGCCCCAGTGATCGTGCAACACCTTCGCCACGGGCGCGAGGCAGTTCGTCGTGCAGGAGGCGTTCGAGACGAAGGCTTCGCCCTTGTAGGTCTTGTGATTGACGCCCATCACAAACATCGGGGTGTCGTCCTTGGAGGGCGCCGACATGACCACGCGCTTCGCGCCGGCCTTGATGTGCCCCTGGGCCTTTTCCTTTTCGAGGAAGAAGCCGGTGGACTCGCAAATGTATTCCGCGCCGACCTCGCCCCACTTCAGGTTCGCGGGGTCCTTCTCCGCGGTGAGGCGAATTTTCCTGCCGTTGACGATCAGTGCGCCCTCCGCGGCCTCGACCGTTCCGTCGAACTTGCCATGAATGGTGTCAAACTTCAGCATGTACGCGAGCTGCTTGGAATCGAAAAGGTCGTTGATGCCGACGATTTCGATGTCCTGGCGCTCCATCGCGGCCCGAAAGACCAGCCGCCCGATGCGTCCGAATCCGTTGATGCCAACCTTGATGGCCATGGTGCTACCTTTCCTCTGTGTTGAATCGCGCGGACGCGACGCCGAAAGTACGATCGGCGATTTCAGTCCGTCGCGAAAAATGAGCGGAAAGAATACTCCCCCGCCGCCCGCGCGTCAACTCCGGGATTGCGCCCGTTCGCGCGCCGTGTATCTTGGCGTTCGATGGAAGCCGGACGGCACACTTCGCCGAAGGAGGAACCCGCAGAGCGGTCCTTCCTCGGACCGATCGCTGGGCTGGCGCTGGGGCTGGCGCTGGCGGGCGTGAATCGGCTGGGCCCGTGGAGCGATCGGCCCTTCCTGGGTTACGCGTTTATTCGCTGGCGCGACATTTTGGCGATGTTCCTGCTGACGCCGGCGCTCGCGGCGGCGCTCTGGCATCTGGGACGCCGCGCGCGGATGGGGCGCGGCGCGGAATATACGCTCTTGACGCTGATCGTCGTACTGGCAGTCAGCATGGGCATCCACGAGCCGACCAACACGCTTTCGCGGCCCTCGGCGGGTCTCGGCGGCGCGGCGCGGGAAAGCGTGGTCTTTCTCGACGACACCCTTTCGCATCTGACGTTCTTCGCGGGCTTCTGCGGAACGAGCGTCCTGCTGGTCTGGGCGCAATTGCGGCGGCCGCGGAACGCGCCCGAATCGCGCGCCGCGATGGCGGGCGTCGCCGCGCTCGCGCTGCTGCTGGCCGTCACTATCTTCGCCAACCTGGCGTTCGAAAAAACGCGGCTCGATATGGCCGTCGGTCTGGCCACCCTCGCGGCGGCCGTCGCGCTCTGGACGCTGCGACCGGCCGCGCCGCGCCGCGCGCCGCTCGTCTTCTTCATCGTTTTCGCGTATGGGCTCGGCTTCGTCGGCGCCGTGCTTTACCAGGCGCTGTAGGACGGGCAAGAGCCGTTCGCGCGGCAGCGCCCGAAGAAGCGACGGCGATGAGCCCTCTCACTATCGTTCGTACCTGCGCTTGTGCGTCATTGCGGTCACCGACGGCCCTCGCTCTTCGGGCGGCGGCGAGGTCTCCGACCCGCGGCGGCCCCACGCCCCTCGCTGTAGGGCTCCGACCGCAAAGGGAAGGGTTCGAGCCGCAAAGGTCGAGTCGCTAAAGACCTTGTCGCGGGCATCAGTCTCAAATCGCTGTCCGATCGGACATCAATTTGCGTACGCGCCGATACGCATGAGGGGCGCCCGGTCAGTCGCGCGCCCTGAGGACGTTTGGTCTTGCGCCGACACTGTACTCCGCAATTCCCGCTCGACCGCCGACGCCCGCTTGTGGATAATCTTTCGCCGCGCATTTCGCGCGAGAGGAACAAAAGACCATGAGTCCCGAAAAAGACCGGTTGGACGACGATTTGCGGATGAACGTGGACAACCTCTATCTGGAGGAGACGTTCACGGATCTGGAGGTCGGCTCGCTGCGCCGGCTGACGCCGGTCAAACCCGACGGCTCGCTCGATCCGACGCGCCCCTTGCGTTTCATCGGCCAGACGCAATTGATGACAAGAGCGGGGCCTTTGCCCCTCGAGGTTCCCATCGAGGCCGCCAATCTCAAAGAGGCCGCCGACAAGTTCCCCGCCGCCATCGAGACCGCCATGCGCCGAATCGCGGAACAGATCGAACGCCACCAGCTCGAGCAGTCGCGCCAGATCGTCGTGCCCGGCGCGGGCCTCGGCGGACTCGGACGGCCCGGCGCCGCGCCGGGCGGCCCGAACGACCTGCTGATTCGCTGAACATGAAAATCGTCCTCGACGAATCGCGCGCGTTGCAGAACCTGATAGACCTGCTCGCCATCGAGGGGCTGAGCGGGCATGAAGGCGCGATCGTGGAAGCCATCCGCGCGAAGCTGCAGGCCGCCGGCGTTCCGGCGGCGTGGATTCGCACGGACGCCGCGAACGCGCGCATCGCGAAGGCGTTGGGGCGGCCCGCCTCCGACTTCGAAACCGGCAACCTGATCGTCCGCTGGCCGGGAACGCGGCCCGGCCCCCGGCGGATGTTTCTCGGCCATATGGACACCGTTCCGCTCTGCCGAGGCGCCCGGCCCGTTCGCCGCGGCAATTTCATCCGCCCCGCCTCCAAAACGACGGCGCTCGGCGCCGACAACCGCGTCGCCGTCGCCGCGCTGGTGACGCTGGTCGAGACGCTGTTGCGCGAAAAATGGCCGCACCCGCCGCTGACGATTCTATTCACGATCTGCGAGGAAATCGGCTTGTACGGCGCGAAACATCTGAGGCTCTCGGATGTGGGGCATCCGGCGATGGCGTTCAATATTGACTCCGGCGATCCCGCCCGCCTCGTCGTCGGCGCGATCGGCGCGGTCAAGTGGACGGCCCATATTCACGGCATCTCGTCCCATGCCGGCGTGCATCCGGAGCGGGGCGTCTCGGCCGTGCTCATCGCGGCGCGCGCGATCGAACGCGTCGCGGCGCGGGGTTATTTCGGCGCGATTCGCAAGGGCGCGCGGCGCGGCACGGCGAACGCGGGGATCATTCACGGCGGCGAGGCGACCAACCAGGTCACCCATCACGTCGAAGTCCGCGGCGAATGCCGAAGCCACGATCCGAGCTTCCTGCGGGTGATCACGCGGGAATGGCGCGAAGCCTTCGAGCGGGCGGCGCGCAGCGTCCGCAACCGCGAAGGGCAGCGCGGGCGCGTCGAGCTGGAGGTCCGTTCGGATTACGCCTCTTTCCGGCTGCCCGATTCGCATCCGGCGGTCCGCTTCGCCCTCGCGCAGGCGCGAGCCGTCGGGCTGCGGCCGCGCGCGGAAATCATGGATGGCGGACTCGACGCGAACCCGCTCAACGACGCGGGCGTCCCCACGATCACCCTGGGCGCCGGGCAGCACAACCCGCACAGCACGGACGAGCATGTCAACATTCCGGAATTCCTCGACGGCTGCCGGCTGGTTCTGCAACTGGCTGTCGCCGAAGACCCATCCGCTTAGTTGAAACTCGCATCTACGGAGGATTCGGAAAGGAGCGCATCATGGCCGGTATCTTCAAAGCGTACGACATTCGCGGCGTGTACGGAGAGACGCTGACGGACGATCTCGCCTTTCAAATCGGACGAGCGTTCGCGACCTTTCTCAGCTGTAAACGCGTGGTGGTGGGCCGCGACATGCGCCCGCATTCCCAGCCGCTTTTCGAGGCCCTCACGCGCGGCATCACCCTTCAGGGCGCGGACGTGCTGGATATCGGCGTTTGCAGCACGCCGATCAGCTATTTCGCGAACGGGCGGCTCGGCGCCGACGCCGGCGTGATGATCACGGCCTCGCACAACCCCGGCGAATGGAACGGGTTCAAGCTCTGCCGCGCCAACGCCGTCCCGATCAGCGGCGCGACGGGCATCGCCGATATTGAGCGCATTGTGAAGGAAAAAGCGTTCGCGCCGGCGGCCGCCCACGCGGGCCGGGTGCGGCGCGAACACGCCATCGAGGATTACGGGGCCCATATTCGCTCGTTCAGCGAGGTGAAGCGTCCGCTGCGCCTCGCGGTGGACTTCGCCAACGCAATGGGCATCGTCGAGCACCGCGCCCTCGAAGGCGTCGTCGAGACCGACGGCCTTTTCGACACGCTCGACGGTACGTTCCCGAACCACGAGGCCAACCCGCTGAAGGCCGACACGCTCGACGCGCTGCGCGAGAAGGTGCGCGCGGGCCGGTATGATTTCGGCGTCGCCTATGACGGCGACGCCGATCGCGCCGGCTTCGTGGACGAGAAGGGCGAAATCGTGCCGATGGATATGATTACGGCCTTGATCGCCCGCTCGCTCTTGGCGCGTTATCCCGGCGCGGTGATTTTCTATGACCTGCGCAGCAGTTGGGCTGTGAAAGAGGCCATTCTGGAGGCCGGCGGCAAGCCCATGATGTCGCGGGTCGGCCACGCCTTCATCAAGCAGCAGATGCGGGAACACGACGCCGTGTTCGCCGGCGAACTCTCCGGCCACTATTATTTCCGCGACAACTACTACACTGAAAGCTCCTCGCTGGCCGTGCTGCAAGTGGCCAACCTCGTCAGCCGCGCCGGGAAGCCGCTCTCCGAACTGATCCGACCGCTGCGCCGCTACTTCGCCAGCGGCGAGATCAACTCCACGGTCGCCGACCCCGCCGCCGCGCTCGAGCGCATTCGCCGCCACTACGCCGGCGGTCGCATATTCGAACTCGACGGCTTGAGCGTGGAATTCGACACGTGGTGGCTCAACGTCCGCCGCTCCAACACCGAGCCGCTCGTGCGGCTGAACCTCGAGGCGAAGACGCGCGAGGAGATGGAGCGCCGCCGCGACGAGGCGCTGGCGCTGATCCGGGCATAGAAGAACGGCCCCTTCGGCCGGTACGACCTCCATACGACGGACCGGCGCGACGCATGCCGAGAGGGTGACGCCGACGCCGGCGGCGCTTTCTTCCGCCATTTTGCCGTCCCCTGAACATCCCCTCGCTCCCTGCCAATGTCTTCATGACTGGCGGTGACGCTTCGGTTTTCTCCCGGCGCCATAATACGAATTAGATATGTCCGATCGGACACAAGTTTGCGTATTCCCGTGAGGAGGGAAACATCGAAATTCGCCCGAGAATCGGCGGCGGACACCCGCATACCAAGTGTCGGGGCGGACATTGATTGGTGAAAACCGCCGTTCGGCGTTTCCCGCGCCGCACGGCCCGCGGGCGCGCAAGCCATCCCCCGATCGCGATGCCGATTGCAAGACGGATTCAGGCCGGTCGGCCTGGTTGCCGACGCGGTTTCCGTCTGCCATGGCGCTGTCCATTTCCCTCGCCTTTCACGCTTGCAAAGGCGGGGGGCCGCCGTAGAGTGTCCGATGCACAACGCAATGGGATGCGTTGGGAGGATTGAACCATGATCGCGGTCGTTGTCCTTTTGGTCGTTGTCGTGTTGCTCGTCGCGTTTTTCGTCGGCGGCTACAATCGGCTGGTCGCGCTGCGGAACCGATTCAAGAACGCGTTCGCGCAGATTGACGTGCAGTTGCAGCGCCGCCACGATCTGATTCCGAACCTGGTCGAGACGGCGAAGGCCTACATGAAGCACGAGCGGGAAACGCTCGAGGCCGTCATCGCCGCCCGCAATCAGGCGGTCGCCGCTCAGAAAGCCGCCGCGGCGAATCCGGCGGACGCCGCCGCCATGCGCGGCCTCGCCGGCGCCGAGGGCGCGCTGACCGGCGTGCTGGGCCGGCTCTTCGCCGTCATGGAGGCCTATCCCAATCTCAAGGCCGACCAGAACATGCGGCAGCTTTCCGAGGAACTGACCTCGACCGAGAACCGCGTGGCCTTCGCCCGCCAGGCGTTCAACGACGCCGTCATGGCCTATAACACGGCGCGCGAGGTCTTCCCGACCGTGATCGTGGCCAATATGTTCGGATTCACCGCCGCGCAGCTCTTCGAGATCGAAAGCCCCGCGCAACGCGCCGCGCCGAAGGTTTCCTTCACCTGATCGCGGGCCGGCCCGCATGGATTTCTTCGCCCAGCAGGACAGCGCCCGGCGGCGCACGGGGCTGTTGATCGTTTTATTCTTCGCCGCGGTCGCGTTGACCGTGTTTGCGGTCTATGCGGTTTTCGTGTTGCTGCTGCCGTCCTTGAGCGCGGATAGCAGGCCTGACACGCGCGAATGGTGGGACCCCTCGCTTTTCGCGACGGTCGGCTTCGCCATCCTCGCAATCGTCGGCGTCGGCTCGCTCTATAAGATCGCCGAGCTCGCCGGCGGGGGCGACCGCGTGGCCCGGATGCTCGGCGCGCGCCGGGTTTCGCCGCAATCGAACGATCCGGATGAGCGGAAATACCTCAATATCGTGGAGGAAATGGCGTTGGCCTCGGGCATTTCCCCGCCGCCGGCCTACGTCATGTACGGCGAATCGGGCATCAATGCCTTCGCGGCGGGCTATCGTCCGGACGCCGCCGTCGTCTGCGTGACGGAGGGTGCGCTGCGCCGTTTGACGCGGGATGAATTGCAGGGCGTGGTCGCGCACGAGTTCAGCCACATATTCAACGGCGACATGCGGCTGAATATCCGGCTGATCGGCGTGCTGCACGGTTTGCTGTTGATTGCGCTGATCGGCCAGGCGCTGCTGCGCGCGGCGAGCCTTTCCGGCGGGCGGCGCCGTCGCTCCAAAGACGGGGATAAATCCGGCGCCGTTTTGTTGTTGATCGGCCTGGCGCTCCTGGTGATCGGTTCCGTCGGCGTTTTCTTTGGACGCCTGATCCAGGCCGCCGTCTCGCGCCAGCGGGAATTTCTGGCCGACGCGGCGGCGGTGCAGTTCACGCGCAATCCGCTGGGGCTGGCCGGCGCGCTTAAGAAAATCGCCGGCGTCGCCGGATCGCGCGTCGAACGCAACGGCGCGGAGGCGGCCAGCCATCTGTTCTTCGCGAATGCCCTGCGCGGCGGGATATTCAATCTATTCGCGACGCACCCGCCGATCGCGGAGCGCATCCGCCGCCTGGACGCCACGTTTTCCGCGCAGCCCAACGCCGCGGGATCGTCGGCGCCGGCGCCCCTCGCCGCCGCGCCGATCGCGGGGCTGGCGGGCGCGCCTTCGCCGTCGGAGACGCCCCGCCCCGCGAGCTCGCCGCCGCCGACCTCGCGAGCAGCGCGGGACCTGATGAATTCGGTCGGCGCACCGTGGCAGGCGCATCTCGAGGCCGTCCGCGCATTCCTGGAATCGCTGCCCGGCGAAGTGCGCGAAGCCGCGCGCGATCCCGCGGGCGCGCAGGCGCTCGCGTGCGCGCTGCTGCTCGATCGCGAGCGCCCGAAACTGCGCGAGCTTCAACTGGAACGGCTCCGACAGGCCTCCGGCGCCGATTTCGCCGAAGGCGTTCGACGGCTGGGCCTCGCGCTCGACCGGGTTCCCGACGGTTTTCGGCTCGCCGCGCTCGATCTCGCGCTGCCGGCGCTGAAGGCGCTGAGCGCGCCGGAATTCGAGGGGTTGATGAAAGACGCGGATGCGTTGATTCGCGCGGACGATTCGATCACGCTGTTCGAGTATGCGGCGACGCGGATGTTGCGGCGCGCGCGCGAATCCGGCGCGGGCGCGGGGTTGCGGGCCGCGCCGCTTTCCGCGTTCGGCGCGGAAATTTCCTGTTTGCTTTCGGCCATGGCGCACGCGGGTCAGACCGAGGCGGCGGAGGCGGCGCGCGCTTTCGAGCGCGCCGCCGCGCGAGCCCCGCGCGGTCTTCGCTTGGTGTTCCTTTCGCCGGAAAACTGCGGCGTGGATCGGATTGACGCGGCGCTGCGCCGTCTGGAACGGCTGGCGCCGTCGGGTCAACGCTGGTTGCTGGAGGCGATGCTCGAATGTCTGTCCCACGACGGCAGCGTCGAGCCGAAGGAGGCGGACCTCTTTCGCGCCGTCGCGGCGGCGCTGGATTGCCCCGTGCCGCTGGCCGCCTGATCGAGCGTCCGACGCCGGAGGGCGCCGCCGATGCCCGCCGGCGGCGGCATTTTTTTGCGTTCGATCGCCGATCTCCATGCCGTTTTTCACGGCGTTGCGAGTGTATCACACTTCGCGAAGTGTGATACAGTCCGCCGCCGGGCTGTCGGGGGGGGGGCAGGTCTCTGGGGCGCAGGTCTTGCCTAATGCCTAATGCGTAAACGGCGTATTCTCTGTCCCCATATTTGTGCGACGCTCGGATCTCGGACTTCGCGGGACGAGGGTCAGAGATTTGCGCCGGTCGAGATTTGCGCCGGTCCGACTGTACCACACTTCGCGAAGTGTGATACACGCGCCTAGGCCGTCCGAAGGTGAACTTCGTATTCTCTGTCCCCTTGCGCGCTTGGAACCTCCGCGCTCCGACTGCCGACCTCCCGACCCGCGGTAGGGCGGCGAGTCCCTTCGCCGCCGCGAACCACCCCATGGCCCCGGCGCGGCGGCCCGCCGCGCCGGAGAAAAAAACGGGGACAGAGAATACGAAGTTTGCCGTGTAATACGGCGGTAAGACGAAGTTAGCGGCAGAAGAAGAATACGGGGTTCGACGAAAAAAGCGTTGACCAGGGATGAACGCGAATGAAGGCAACTACGAAAGG
>CALGXT010000008.1 GCA_937935255.1 uncultured bacterium | reverse complement strand
CCGCGAACTGGCGCGTATTTTGGGCGAAGACGAGTTCAGCGCGGTGTTCCACCAGGGGGAGCGGCGCAGTATTTTCATCCGCGCCGTCAATCCGGAGGTGTTGCTGGTGATCATTTTTTCCAACACCGCCAATGTGGGTCTGGTTCGGCTCTACGCGGGTCCCGCCGCCGCGGAGATGCGAATTCTATTCGATGAAGTCACCGCCGCCGGCGCCGCCGCCGAGCATCCCGAACGGGCCTTTGTGTTGACGGAGAGCGGCGATCTCTTCGGCGCGGCGCCTAGGCCGACGCGGTAAGGCCATGCTGCAAGCGCAGACGTTCGCCGACGTTTTGCTGCGGCGCGGCGCTTTGACGGCGGAGAAGCTTCGCGCGGCGCAAGAAGCCGCCGCCGCCGCCAAGGGGCGATTGGAAGATACGCTCGTCCGCGACCGCTTCGTTTCCGCCGAGGAAATGGTCCTCGCGATGGCGGAATATCTGGAGCTGCCGGCGGTCACCCTCGCCCATTTCACTCCGACGGCCGAAGTCCTGGCGCTCGTGCCGGCCCAATGGCGCGGCTTGTATCAGGCGGCGCCGCTGTCCCGCGCCGGCAATGTCCTCACCGTCGCGCTGGCCGATCCGTTCAATCTCGCCGCCATCGAAGCCCTGCACACGATGACGGGACTCGATATTCTGCCGGTGGCCGCGCCGCCGCGCGAGGTGGCCGAGGCGCTGGAACGCGAGGACAAATCCGCGGCCGACAGCGGTCTGGAAGATGTGCTGCGCGACGTACAGGAGACTGAGCTGGAGGTCGGGTCGGAAAACGAGGAAGACATCAGCGTCGGCCAGATCAAGGAAATCGCCGAGGAAGCGCCGGTCATTCGGGTCGTCAACTCGATCATGACCGAAGCCTTGCGCCGGGGCGCCAGCGATATCCACATCGAGCCGATGGAAAAGGGGATGCGACTGCGGTACCGGATTGACGGCCTGCTCTACGAACACCCCAGCCCCCCCAAGCGCATGCAGCCGGCGATCTGTTCGCGCATCAAGATTCTCTCCAACCTCGATATCGCCGAGCGGCGAATTCCACAGGACGGCCGGTTCAAGATCAAGGCGTTCGGCAAGGAGGCCGACGTGCGCGTCAGCGTCCTCCCGACGGTGCACGGCGAAAAGGTCGTCATGCGGATTCTCGACAAAACGTCGCTGGCCCCCAACCTGGAGGCGCTCGGCCTTGATCCCGCGGCGCTGGAGAAGTTTCGCTACGCGATCTCCCAGCCCTACGGGATGATCCTCGTCACCGGCCCCACCGGCAGCGGCAAAACGACGACCTTGTATTCCTGCCTTCAGGAACTCAACCAAAGCGACGTCAACATCATCACCGTCGAGGACCCGGTGGAATATCAACTGGCCGGCATCAACCAGGTGCAGACCCGCGCCGAAGTGGGGTTGACCTTCGCCAACGGATTGCGTTCCATTCTTCGCCAGGACCCCGATATCGTGCTGGTCGGCGAAATCCGCGACGCGGAGACCGCCACGATCGCCGTGCAGGCCGCCCTCACCGGCCACCTGGTGATGAGCACGCTGCACACCAACGACGCCGCGGGCGCCGTCGCCCGCATGGTGAACATGGGCATCGAGCCCTTTTTGCTGGTGTCGTCGCTGTTGATGACCCAGGCGCAGCGCCTCTATCGCAAAGTGTGCCCGTTCTGCCGCGAGCCGATGGCGCTGCCGGTGGAAATAATGCGGATGAATCGTATAGATCCCGCCCTCCTGGAGGGCGCAACCGTATATCGGGCGCGGGGCTGCGCGAAATGCAACAACCTCGGCTACAAAGGGCGCGGGGCCTTGATGGAGATTCTGTTGATCAATGACGAGATTCGCGCTCAAATGCTCAAAGATCCGGATGCGAACAAACTGCGTCAGATTGCCGTCCGCGGCGGCATGGAAACGTTGCGCGATGTCGGCCTGAAGAAGGTCCGCGAAGGCGTGACGACCTTGGAGGAGATCTTGCGGGTCACCAGCGGCGAATGAATCGGCCGGCGAACGTCGGAGCGGAATTATGGCGTACTATTGGCCCAATCGCGAAAACCCGGGCGCGCCGGGAATGCCGACGCGCGCCCCCGTCGCCCAACCCCCGCCGATCGCCGCGCGGAAGGGCCGGACGCTCCCCGGCGCGCCCCGCATCCGAAACAAGGAATTGCCGATCTTCACCCGCATGCTCGCCGCGATGCTGGATTCCGGCATCCCGCTCGTGCAAGCCCTGGCGGCGATGGAGGAGCAAACCTCCAACAAGGTGTTCAGCAAAGTCATCCTGGGGCTGCGCAACCGGATCGAGGCGGGCATGGATTTTTCGGCCGCCCTGGCGGAATACCCCAGTATTTTCGACGAATTATATGTCAGCATGATGCGCGCGGGCGAGGCGGGCGGCATCCTGGCGGAAATCGCGGCGCGGCTCGCCAAACACCTGGAGACGGCCATCCGATTGCGCCGCAAGATCCGGTCGGCGATGGCCTACCCCGCGGTGGTGCTCACGCTGGCGATCTCGATCGCCACGGCCATGATCATTTGGCTCATCCCCGTCTTCAAGGACATCTATGAGGATTTCGAGGGCCGGTTGCCGGGCCCCACGCTGCTGCTCATCCAGCTCAGCAATCTCCTGCGGAATTATTTCCTGATCGTGCTGGGGGCGGTCATCCTGCTGGCGGTGCTGTTTGTCAAATGGAAAAAGAGCGAGTCCGGCCGCCGGATGTGGGACGGATTCGTGTTGCGCCTGCCGCTGATCGGCGAACTGGCCAAGAAAATCTGTCTGGCCCGCTTCGCCTCCACCTTCGCCCAGCTCATCCACAGCGGCGTGCCGATTCTCGAATCCCTTCTGATCGTTTCGGTCGCGGTCGGCAACAGGGTCATCGGGAATATCCTTTTGCGGGCCCGACAGTCCGTCGAGGGCGGCGATATGCTGTCCGCCGAGCTGCAGAAGCATCGCGTCTTTCCCCGGATGCTCGTTTACATGCTGGCGGCCGGCGAAAAGACCGGAAAAATGGACGAGATGCTCCAAAAGGTCGCCGAATTTTACGAGGACGAGGTCGAAAGCGCGCTCGCCGGCCTCACCTCCATTATCGAGCCGATTCTGATGGTCTTCCTCGGCGTCGTCGTCGGATTCGTCGTGCTCGGCATGTTCATGCCGATCTTCCGCATGACCGACATCCTGAATTTCTGAGGCGGCCGGGGAGCCGCGGCGTTCCAACGGCGCCCCATCGCCGAAATGACGGTTGCTTTCCCGCCGTCGAAGTGTATGATCGCTATTGCGCCAAATCCTTGAATTGCAGGCATCCTCGACAGATGGGAAAGGTTCAAATGCTATGGCCCGCATTTTGTTGGTGGACGACGAGGCGTCCATTCTGAATGTTCTTTCCACGCTGTTGCGCAAGCAAGGCTATGAAACCGTTTCCTCCTCGGGTGGAGAGGAAGCGCGTCGGTTGGTGCGCGACGAATCCTTCGATTTGATGTTGACCGACATCAAGATGGAACCCGTCAGCGGGCTGCAGCTCCTCGACGAATTGCGCGCGGCCCATCCGGAAACCCCGGCGATTCTGTTGACGGGGTTCGGCTCCGTCAAGACCGCCATGGCGGCGATGAAGGGCGGGGCCTTCGATTACATCACCAAGCCCTTCAAGGTGGATGAACTTTTGTTGACGGTGCAGCGGGCCTTGGAATATCGCCAGATGCTCCTGGAAAATCTCGGTTTGAAGGCCCAGTTGCAGGCGCGTTACACGCTGGAAAACGTGGTCGCCAACAGCCCGAACATGCGCAAGGCCTGTGAAATCGTCCAGCGCGTCGCGCCGACCGACGCGCCGGTATTGCTCATCGGCGAAAGCGGCGTCGGCAAAGAGACCCTCGCGAAAGCCCTTCACGCCCACAGCCCGCGGCGCGAGAAGCCGTTTATGAGCGTCAACTGCGGCGCCCTGCCGGAGCCCTTGCTGGAGTCGGAGCTGTTCGGCGGCCCGGGGGGCGGTCCGGTCGCCCCGCGTCGCCCCGGGGGGCAGATCGAGGCGGCCCGCGGCGGAACGCTGTATCTGCAGGAAATCGGCGCCTTGCCGCTGACGCTTCAGTCCCGGCTGCTGCAGGCGTTTCAAAGCTCGGCGATCCGCCTGGCGGGCGCCGCCGGCGCCGCGGCGGATGCCCGCATCGTGGCGTCAACCCATGAACCGTTGACGGCCGCGATCGATCGGAAAGCGTTTCGCGAAGACCTGTTTTATCGCATCAGTGTTATTCCGATTTTTGTCGCCCCCTTGCGGGAGCGCCGCGAAGATATATTGCCCCTGGTTTCCTTGTTCTTGCGTCGGGAGCGGCCGCAGGGCCCTCTGCCCGCGCTGGACTCCGAAGTGCAGCGAATCCTCGTCAATTATGACTGGCCCGGCAATGTGCGCGAGCTGGAAAACGCGATTCGCCATGCCCTCGCCTTTTGCCGGGAGGAGCGATTGCGGCCCGAAGACCTGCCCTCCGGCATCATGGAGCGCGCCGCCAAATATCCGACGCCGCCGGCCGAAATCGAGAGCAGCCGGGGACGGTCGTTGAAAGCCTTCCTCCGCGAACGGGAAAAGGAATACGTCCGGATGGTCATCGAAAAAATGGGCGGCGACAAGGCGAAAGCCGCCCAGGCGCTGCGGATCAGCCTGGCCACGTTGTACCGCAAGTTGCCCGACGCGGAAGAGTGAGTTGCCGTTTTCACTTTTTTGAATTTCGTATTTGACAAAGATACCCTCCCCAATATGATTTCAGTAGGAGGGTCAAGAGCGGCCATGGGACCGCGGTTTTAGAAGGTTTGAGAATGGATTGCGAAGCGCGATAGGAAATTTGCCGGCGGGTCCGCGGGTGCGGACGACGATTCGATCGGTGAGTGGGTGGCGAGCGGCCGGCGCTGAAAAAGGACAAACACAAAAGGAAAAAATAAATGAAAAAACACAATAAAAAGCTCGGCTTCACGCTCGTGGAAATCATGATCGTGGTGCTGATCATCGGTCTGTTGGCGGCGATCGCGATCCCGTCGTTCACGCGGGCGCGCACGCGGGCGCGCATCAGCGCGTGCATCAACAACCTCCGCCA
>CALGXT010000007.1 GCA_937935255.1 uncultured bacterium | reverse complement strand
CCAGCGCGGATAGCAACAGCGGATCGGTCGCGCCCCGGCCTTCCTGCGCCAGCACGTAGCCGCCGGAATCGCACACCACGCAGCCGTCGGACTCCGAGCGGCTCAGCAAATCCAACAAGATGCGCCGGATGTGCATCACATCCTTTTCCGTCAAAGCGAACGCCATATTCGATCGCTCCTTCCTTGCCGTTTCCCATTCTGCGAGGCCTAAACCAACACCAAATCGCCTTCTTTCGCTTCCCGCCGCGCGTGTGTTTTCACGAAGCGGTTCAATACCAGCCGGGCAATCATGTTGAGCGTCTCAAAAACGCCCGTGCCCTGCGTCGCCACCCCGCTGAAGCTCGGCCGGCGCACGCCCCGATTGTTCAGCAAAAACTCCATGTAGTTCAGCGGCGCGATGTTCGGCAAATCGCGTTTGTTGTATTGCAGGACGTAGGGCATTTGATCCAAGGCGTCGCCCTGCAACCGCAGATTTTCCTCGAGATTCGCGAAGCTCTCGACATTGTCGGCCATGCGGTTCCACTGGCTGTCGGCCACGAAAACAACACCGTCGGCCCCGCGCAATACCAACCGGCGCGTCGTGTTGTACATGACCTGTCCCGGCACGGTGTACATCTGGAAACGAGTGGTGAAATTATCGATGGCGTTGGCGACCAGCGGCATGAAATCGAAGAACAGCGTGCGATCCTTGGAGGTCGCCACCGACGTGAGCGTGCCTCGCGCGTGGGGGGCGATCGCCTGGTGAATATATTGCAGGTTGGCCGTTTTGCCGCCAAGGCCGGGACCGTAGTACACGATTTTGAGCTGTACCTCCCGCAAGGCAAAATTCACGAACGACATCGTCAAACTCTCCCTCCGGGCCCCCCGGCGGCGCCGCCGGGGCGCCGTCCCCTTCCACCCCGCCCATTGAACAGAAAATTCGGCAGAATACAAGACCTATGTGCCGCGATGATCGGATCATCCTTCGTCGCCGCCCGGCTGAGCGCTCTCGTCCACCCGCCGGCTGGCCTCGAGCAGCAATCCCATGGTGGACTGGGTGATCGGGTCGCGTTCCGTGGGCTGTCCTTGCCGAAAGAAAAACGCCGCCCCGCCGCGCCGCACCATCTCATACACCGCAGCCTCGCCGGACAGCTCGCCGCAGCGGGCCTTGATCACCTGGCCCTCCGACACATCCACGCGCGCCGTCTCCTCGCCGTTTTCGGCGACAATCGTCAGCGTTCCGCTTTTGCGGGAAGCCTCGATCAACTGCAGCACATCCGTAATCGAAACGATGTTGAGATAGCCGGAGAAATCGTCCTCCGACCGGGCCCGCGCCATCTGGGCCTCCATTTCGCGTCGGATCGCCGCTTCGGTCCGTTTGCGCCATTCGATGTTGCGAATCGAAAAAATGAACTCGCCCGCCGGCGTCAGTTGGATGCGGCTGATGGCGATCTCGGCCGGAAACACGGTCTCATCCCCCCGAACGCAATAGGCCTCCAACACCGTAAAGCGGCCCCGTTCCAGTCGCTGCTCGATGCGCTTCATGATTTCCGGATCGAAGTTCATCACCAGCGCCGTCAACGGGCGGCCTTGCAGTTTCGACCCGCTCAGCCGCAGCAGCTTTTCCGCGCGGGCGTTGGCCTCGATCACGCGGCAATCGCGACCGCAAATCAGCACGGCGTCATATAAAGCCTGCAAAATCTCGCGGTAATGCGACAATCGTTTTTCCGCGTCCACTTCACTTTCGTGTTTTTCTGGAATCTGCGTCAGCATCGCGATTCGGCGCCGCGGAATTCGTCGGCGCGCCGGGGATTCTACAGGAACAGCGCGCAACAAGTAAAGTCGCGCCGCGGCGACGCAACAAGAAACTTGCGGAACGGCCGCCGCCGTCGTTATAGTGGCGCGGCATGAGGGGATTGCCCTATCGGAATAATGGGCGGGTGCGGGGGCAAGATTGCCGGCTTTCTCGAACCGCCCGAACATGAGGTGAGCGCCATGTCCTTGTTCACATTCTTTCGCCGCGCGTCCGATTCCTCCCGGGAAGCCGCCAAAGCCGAAACTCCCGCGAAACCGGCGCCCGCCCCGACACCCCCGGCCGCGGCCGCCAAACCCGCGCCTGCCGCGGCGTCGTCCGACCCCCTGCGGGAAGCGGTGGAAATGTTCGACGCGATCCAGGAGGTTATGGGGAAATCTGAGGATATTATCCGGATTCCGTCGCGCGTCCTGCTGAGCGGCTTGCCGCCGGAATTGCGCGGGCCGCTGTGGAATACCAACGCCTATCCGAATGCGCCGATCGAGCTCGAACGCAAGCCGCTGCTGCAGCAACTCCAGAAGGGCCGCGTCGTGTACAAGTTGAACGAGCTGGCCCTCTCGTTGCCGCCCGGATGGGTGAAATCGGATGCCGACGCCATGGTCGAGTTGAACCTGGCCGAACTCGTGAGCACGCTGCCGGCGGATCTCTTTCAGGTGTCTTCGGCGGTGGACGAAGAGCTGGCGGAGGTGGCCCGAATGCGCGACCTGTTCGGGCCGCCCAAACCGGCCGAGCCTCCCCCGACGCCGGCGCCGCCCGAAGGCGCGCCGGTCGAGGCCGCGCCCGGACGCCCGAAGGCGCCGGCCGTCGAACGGCCCCTGGTTCGCCGCGAAGTGCGTTTGACCGCGCCCGACGGCTGGGACGGCGTGGATCGCGTGGCCGATGCGGGCGCGGAGGTGGTGGACATCAACCAGGCGGATTACGCGGAGCTGGCCAGGGTGCCGGGTCTGAAAGGTTCGCGCGCCCGCCGCATCCTCGCGTATCGGCAGCAGTTCGGCCCCTACCGCGGCATTTACGAGCTGCTGGCCGTGCCCGGTATCGGCCGCAAGGTCTTTCGGCGGGCCACCGGCCTCGAACCGGGACTGCGCCGCCGCGGGGATCGCCACGCGAAGCTCAACGAGCTGCTCGGACTGCCCCGGGAAGAACGCCCGAGTCTGGCCCGCGTCGCCGAACGCACGGTGGAAATCCTGGGCGCCGAGGCCTGCGTGATCGCCGGCAAGGACGGCTTCGTGCTGGCGCGGACGGAAAAAGCCGCCGAGGCCGACCGCTACGCGGCCGTCGCGCCGAAACTTTTCCGCCGAACCCGCCGCTACCTCAAACAATTGACCGGATCGCCGGTCTGCGCCTTGCATTTGCCGACGACGGAACCCCCGTTGTTCACTGTTTTCATGCCGAGCTGTCACTTGATCGTCGTACTCCGGGCGGACAACGATCAAGGAGCGGCGCTCCGCCAAGCCGCGCACATCGCGGAGGAACTCGACTGGCTGCTCAGCTGCCGGGCGGCCGTCCGTTCCGGCGTGTGATCCGCCCGAGGAAGCGCCGACACGGGGAATCGCGATGAGCGACGGGAAGAATGCGCCGAGCGAGGACAAGGCGGTCGCCGAGGCCCTTTCCACCATCGCGGCGTTCGAACAGGTGCTCGAGGTCGCGCCCAATGACGCGGGAGCGCTCGATGCGTTATATCGTTCCTGCGAGGTCGTCGGCGACCTGGCGCGGGCGCGGGAATATGTGCTGCGGCTGGCGCGGCTGCTGGTGGAACAACGGAATATCGTGTTGGCCGGCGCCCTGAAGGAAGACCTGCGGCGTTTGGGCGGAAACGATGCGGAGACCGCCGCCCTCCTATCCCAAATCGAGACGTTGACAAAATCACCGGCCGCGCCGGCTTCGGCCGGAGAGCCGGAGGACGAAATCGCGGTCGTCGAATCGGAATTATCGCTGGCCTGGCGTCTCCACGAAATGGAGATGTTGGATCAGGAAACCTATGCCGCCGTCGCCAACGATGTGACGGAGGCCGCCGCCCGGCCTGACGGCGGCACGATCTCGGCGCTGTACGCGCTGCACCGCCGGCGGCACGCCGGGATGGACGATTTGATCGCGTTTCTCGCGAAGGACACGCGAACCCCCATGCTTCCGGCCGCCGCGTTCGACATCACCCCCGAATGCCGGCGTTTATTGCCGCCGGCGTTTATGACCCGCCGGGGCGTCGTGCCGCTGGATATGATCGGGGCGGCGGCGATGATCGCGCTGTTGAACCCGATGGACGCCGCGCTGCGCGAAGAGGTGCGGCGCCGCGCCGGACGGGAATGTCATTTCTTCCTCACGTGGCCCGCCCAGTACGAGACCCGCCTAGCCCGATTGACTTCCGCTTCATCGCAATCGCCGTAATCGCAGCCCCCAAATGCGGACTCCGGCGCTCACTCGAAAGCGCCGCCAATGCGAAGCGAACGGCGCTCGCCTCGATATTCGAATAACGCCTCCTCGTCGTCGGCTGAAATGAGGCGCACGCCTTCGAAGCTCTCGCCCACCCGCACACGGCGATCATTGATCAACGCCGTGGAGGGTTTGCCGTCGCGGCGGACGATCACCCCCTGCAGTTCGATCCGCGGCCAGACCGCCGCGGCCGCCGCCG
>CALGXT010000006.1 GCA_937935255.1 uncultured bacterium | reverse complement strand
GAGCGCCGGAGCTACAGCGATTACCGAAGCCTTGTCGGAGGCGGCTGCTCCAGCGGAAAATCTGGGAACAAAGCTCCGGCGGCAGAGCGCCGGAGCTACAGCGAGCGCCGGAGTTTGCCAAAGGGACAGAGAATAAGAAGTGGGTCAGAGATCGGCGCGAGAGCGTTTGTAGGGCTCGAGCTTGCTCGAGCCGCGGAGGGCGCTAACTCCGCTCCCAGCCGAAGCCTTGGCGGAGGCGGCTGCTTCGGCGGAAGCGCTGTAGTTCCGCCGGTCCTCCGGCGGAAGGTTTGGGTGAGAAATCTCCGGCGGCGGAGCGCCGGAGCTACAGCGAGCGCCGATGTTTGCCGGGGGGACAGAGAATACGAATCCGCGGGTCAGAGGTCGGAGGTCGGAGGTCGGCGCGACAACGTCTGTAGGGCTCGAGCTTGCTCGAGCCGCGGAGCGCGTGGACTCCGTTCCGCGCCGTCACCTTGCGGCGCTCATCCAAGGGACAGAGAACGATTTCTGTAAACGTAATATATTGATCCTGATCGGAATATGTCGAATAATCAGGCGCATGGCGGCGCAAGCCGCACTGTATCACACTTCGCGAAGTGTGATACAGTCTCGATCGGGGTCAGATGAATGGCTAGGGCAGGGGGTGGGCTCTATTCCCTTTGCCTGAACCAAGTCATGTTCCGCCGCGTTGTCAGTCTCCACGTTCGATCTTATTCACCACCGGAGCCGGCCCGGCGGGGTCTTTGGGAACGCGCCATCGGCCGCATGCGCCGCCGGTGGGCCGAGCCTCCTCAGTCTCCGACCTCCGACAGACAAAAAACGCTGTCCCTCATTTGCGGCGAGTCTGCTATAGTCCGCGCAACGCGCTGGTCCGGGCGGGACGGCGGATGCCGATATGCGTAATTTTCTGGCCATTCTCGCGATTTTGGCGGGCTTCGTCGCGATGGGGGCGGTGTTTCGCCTGCCGTCGCGCGAGACGATCCCCGCCACGGAGCCGTCGCCGCCGCCGGCCGTGGAGAAGATTCAGGCTGCCGCGCTGGCGTTCCCCTACCGCCGCGGCGTACATGGCGGCGAACTGCGGCTCAATCTGGGCGACGATCCGCAGACGTTCAACACCGTCCTGTCCACCGACGCCGTGACCTCGACCTTGCTCGGCTGGCTCTACGAAGGATTGTTGACGCGCAACCGCGTGACCTGGGAGATCGAACCCCGTCTCGCCGCCGGGATGCCGGAACAAATGGACGCGGAGGGGCTGGTCTGGGAGATCCCACTGCGGCAAGACGTTCGCTGGTTCGACGGCGCGCCCCTGACCGCCGATGATGTGGTGTTCACGATGAACCGCATCATCTACAACAACGACATCCCGACCAGCGCCCGTTTCGCATGGCAGCTCGAGGACACCGATCCCCAGACCGGCCGCGTCATCGTGCGAGAGGTCAAGGTCGAGAAGGTGGACGCTTACCGCGTGCGCTACACGCTGCCGTACCGCTGGGCGTACTTCTTCGACACGCTCGGCCAGGAGATTTACCCGAAACATGTGCTCGAACCCGCCGTCAACGACGGCCGCTTCGCGAGCCTTTGGGACAAGTCCACCGATCCGCGCGACGTCATCGGTTGCGGCATGTACAAAATGCAGTCCTATCGCGACGGCGAGCGCATCGTTTTGGTGCGAAACCCGGACTATTTCGGGAAAAACCGTTTCGGCGATTCTATGCCGTATCTCGATCGCATCGTCTATAGCATCATCCGCCAAAACGATCTGTCCCGCGACGCCTTCAAGGAGCGGCGGCTCGACCTGGTCGGCGTGGCGGGCAAGGATTTCAAAGACATGTTCCGCCAGCAGCGCGTCGAAGGCTATACGATCCATCGCCGCGGGCCGGCGACGGGCACGCGGTTCCTCGTGCTCAACCAGAATCCCCGCTCCAACAGCAACGGGCAGCCCTACGTGAAGCCGCACAAGCTCGTCTGGTTTCGCGACGCGCGATTCCGGCGGGCGCTCTCTTACGCGATAGATCGCGAGGCGATCCGCGACACGATCTTTTTCGGCCAGGCCTATTTGCAGTATTCGCCCGTCAGCGAGGCGAACACCCGCTACTACACCGGCGACAACAAGCGTTTCCCTGAATTTCCGGTGATCCGTTACCCCTTCGATCTCGACCGGGCTCGCGCCTTGCTCGACGAAATGGGCCTTGTGGATCGCAATGGCGACGGCATCCGCGAGGACGCCGAAGGCAACCCCGTCGAGTTCGTCATCAATACCTACGCCGATAACCCCGAATATGCCGCGATCGTCAGCCTGATGCGCGAGGATTTCCGCCGCATCGGCGTCCGCATCGAGCTGGTGCAATTGACCTTTTCCGGTCTCGTGGGCAAGCTGATGCGCGAGTGGAACTGGGAGGCCATCATTATCGGCCTCACCGGCGGCTACGACGACCCGATGAACGGCGGACGCAACGTCTGGACGACCGGCGGCAACCTGCACATGTGGAACCCGCAGCAAACGGATACCAGCACGGCGCACGATTGGGAGCTGCGCATCAACGAGATTTTCTTCCAGGCGCAACGCACCCCGTCCTACGAGGAGCGTCTTCGCCTCGCCGCCGAGTTTCAGCACATCGTCTCGCGCGAAGTCCCCTTGATCTTCACGACCAACGATGCCGTCAACACCGCCGTGTACGACCGCTTCGAGAACTTCAACCCGACCATTTATTCCCTGGTGGATATCGAGATGATGTACGATCGAACCCTGCAACAAACGCTGGCGGCCCCATGATCGTTCGATCGCCAACGCCACCCGGAATGTCGCGCGGACGGGGCGCAAAGTCGTTTTCAACCCTCGGAGTTTTCTCCGCTTCCTGATTTTCGCACATGCGCGCCTACATCATCCGCCGGTTATTGATCTCGATCCCGCTCGTCTTCCTGATGACGTTCGTGATCTTCGCGGTGATCAACCTCGATCCGCAGACGGCGCTGGACCGTTTCATTCTCAATCCGAACATCAGCTTCCAGGTCATCGAACAGGTGAAAGAACAGACGGGCTTCTACGACGCGATGCCCGTGCGCTACATGAAATGGCTCGGCGGCGTGCTGTTCGATATCCGCATCGGCCGCCCCCGCCGCTCGCTCGTGAGCTTCGCCGATCCGCGCCAGTTTCCGGAAACCTTTGCGGCGGACACCGCCTTCGATCTCGGCGTCGAGCCGATCGAGTTGGGTCCGGAGCGCCGGGAAGCGCCGCTGCTGGCGACGGAGACCGCCGCGCGCCGCATGGCCGCCGTCGCCGCCTCGGCGGCCTCCTTCGCGCTCGAAGTCGAAGCGCTGGAGCGCGCATCGTCGGAATCTCCGCCCGTATTGGTCCTGACGTTGCGGGCGGAGGGAGAGGATACGCCCGTGTTCGAAACGCGCCGTCCGCTGACGGAAGAGGGGACCGTCGTGTTTCGCGCCGATGCGCCCGCGCTGCAAGCCGCCGGCGTCTGGAAGAAACCGCTCGCGGCGCTCGATGTCCGGCTGGAGGGCGAGGGCCGCGCGGCCGTGCGCTCGGTCAAGACGGCGCTCGATCATTACGCGATCCGCCGGCCGGAGCGGCGTCGGCCCTATCTTTCGATCGTGTTTCCCGCCGCCGAGTCGCGGTTCGCCCTGGGACAGCCCGGCTCGCCGCATATCACACATCGCCTTCGGCGCACGGATTGGGCGCCCCGCGGAAAAACCGTCGGCGCCGACGAGCGGGGGGAACCGGTGGTGTGGAAGGAGGGGTTTCGTTCCCTGCGCATCGAAATGGGCAATCCCGGCGACGCGGCGGCGGCTTATGATTTGCGCGTGATCAGCGGCCCCGAGGACGCGCCGCGCACGACCTCGCGCACCTTCCGCCTCGCGCCGCGGGAGCGCGCGGCGCGGGAGTTTCCGTTGAGCGATCTCGCCGCCGGCGGCGCGGACCTTGAAAACGTGCGCGCGCTGGAGTGGGCGGCCCACGGGCCGTCGCATTTGATAGTGTATCGCGTGGAACTGGTCGTGGACGCGCCGCCGGTGACGATCGGCTGGATTCCCAATTTCGGCCGCAGTCACGACAATATCCCGGTGTTGGATAAACTGGGGGGCCGCATCCGAAACACCGTGCTGCTGGTGATCGCCTCCATGCTCATCACGTGGATCGTCGCGCTGCCCGCGGGGGTCGCCGCCGCCGTTCGCCAATACAAGATGACCGACAAAATGCTCAGCTTTTTGACGTTCATCGGCATGGCGCTGCCCTCCTTCTTCCTGGCGGTGCTGGTGCGCTATTTGCTGCAGGAGGCCGCCGACCCGCGAAGTCCGCTGTCGTTTCTGCCCGATCTGCCCGATAGCGGCCGCACCAGCATCCACTTCGACAGTCTGACGCCCTGGCGGCAATACGTGGACCTCTTTCGCCACGCCATCGCCCCCACGCTGGTGCTCGCGCTGGGCGGCATGGCGGGCATGCAGCGGGTCATGCGCGGCACGATGCTGGAGACGCAGCGCCAGCCGTTCATCGTCACCGCGCGCGCCAAGGGCTTGAGCGAGCGCGCGGTGATCTACAAGCACGCGCTGCGCAATGCGATCACGCCGTTCGTCGCCGGTTTCGGTTCGATTCTGCCGGCCTTGATCGGCGGAAGCCTCTTCGTCGAGATGGTGTTCAATTATCCGGGGGTGGGGCAGATGATGCTCCCGGCCGTGATGAACCGCGACCTGAACCTGGTGATGGCGAACACGCTGATTGCGGCGTTGCTGCTGGTGGTCGGGAACCTGATTTCCGACATTCTGCTCGCGATCGTGGATCCGAGGGTTTCCTATGGCTGAGGCGTCTTCTCCTTCCGCTCCCGCTCGCACGCCGCTGGGACTGGCCTGGCGAAAGTTGCGCCGCCACAGCTTGAGTCTCTACGGCGGGATCATCCTGGCGCTGCTGTATCTCGCCATGCTCTTCGCGGATGTGCTCGCGCCGTACCACTATGCCGAGGGCGCGAAAGATAAAGCCTACTTCTGGCCCACCATCGTGCATTGGCGGACGCCGGAGGGGCGTTGGACGCGGCCTTACATTTACAACGGCTATCGCCTGCTCGACGAAAATTTCGAGGAGCATTATGTGGAGGGCAAACCCGAAAACGCCGCGCTGATCGCCGCGCGGTTGCGGATCGCGCCGGAGCAGGTGGACACGCGGGCCTATCCGCTGCGCTTCGGCGTCCGGCGCGGCGAGCCGCGCCCGATTTTCTTCGGGCTGGCGATCAGCCGCTGGCGTTTGTTCGGCATCGAGACGGAAGATGATCGCCGGTGGCGCCCGCCCGTCGCCGCGGATACGGCGGCGGCGAAACAGGAAGCGCCCGCCGTCACGGCCGATCCGCGCGCCGGACAGCGCAATCCGCCGATGTTCTATCTGCTCGGCTCCGACCACCTCGGCCGGGATATTTTCTCGCGATTGCTCTACGGATCGCGCGTTTCGCTGACGATCGGCATTGTGGCGGTGCTCATTTCATTTTCGATCGGCATGTTGCTCGGCGGTATTTCCGGCTATTTTTCCGGCACGACCGATGTCGTCATCCAGCGGTTGTGCGAAATGATGATGATGGTGCCGGGTTTTTATCTGCTGCTGGCCTTGCGCAGCTCCTTCGACGCCGCGAAGATGAGCTCGACGCAAATCTATTTCGCCGTCGTCATTATTCTCTCGTTCATCGGCTGGGCGGGCATGGCGCGGACGGTGCGCGGCATGGTGCTGGGGGTGAGCCGCGGAGAGTACACGCTCGCGGCGCGCGCGCTCGGCGCCTCGAATCTGCGGGTGATTCTTCGCCATGTGCTGCCGAGCACGCTGAGCTACGCCATCGTCACCGCAACGTTGGCGATTCCCTCCGGAATGCTCGGCGAATCGGGGCTGAGCTTTCTGGGCCTGGGCATCCAGGATCCCGAGGCGAGCTGGGGCAATATGCTGCAACAGACGATGAACATCGTGAACATCCGCTATTACCCCTGGCTGCTGGCGCCCGGCTTTCTGATTTTCGTCGCGGTCGTCGCCTTCCAGTTCCTCGGCGACGGCCTCCGCGACGCCTTCGATCCCCGAACCATCGTCCAAGCCGCGAAAAAGAAGGAGTAAGATCTCTCACGGAGGCGCAGCGGAAGGGAGAATTTGATTCGAAAGCGTTAAGACGAATGAAAACGAAATTAGGCTATCGGTTCAACTTCGGCAAAGAGCTTGTGAAATCAGGCACCCGCGGATAACCCATGGAACGGTCTGATTCAAATCCTCCGCGCCTTCACGCCTCCGTGAGCGAGACCGGAAATACCGATTCACCTCTTGTTCGCATTCGCGGCCTGCGCACGACCTTTCACCTGGAGGAGGGCGAGTCGCGGGCGGTGCGCGGCGTGGACCTCGACATCCCCGCCGGCGAGACGGTCGGGCTGGTCGGCGAATCCGGCTGCGGCAAGAGCGTGACCGCGCTCTCGCTCCTGCGCCTGATTCCCGACCCGCCCGGCCATGTCGAGGCGGAGACGATGCGCTATCGCGATATCGAATTGACCCGGCTTTCGGAGGCGGAAATGCGCCGGGTGCGCGGCGAGAAGATCGCCATGATCTTCCAGGAGCCGATGTCCAGCCTCAATCCCGTATTCACCATCGGCCACCAGATCATCGAGGGCGTTCGTCTGCATCGCACGCGCGATCGCCGCGAGGCGCGCGCGATCGCCATTGAAACGCTGCGCGCGGTCGGCATTCCGAACCCGGAGCAACGGGTGGACGAGTATCCGCACCAGTTGTCGGGCGGTATGCGTCAGCGCGCGATGATCGCGATGGCGCTGGCTTGCCGGCCCGGTCTGCTGATCGCCGACGAACCGACGACGGCGCTCGATGTGACGATTCAGGCGCAGATTCTGGCGCTGCTGCGGAAGCTGCAACAGGAGTTCGGCATGTCCGTCCTGCTGATCACGCACGATCTCGGCGTGGTCGCCCAGAACGCGCGCCGCGTCGCCGTGATGTACGCCGGACTGATTGTGGAACAGGCGGAGACGATCGAGCTGTTTCGCCGCCCGTTGCATCCCTACACGGTCGGTCTATTCAAAAGCATCCCGCGGCTCGGCGCGCGCGCGGAGCGGTTGGACCCGATCCCGGGCAATGTTCCCAATCCGGCGCGATTGCCCTCCGGCTGCGCTTTCCATCCGCGCTGCCCGCGCGCGACGGAGCGCTGCCGCGCCGAAATACCGGTTTTGCGGGAATACGCGCCCGGACACACCGCGGCATGCCATTGGGTCGAGGAGCGCTTCGGGGCGACGGCCGGAAAGGAGACGGCATGAACGCAGATCCGGCCAACGTCATCGAGCTGGCGACCGCCTGGGAATCCGTTTTGCAGCCGCTGCTCTGGTACGTGGTGCCCAACGGGCTGCTCAACATCATGATCGCGTTCTGGCTGCAGGGCGAGTTGCGCGCGCGGCGAAAACTGGGCGAACCGGTCGCGGTCGGACCGTGGGTGGTCTATAGCTTCCTGGTCGGGCTTTTCTGGCCGGCCGTCACGGGACCGCTGGCCTATCGCGCCTACACGGACGCCCGGCGGCGAGGCCACCCGCCCCGCCGGTGGCTGCTGCTGTGCACGCTGTTCTCGTTCGCCGGCTACGTCGGCTATCGAATCTATGACGACGCCGAAAGCCGACGGATGCGCGCCGGTCTTTGGGCGGTCTTCGCTATCGCCTGGCATACGATTTTGTTCCTGATCGGCCCCCCGGCCATCGCAGCCCTGCCGACGTTGCGGCTGGCGCTTTATGCGCCCGCGCGCCTGCTGTGGACGTTGCCGGCCACCTTGTTGACCATCGCGGCCTTTCCCGTTTTTTATTCCGCCGTCCGTCGCCGACTGCGCGCCGAAGATGTGCGGCGGCGCTGGGGAACCGGCGAGCCTGACTCGACGCTCGTCCGCGTCGAACATCTCAAAACTTGGTTCCCCGTCCGCGGCGGCGTGTTTTCCGCCATCCGCGGCTATGTGCGCGCCGTGGACGATGTCTCATTCGAGGTGCGCCGCGGCGAGGTGCTCGGTTTGGTGGGCGAGTCGGGCTGCGGGAAAACGACCGTGGGGCGAACGATTCTGGGTCTGATCCCCGCCACGGCGGGGCGGATCGTCGTGGACGGCGTGGACCTGTCCAAACTCAACCCGTCGGAGTGGCGCGCGATGCGCGGGAAGATGCAGGTGATTTTCCAGGATCCGATCGGTTCGCTGAACCCGCGCATGACGGTGGGCGCGATCGTCGGGGAGGGACTCGAAATCCACGGCATCGGTTCGCGCGCCGAGCGGCGGGCGCGGGTGTTGGAGCTGCTGGATCGCGTCGGATTGCCGCACGACGCCTGGAGTCGGTATCCCCATGAATTCAGCGGCGGCCAGCGTCAGCGCATCGGCATCGCGCGCGCGCTCGCGCTGGGCGCGGATTTCCTCGTCTGCGATGAGCCGGTCAGCGCGCTCGACGTCTCCATCCAGGCGCAGATCGTCAACCTGCTGCGCGATCTCCAGCGCGAATTCCACATGAGCTATCTGTTCATCGCGCACGACCTCGCCGTGGTCGAACACATTTCCGATCGTGTGGCGGTGATGTATCTGGGAAAGATCGTTGAAATGGCGACGCGCGACGATCTCTACAGCCGCCCGCTGCATCCCTACACGCGCGCGCTGATGGCCTCGATCCCGACGCCGGACCCCGAACGCCGCGCGGAACCGCCGGCGTTGGGGGGCGATTTGCCCAGTCCCGTCAATCCGCCCTCCGGCTGCCGGTTCCGCACGCGCTGTCCGCTGGCGATTCCCGCGTGCGCCGAGACGGAGCCGGCGTTGCTCGATTACGGAAACGGACACCGCGCCGCTTGTCTGCGCATTGAGAAAGAGTAGGGTAGCCGTGCCGACACAGGGCCTCGCCGCGGACGCCGACATTCCGATGCCGACTTCGATGGTTTTCGGCAAAACGCATGGGGCGGATCCCCGCTGGAGCGGGTGGGCGCTCGCCTTGCTCATCGTTTTGGCGATTTTCCACATCTGGTACGCGGGTCTGCTCGAGCTGCAAGGCGACGAAGCCTATTATTGGTTGTGGTCGCGGCGTCTCGATATCGGCTACTACAGCAAAGGCCCGGGCATCGCGGCGATCATCCGCTTCGCCACCGCCGTGGCCGGAGATTCCGAGCGCGGCGTTCGCTGGCCGGCCGCCGTCTTTTCGATCGGCGAGGGATGGCTGATATTCGCGATTGCACGGCGGCTTTTTAACGCCCGCGCGGCGTGGCTGGCGTTGCTGCTGGCGCTCACCGCCCCGCTGACCTGGGTCGGCGGTTTTATGATGACGATTGACACGCCGAGCGTCTTTTTCTGGCTGCTCGGCGCCTATGCCTTCCTGCGCGCGCTCGATTCGGACGGTTGGGGTTGGTGGCTCGGCGCCGGGGCGGCGATGGCTCTCGGCGCGCTGTGCAAATTTACGGTGCTGGCGCAGTGGCTCAGCATGGCGCTGGCGCTCGCATTCGCGCCGGGACAACGACGCCATTTGGCGGGCGGAAAATTCTGGGCCATGACCGCCGTTGCGCTGGTGGGGCTGGCGCCGCCGGCGCTTTGGAACCTGCGGCACGACTGGGTCACGCTGCGGCATTTGATGGAGCGGGGCGCGCTGGATCAGCCGTTCCGACCCAACTTTTTGAGCTTGGCCGCGTTTATCGGCGGACAAATCGCGGTGTTCTCGCCGTTCTATTTCGCGGGGCTGCTGTGGGCGTTGTTCCGAAGAGCGACCTGGCGAAGCGATCGAGCCGCCGCGTTTCGTTGGCTGGCGGCGTTTGTGCTGCCGCTGCCCCTGTTCTACGCGGCGATCAGCCTGAACGGCAAATCCGAGCCGAACTGGACCGCGCAGGCGCTCGCGCTGGCGCCGGTCTTTCTGGCGGGAGCCTTGCAACCGTTATGGGCGGCGCGTCCCCGGCTTCGACATGGCATCGTAATCGCGATCGCCCTGCACGCCGCGCTCGCGGCGATGGCGCACATCGCGCCGCTCACGCCGGCGATCTACGGCGAGCCGCCGCGGTTCCGACGGATTGGCGGCGCGCGCTCGCTCGCCGCGCAAACGGAGCGATGGATGCGGGACACGGGTGCGCAATTCGTGGTCGGCGGCAACTATCAGACGGCGGCGCTGTTGTCGTTTTACCTGCCGGGACGCCCTTTCGTCTATGTCCCCATCGGCCCCCGTCCGACCAACCAGTTCTTTTTCTGGCCGTCCTATCTCGATGGGGAGGCGGAGCCGACTCGGATCGGACTTTATGTCGGCGATCAACCGCTCCGCCCGGACTTCGCGGCGCAATTCGAGAAGGTCGAACCCCTCGGCGAGTTTTGGAGCGAACACCAGGGCCGCCGCCTCCGCCGCTTCCACGCGGCGCGGCTCGCGGGGCTGCGGACTCCACAAACGGCCTCGCCGAAGGGACCGAGATGAATCCGCAAGCGATTCAACGTCAGCGCCGCGCCCCAGGCCGAGACCCCAGGCGCCGGCGATTTCCGTAATCGCCAAAGCGCTTCCCACGCCGGCGCGGCGGCGCCGAACAAAAAGGCGAAGAGAAGAGAAAAAGCATGCCCTGCGCCACAGCGCTTCAATCCTTGCGCGCACGCTCGGCCGCGGGCGCTTCCATGAGCAGAAAACGGAGGGCGTCCTCCCACCAAGGCGCGGAAGCGCTCAAGTCGAGGGTGTTGTGGTCGGCCTCCATTTGTTCAAATAATCGCTTAGGCCCGGCGTAGGCGGCATACAGCGCCCGCCCCAGGCGAGGCGGGATGACCTGATCCCGTCCGGCGATCACCACGACGAGAGGCCCCGAATAATCTCGCAAGCCGGCCCGGCTGTCGAATCGGTCGCGCAGGAACCACCGCGCCGGCAAAAAGGGATAATGCGCCGCGGCGACATCGGCCAGCGCAGTGAACGGGGTGATGAGCAGCAGGCCGGCGATCGCTTCCGGCCGGCGCCGCGCCAATCCGCAAGCGACTCCGGACCCCAACGATTCGCCGATCAACCATATGGGGTCGGGTCGTTCGGCCCGCAGCGTTTCCAGCGCCTCGATGGCGGCGGCGACGAAGGTCTTCTCGGATGCGCGACCGGGGCGGGCGCCATAGCCTGGATATTCCAGGATGTACGTCCGCCGGGCGGCGCCGTCGGATCGGGCGTCGAGCGCCTCCGCGAAATAATCGCGATCTATAGCGCAGCCGGCATTGCCATGGAAGACCAGAACCCGCCGCGCCGCCGGCGACGGATCGCCGCGAACCCACCCGATCAATCGTCCTTCCGCCGTGCGCCACGGCTCGAAGCCCACTCGTGCGGCCTCCTCGAGAGCGTGCGATTCAGACAAGCGACGGGGATAATAGATGTAGGAACTTTGGCAGCCCGCCAGAACAAGCGTCAACCCCGCATAGCTGGCGAATGCGATTCGAAGGCAGGACGCGATCCAGCGCCGCCCTAAGCTTCGGCAGGGACGCGGTGGCTCTGTTGCCATGCGCCCAACGTAACAGGCCCTCGCCCAAAATTGAAGCACAAGCCATAAGGGACATAGAATGCTCCTCCCAAAATTCCCTGTCCCCAAAAGGCGCTACCAAGGCGCCCTGCGATGGGGACAGAGAAATAAACAGGCGCTGCGCAGGCCGCCTTGGTTCGCGAGGCGAAGAAAGCGGAGGGGGAAGGGCGAAGGGCGCGTATTAGGGACAGAGAACAGCAAGTTGGAACCGGAAGATAAAAGGACTCGCGCAGAGGCGCGGAGGCGCAGAGGATGACGGAAAACGAGATCGGGACGATGATCATCGAAGCGGCAATCGCCGTTCATCGCGAACTGGGGCCGGGGCTGTTGGAAACGGTATATGAAGTCATTCTTGCCCGCGAGATCGCCGATCGCGGCTTGAAAGTCGAACGC
>CALGXT010000005.1 GCA_937935255.1 uncultured bacterium | reverse complement strand
ATCTGGATTTTTACCAGAAACAACTCCGCATCGTGCTGCGCAACTGCGGCTTCATTGACCCCGAAAATATCGAGGAATACATCGCCCGCGACGGCTATGCGGCGCTCGAAAAAGTCCTGTTCCAGATGAAGCCGGAGGATGTGATCGAGGAGCTCCGCAAGTCCGGCCTGCGCGGACGCGGCGGCGCCGGTTTCCCGACGTGGCGAAAATGGGTTTTCACCAAAGACGTCAAGCACGACGAGAAGTACATCATCTGCAACGCCGACGAGGGCGATCCCGGCGCGTATATGGATCGCAGCACGCTGGAAGGCGATCCGCATTCGGTGCTCGAAGCCATGGCGATTGCCGGTCGCACCGTCGGCGCGCGTCGCGGTTTCATTTACATCCGCGCCGAATATCCGCTGGCCATTCGCCGCCTCGAGGTCGCGATCGCGCAGGCGCGCGAGTTCGGTTTGCTGGGGCGCGACATCCTCGGCAGCGGTTTCGACTTCGATATTGAAATCCGGCTTGGCGCCGGCGCGTTCGTCTGCGGCGAGGAGACCGCGCTGATCGCCTCGATCGAAGGGCGCCGCGGCATGCCGGTGCCGCGCCCGCCGTTCCCCGCCGTTCGCGGCCTGTGGGGCAGGCCGACGGTCATCAACAACGTGGAGACGCTCGCCAATATTCCGGTCATCATATTGCGCGGGGGCGATTGGTTCGCATCCATCGGCACGGCCACCTCCAAGGGCACGAAGGTCTTCGCGCTGACCGGCAAGGTCGTCAATTCCGGCCTCATCGAAGTGCCGATGGGCACCACGTTGCGCGAGATCATCTTCGATATCGGCGGCGGCATCAAAGGCGGCAAGAAATTCAAGGCGGCGCAAACCGGCGGCCCCTCCGGCGGCGTCATTCCCCCCCAGTATCTCGACACGCCGATTGATTACGAATCCCTCGCGCAGCTCGGCTCCATCATGGGCTCCGGCGGACTCATCGTTATGGATGAGGACGATTGCATCGTGGACGTGAACAAGTTCTACCTCGAGTTCACGGTGGATGAGTCCTGCGGCAAGTGCGCGCCGTGCCGCATCGGCGGGCGCTCGATGTTCAACTTGCTGACGAAAATCACGAAGGGTAAAGGCGCCGAAGAGGACGTGGCGCAGTTGCGGACCATCGGACAGGCGATGATGAAGGCTTCGCTGTGCGGCTTGGGCCAGACGGCGCCGAACCCGGTGCTTTCCTCGCTGCGGCATTTCCCCGACGAATACGCGGCGCATATCCGCGACAGGAAATGCCCGGCGGGCAAGTGCCTTGATCTGGTGACCTACTACATCCTGCCGGACCAGTGCATCGGCTGCACGTTGTGCGCGCGGCGATGCCCGGTCAATTGTATTTCCGGCGAGAAACGCAAAGTCCACGTCATCGACGCGGCGCGCTGCATCAAATGCGGCGAGTGCTACAAGGCCTGCAAGTTCGAGGCCGTCACACGCGGGTGAGGCGGGGGCCGGAAACCCTTTTTCAATCCAAAGCGAGACTCTCTTATGGAAAAAATCCGAGTTCAGATCAACGGCATAGACCTCGACGTTCCGCCGGGGACGACCATTTTGAAGGCGGCGGAGGCCGTGCAGGTCAAAATCCCGCGGCTGTGCTATCACCCGGACCTGCCGGCGTGGGCGGCGTGCGGCGTGTGCGTGGTCAAGGTCGAAGGCTCGCCCAAGATGTTGCGCGCCTGCGCGACGCCCGTGGGGCCGGGCATGAAGATCACGACCCACGACCCTGAAATCTACCAAATCCGCAAATCGGTCATCGAACTGATCCTCTCGACCCATCCGAACGATTGCCTGCAGTGCCCGCGCAACGGCAATTGCGAGTTGCAGAAGCTGGCCGCCGATTTCGGCATTCGCGAGGTGAATTTCGAAAAGCGGATCGCGGAGATTCCGCCGGACACCTCGACTCCTTCGCTGGTGCTCAACCCGGAGAAATGCGTCAAGTGCGGACGCTGCGCGATCGTGTGCCAGCAGATGCAAAACGTGTGGGCGCTGGAGTTCGTGGGACGGGGCGAAAACACGCGCATCGCGCCCACCGCGGATGTCAACTTGAACGACAGCCCCTGCATCAAATGCGGCCAGTGCAGCGCGCATTGTCCGGTGGGCGCCATTTATGAGCGGACCCACGCGCCGGACGTTTGGGCGGCGCTGCAGGATCCCTCGAAGCATTGCGTGGTGCAAATCGCGCCCGCCGTGCGCGTGGCGATCGGCGAGGCCTTCGGCTACGAGCCGGGAACGCTGCTGACCGGCAAGACGTACGCCGCGTTGCGGCGGCTCGGTTTCAAGGCGGTGTTCGACACCAACTTCGGCGCCGACTTGACGATCATGGAGGAGGGCACCGAATTCGTCCACCGCTTCGCGGAAAAAAAAGGACCGCTGCCGTTGATCACGAGCTGCTGTCCGGCGTGGGTGGACTATCTGGAGAAGTTCGCGCCCGATATGATCGGGCACTTCTCCACCGCGAAGTCCCCGCACGCGATGGTCGGCGCACTGGCGAAGACCTACTATGCGAAAGTCGCGGGGGTTCCGCCCGAAAAGGTGTTCATGGTGTCCGTCATGCCCTGCACCGCCAAAAAATTCGAGATCGCCCGCTCCGAGGAGATGTTCTCGAGCGGACGCCAGGACATTGACATCTCAATCACCACGCGCGAGCTCGCGCGGATGATCAAGGCCTCCGGCATTGATTTCCCGAACCTGCCGGACGAGGAGTGCGATTCGCTGCTCGGGGCCTATTCCGGCGCCGGCGTCATCTTCGGCGCGACCGGCGGCGTGATGGAGGCCGCGCTCCGCACGGCGCATTACCTCGTGACCAAAAAGGATCTGGAAGATGTGAATTTCACGGAAATCCGCGGATTGCAGGGCGTCAAGGAGGCGAACGTCAACTTCGGCGGATCCGAAATCCGCGTTGCGGTCGCGCACTGGATGTGCAACATCGAGACCGTGCTCCATCGCGTGCGCGAGGCGCGCGATAAGGGCGGGGAATTGCCCTACCACTTCATCGAAGTGATGGCGTGCCGCGGCGGTTGCGTCGGCGGCGGCGGCCAGCCGTACGGCGCGGACGACGAGGTTCGTCGCAAACGCGCGGCGGGCATTTATCAGGATGACGCCACCAGCGCGAAGCGTTGCTCGCACCAGAATCCCTACATCCAAAAACTCTACGCGGAGTTTCTCGGCGGTCCCGGCAGCCACAAGGCGCACGAATTGCTGCACACCAGCTACCGCAAGCGCCCGCAATATCGAATCTAAAACCGGGCGACGTCCGCGAACCGGTCAATCGCCGACGTTCGGCGATCCCAAGCGCGCCAGCCGCCGCTGAAGCGAGGGGCGGTCGTCGAACAGCCATTCGATCCAGCGGGGCCGTTCGGGCGGATCGCCCAGCAGACGCCGAAGCGCGTAAGCTACCACGGGGGCGCCGATCAGTCGCGCCGCGAATTCATCCGCCGCGAATTCCTGCGCGCGGCGTTGCGCGCGCAGCGCGGGCTGAGTGATCGCGCTGGCCGCTAATATGGCCAGCGCCAACAGCGGGAAGCCCGCCGGATCGCGGGCCGTTGTGATCGTCCACGAACCGAGCCGGCGCAACGCCGTTGTCGCGCCGTAATGCACGGCGGCGAAGCCCGCGAAGGCCAACGCGACTCCGACCGCGATCCGCCAGTGCCGCTGCCGACGTTGCGCTCGGCCGATTTCCCGCGCCGCGAGGGCGACCACTTCCTCCGTCGAGAACTCCGAGAGCAGGAAGGCCGGGAGAAGCATATAGGGTCGGCGTCTTCCCGCGAGCACAATTTCGGGGAAGTGCGCGCTGTCCTCCTCGCTCCAGACGCCGACGCCTTCCAACGGCCGCCCGGCGCGCGCCGCCATTTCCAGGAGAGCGTTCTCCAGCTCGGGGCGCGACAGCGGCTGTGGCTGATACAAGTGGGGGATCACCAGTCCGGATAGGAGTTCCGGGATCACAATGTCCACCATCCCATAAACCGCGGCGGCGATGATCCACCAGCGGTGTGGCGTCCAATGCAACAGCGCGTACGCCGTATTGAAGAACAAGAAGGCGAGAACGGCGCCGGGCAGCACGGCGCGCGTCTGAATGAAAAACCAGCCGGCGTCGCTGCGCTCGGGCGCGTTGACCGCGCGGGCCAGCCGCCGCGCGCGCGCATGATGAATCGGGAACAGGACGGCGAGCAGTCCAAAAATCATGAGGCCGAGATAAAGCGCGTTCGCGAGCCACCACCTGCCGCCGGTCAGCCGGTCAATGCCCCCGGCGAGCCGGTGGGAAATCTTGGTTCCATAAAAAGCGCACAGCGCGATCGCCGTCACGATATGTTCGAACAGCACGCCGCGGTAGTAAGGCGCATCGAAAATATCGGGCGAGTCCGCCGGTGTTCGAGGATCAGAGGCCATCATCCGATACGCCCAAAAGCACCATCAGACGATCCAGATCATCGGCGGTGTAGTAGTCCATCAGGATTTGGCCTTTGACGCGCCGTCCGTTGGCGAGCGCGCGAGAGGGGTGAATGCGGACCGCCGTGCCGAACTTGCGCTGCAGCCGATCGGTCAAATCGCGCAAATGCGTTTCGGGAACGTCCGGCGCGGGCGAGCGGCGCGCGCGGCGCGGGCGGGCGGCGCGCGCAACCTGGCGTTCGGTTTCACGGACGGACCAGCCCTCGCGAGCGGCGCGGCGCGCCAACGCGATTTGCTCGTCCGGAATCGTCAGCCCCAGCAGCGCCTTGGCGTGGCCGGCGGAGAGCGCGCCTTCCTCGATCATCGCGCGCACGGCCTCGGGCAGGGTCAACAAGCGCAGCGCATTCGCGACGGAAGCGCGCGCGCGTCCGACCCGCTGCGCGATCTCCTCCTGGGTGAGCCGATATTTCTCGGCGAGCTGGCGATACCCCTCCGCCTCTTCGATGGGGTCGAGGTCCTCGCGCTGAAGATTTTCGATGAGCGCAAGCTCCATCGCCTCGCGGTCGTCCACCGCCATCACCTTCACCGGCACTTCCATCAAGCCGGCCTCGAGGGCGGCGCGAAGTCGGCGTTCCCCGGCGATCACCTCATAGCCGTCGCCCGCGGCGCGCACCAGCAGAGGCTGCAAAACGCCGCGGGAGCGAATAGACTCCACCAGCTCGGCAAGCGATTCGGGGCGGAAGCGCCGCCGCGGCTGCCAAGGCGCCGCGCGCAATTTCGTCACCGGCACGCGCGCGATTTCGCCGGGCGCCGATTCTTCAACGCGTTCCAGCCGTGGCGATTCACGGATCAGCGCCCCGAGACCCCGCCCCAATCCGCCATGCTTCGCCGTCATTTCCGCTTTTTCACTCCTTCATGGATGGTGGCGTCAGACTGATTCAACGGCCCCTCGACGTCAAGCGATTATCGGGACAGATCCCGCCGCGCCGTCGAGGAATGCACCGCGGAGACACAGAGAA
>CALGXT010000004.1 GCA_937935255.1 uncultured bacterium | reverse complement strand
TTTCATTCCCTGTCCCTTTGGCACTTACTGACCACCGACCTCTCCGGCGGCAGAGCGCCGGAGCTACAGCGCCGATTTCGGACCTCGAATATCGGACCTCAGACCTCGGACCTCGGACCTCAGACCTCCGACCTCTGCGTTCTCCGCGTCTCCGCGGTGGACAAACTTCGTATTCTCTGTTTCTCTGTCCCCAAATTTTCCTTCGGGAAAGATGACGCGCGAGGACGGACGAGCGTCGCGCGCTATTCCTCGGCGCCGTTCGTGGCCTTTTTCGCGGATTCCATTATCTTGACGGTTGAAATCAACTCGACCGGATCGAGGACCGTGACGCTGGATTTTTCGAAGTCTTTGAGGTTTCGTGTCGTGATGACATCCACCCCGACCAACCGTCCTGCCTGCTCGAGGACCGCATCCTCGAAATTGGAGATACCACTCCGCAGGGCTTGTTCGAGCACCGGACGATTCACGGGCGCAATATTGAACAAACCGAGAAGTTTTTGAAGCGTCCCACGGGCCTTTTCCGGGGGGAGGGTCTGACCGAGCAGATAATCAATCGTGGTGACGGTTGTTGCGCAGAGGAAGCCTTCAATCCTGGATTCCTCGATCAAGGCGAATACCTGCGTGGCGGCGCCGGCAAAGGGCGGTCGGCCAAGAAGCACGTCGAGAACGACATTCGTATCGACGAGAACCCTCACAAGTGCTTTTCCCTGAGATGCTTCTTGTAGTCTTCTTCCGACACCCGATGGCCTCTCATGATCCCCACGAGCGAACCCGTTATCGGGGGCGCGTCCGGTGGTCGCCGGCTTGTTGCGAGCCCCGCCACGAACTCACCGAACATCCGCGAGACCGACTTGCCTCGCCGCGCGGCTTGCGTCTTGGCTTCCCGCACGAGCAGATCATCCATTCTCAACGTCAGCTTCGTGTTCATGACGTACACTATTTAATATTATGTACGTCTTGTCGATCGCTCTCTGAGATCAGCATTTTGAAATCGTCGGGGCCGCCGTTAATATTCATTCCCGCGGCAATCGGGCCTTCAGCCGCGCCTGGAAGATATCGTAGACGGCGCCCTGGTGTTCGGCGAACAAGCATCGAATCCGGCGGTTTCCGCGCGGATCCGTGTTGTAGACGAAAGCGATGCGGAACGAGGCGACCCGAAGTCGGTGATAGCCCCGCAAAGGTCCCTTTAGCGCCAGTTTGCGGGAGAAGCGCCGGGTTCATTCTTTCAATTCGGTGTCGCCCCGTTTTTTTCAGCCGACTTCCTCGAAGAGCTCCACGGACTCGCCGTCCGGACCTTGGAAAAAGGCGATGCGAATGGGATAGGCGCCGCGACCCTCGCTGTCCTGAATCGTCACCGACTTCGGCTCGACGGTGATCGCGCAGCCCGCCGCGCGCGCCGCCGCCGCCGCGGCGTCCGTCGAGGCGACCTTGAGCGCGAAGTGGAGCAAAACGCCTTCGCCCGCCGGCGCGGGGTCGCGCTCGAAAATCTCGACGATGCCGCCATTGCCGGCGTCGAGCATGACGGCGCGTCGGCCGTTCATGTTCCATTGCAGCTTTTCCCGTAAGCCGAGCGTGTCGCGATAAAGCGCAACGGAGCGATCGAATTGCGCGCTGCGCAGCGAAATATGATGCAGACCGCGAACCTGCGTTACCGCGGGCGCCGCCACCGCGAGTTCCGTGTCGAACACCCGCACGCGCGTCCAGCGACTGGAGTGCCGCTCGAGAAACGCGCGATGGAGCGGATGAACCTGGTAGGCGTCGTGGTCGGCCGCGCTCGCGAACCAGGTGTACAGCGCGTAGGTGAAGGCGGAGTCGGAGACCGGGCGCTTCGGCAGCGGCGCGGGGCGTCCGATCTCGATCCGCCGCAGCGCGGGAATGTCGGCGAGCGACCGCAAGCCGCGTTCGAAATCGGCGCGCTCGGCTTCCGCCAGATCGGGTTTCAAATCGAAGAAAACGGTGTGCTGTATCATGGTGTTTGCCTTTATCGAATGCGTTTCAACAATTCCGCCAGCTCCGCCAGCGGGAGGCCGACGACGTTCGTGTAGGATCCCCGAATGCCGCGGACCATGCCGGCGGCCCCGCCCTGAATCGCATACGCGCCGGCCTTGTCCATCGGGTCGCCGGTCGCGACATAGGCCTCGATTTCCGCCGCGGAGAGGCGTCGGAACTCAACCTCGGTCGCGACGGCGATCGTCTTCTCGCGCCAAGCGCCGTTGCGTCGCTCGCGCAACACGCACAGCCCGGAAATGACGCGGTGGCGGCGTCCGCTCAGCGCGCGCAACATGCGGCGCGCCTCGGCGGTGTCGCGCGGTTTGCCGAAGATGCGGCGGCCGAGCGCCACGTCGGTGTCGCAGCCGATGACGATGCGGGGCGGCGCGCCCACCGCGCGCGCGGGCAGCCGCGCGGCCGCCGCCGCCGCTTTTTCGGCGGCGGCGCGGCGGGCGTAGGCCTCCGGGGTCTCGCGGGGGGCGGGCGTTTCGTCAATATCGGGGACGACGACGCGGAACGGAATCCCCAGCGCGGCGAGCAGCTCGCGGCGGCGCGGCGAGGCGCTCGCGAGGATCAGCTCGAAATCGCGCGGGGGGCGGCGGGCGCTCACGATCAATACCGGTAATGGTCCGGCTTGAACGGCCCGTCGGGCGCGACGCCAAGATATTTCGCCTGCTTCGGCGTGAGCCGGTCGAGCCGGACGCCGATGCGTTCGAGGTGCAGGCGCGCGACTTCCTCGTCGAGTTTCTTCGGCAGGGTGTGCACGCCGATCGGATATTTGCCGGGATTCGCGTAAAGCTCGATTTGCGCCAGCACCTGGTTCGTGAAGCTGTTCGACATCACAAAGCTGGGATGCCCGGTCGCGCAGCCGAGGTTGACAAGCCGCCCCTCGGCCAAGAGCAGGATGCAGCGTCCGTTCGGGAACGTGATCTTGTGCACCTGCGGCTTGATCTCCTCCCAGCGATACTTGCGCAGGGCCTCGACCTGGATTTCGCTGTCGAAGTGGCCGATGTTGCATACGATCGCCTGATGCTTCATCCGCCGCATGTGGCGTTCGGTGATCACGTCGCAACAGCCGGTCGCGGTGACGAAGATGTCGCCGATCTCGCAGGCGTCGTCCATCGGCATCACCTCGTAGCCCTCCATCGCGGCCTGAAGGGCGCAAATGGGGTCAATTTCGGTGACAATCACCCGCGCGCCCTGCCCGCGCAGCGACTGGCAGGAGCCTTTGCCGACATCGCCGTAGCCGGCGACCACGGCGACCTTGCCGGCGATCATCACGTCGGTCGCGCGCATGATGCCGTCCACGAGCGAGTGCCGACAGCCATAGAGGTTGTCGAACTTCGATTTCGTGACGGAGTCGTTGACATTGAACGCGGGGAAGAGCAGCTCGCCGCGCGCGTGCATTTGGTAGAGGCGGTGGACGCCGGTGGTGGTTTCCTCGCTGACGCCGCGGATTTCGGGCACGATGCGATGGAACCGCTTCGGATCGCGTTCCACGGAGCGGCGCACTTGCGCCAGCAGGACTTTCTCCTCGACGCTCGAAGGCTTCCGATCGAGCGCGGCGGGGTTTTCCTCGGCCTGATAGCCGAGGTGGACGAAGAGCGTGGCGTCGCCGCCGTCGTCGAGCAGCATATTGGGTCCCTGGCCGCCGTCCCAATCGAGGATGCGATCGGTGAATTGCCAATATTCTTCGAGGGTTTCGCCTTTGTGGGCGAAGACGGGCGCGCCGGCGGCGGCGAGCGCGGCGGCGGCGTGGTCCTGGGTGGAGAAGATGTTGCAGCTCGCCCAGCGGACGCGCGCGCCGAGGGTTTGGAGCGTCTCGATCAGCATCGCCGTCTGGATGGTCATGTGGAGTGAGCCGGAAATTCGCGCGCCCCGGAGCGGCTTTTCGCGGCCGAACTTCTCCCGCAGGGCCATGAGGCCGGGCATTTCGTGCTCGGCCAGTTGCATTTCCTTGCGGCCGAACTCGGCCAGACTCAAATCCCGAACGCTGAAATCGCCCGCCGCCGCTGTTTTTCTCTTCGCCATAATCATCACCAATCACCACGGGTGAAAACGTCGGGAGAGCATACCCGCCACATCGCGATTGCGCAACACGGGGCGCGGGGGCCCGCCGTGCCGCCCGTTGAGCGGGGATCGAACGCGCGCCCAGATGCCGATCCCTGAAATTCGGGAAAAGGGTTGGGCGCGCCCTATTCGGCGCGGTAGCGACATACTGTGCGGGGCATGGTTGGCTGGCTCACTTCTTTGGAAAGTATCGGACCCCGGCGATCTCCTTGAAGTGCGCGTCCTGCGTCCACAGGATCGCGCCCTGGTCGCGGGCCGTTGCCAGAATCACGGCGTCAGCCATCGGCAACTGATGTAGCAGACTCAACTTGCCGGCGACTATCGCCAGCTTTGCATCAAGAGCAATCACATGCCCTTTCTGCATGGCGGCGCAGGCTTGAAGCGCGTTATTCTCATCCGACTCTCTCAGGACCACCTTGCAGACTTCGTAGAGCGTGACTGAAGGAACGACCAATTGATCCGGTATGTTCACCACCGGCGCAAAATGCTCCGCGTTCGGACCGTCGGCGAAATACTCCAGCCATGCGGAGGAATCCACGAGGTTCATACCCTGTCCTCCTCCCGCTCGAAATCGGTATTAATCCCTTTTAGAAATCCTCGCAGCTCGGCGACGTCTCGATCAGGTATCAACTCGATACGCCCATCGTATTCAAAGACCTGCATCTTTTGCCCTGGACGAAGTCGCATCGTGCGTCGAACCGGAAGCGGTATAACGACCTGGTATTTGGGCGACAATGTGACAGAAAACATAACGATTCCTGCCTCGATATTGTTCGCGTATACCATTTCAAGAACGATAGCCTGCCGTCAACCATTTTTTCGGCGGCGGTTCCGAATATTGGGCATAGGGAGAGGCGGGGGTGGAGGGAGGCGGGGAGAAAAAGAAGATGTTCTCAAAAGATGTTCTCTGTCCCTATGAAACGTCCCTATGGGCTTTGCCGGACTGTCGGCTGAACGACTGTATCACACTTCGCGAAGTGTGATACAGTCTAAAAATTGTAACAGGCTGGAAAATAATATTTTGCAAATATCGAGCGCGCGGACATATCGCTGTTCGCCTGCAACGTTTTGGGGTTTTTCCAAGGCTTGGAAAATTTCGCGGATTTTTTTCCAAGCCTTGGAAAATCGAATCGCGAACCGCCCTAATCAGCCGGCGTCGAGCGCGAATTCGTGGCGGCCGGGAGGCAGCGGCTCGCTCGGACCTGGGGCGAAACCGCCGGGGCCGTCCCACACCGCATCGGCCCCGGGCGGCGCTTCCAGCGCGACCTTCAGGCCGCCCTCGCTTTTCTCCCACGCGATGGACGCGGGGCCGCGCGGCGTGACGAGCCGCGCCGAGGCGCGCGCGATGCTTCCGCCGGGACGCGGCTTGAACCGGATGCGCGCATAGCCGGGCGCGTCGGGAACGATGCCGGCGACCGTCGAGACCAGCCAGTCGCCCACCGCGCCGTAGGCGTAGTGGTTGAAAGAGTTCATGCCCTTGTCGTTGAAGCCCTTTTCCGGCGTCCAGCCGTCCCACCGCTCCCAGATCGTCGTCGCGCCGAGCGTGACCGCAAACAGCCACGAGGGACATTTCGTCTGTTCCAGCAGGCGATAGGCCAAATCGAGTTCCCCGGCCGCCTCGAGCACGTGGAGCAGATAGGGCGTGCCGACAAATCCGGTGCCGAGACGGTTTCCGTTTTCGCGAATCATCTGCGCAAGGCGTCGGGCGGCGGCGGCGCGATGCTCCGGCCGCAATAGGTCGAAGTGCAGCGCCAGCACGTGCGCGGTCTGCGTGCCGGAAACGAGCAGGCCTTGCGGGGTGACGAAGCGTTCGCGGAACGCCGCGGCGATGCGCTCGCGCAGCTCGCGCCAGGCGCGGGCCTCCTCGCGCCGGCCCAGAATCTCGGCGCTTTCGGCGAGGATGCGCGCATTGTTGGCGTAAAACGCCGTGCCGATGAGGTCTTTCGGCGTGCCGCCATCTACGCGCCCGCTGCCGTCGAGCGCCAGCCAGTCGCCGAAGCCGCCCCAGCCGGTATCGGGATGGGCGCGAATGAAGTCCTTCACCTTGCGCGCCGCGAGATACTCCATGTAGGCGCGCATGGCGTCGTAGTTGTCGGCCAGGAAATCGGTGTCGCCGTATTGCCAATAGAGCGTCCACGGGCAAATGAGCGCGGCGTCGGCCCAGGCGGGGCCGCCGTCCTCCTCCAACCCGAACGCGCGCGGATCGGGAATGACCGCCGGCACAGCGCCGTTGGGGTGTTGCGCCTCGCGGAGATCGCGCAGCCATTTTCGGAAAAAGCCGCGAATGTCGTAATTGAACGCCGCGGTGCGGATGAACGCCTGCGCATCGCCGGTCCAGCCGAGCCGTTCGTCGCGCTGGGGACAGTCGGTGGGCACTTCGAGATAATTGCCGCGCTGGCCGCGGACAATGTTGGCGTAGAGCCGGTTGATCAGCTCGTGCGAGCAGGAGAACTCGCCGATGCGCGGCATGTCGCTGTGCAGCACGACGGCCTCGACCGACTCGATTTCGATGCCCTTGTGCAGCGGCGATGAGACCTCGCCATAGCGGAAACCGTGGAACGTGAAACGGGGCTCCCAGGTTTCCACGCCTTCTCCGCGAAACGTGTAGCTGTCGGCGGCGCGCGCCCCGCGGAGGTTGTCGGTGTAGAGCGAGCCGTCGGGATTGAGCATCTCGGCGTGGCGGAGAACGAGCGTCGCCCCGCGCGGGCCGCGCGCGCGAAGGCGCACGCGGCCGGCGAGATTGACGCCGAAATCGTAGCGGCGCCAGAAGCCCCAGCCGGCGCGGGCGATCTCGCGTCCCGGCAGCGTTTCGATGCGCCGCACCGGTGGGTCTTCGTGCAGACTCAACGCCAGGTCCGGCGGCGGCGTCCAGACGCGAACCGGCAGCCAATCCGAGGTGTTCAGGCCGGGCTGCGACCAGCCGGCGATTTCGAGCCGCGCGTCGTAGGCTTCGCCCATCAGCAGATCGGCCTCGCGGATCGGCCCCTGCGCGCATCGCCACGCGGCATCCGTTGCGACCGCGCCGCGCGCGCCGTCGGATGTTTCCCATTCCAGGCGCGCGAGCAGCCGCGGCTGTTCGCCGTAATTCTGCCGCAGATTCGTGGCCACATGTCCGCAATACCAGCCGTCGCCGAGCAGGACGCCGAGGGCGTTCGGACCGGCCTGGAGCAGCGGCGCGACGTCGAGCCGCAAATACCGCACGCGCCGGTGATAATTCGTCCATCCCGGCGCGAAGACGTGGTCGCACACCGGCCGCCCGTTGATTTCCGCCTCGAAAAGGCCGAGCGCCGTAATGAAAAGTGTCGCGCTTTTCGGCGGGGCGGGCAGGACGAACTCGCGATGGAAGACGGGGACGGGCGCGGAAGTCGTCGGCCCGCCTTTCCAGGGGGCCTCGATCCA
>CALGXT010000003.1 GCA_937935255.1 uncultured bacterium | reverse complement strand
GTATGCTCCTTGTAAGCTCTCCCCAGCGGGGGTTTCTGCCCGAAGCCTCGGCCCGGCGCGGCGGGATCTTGCCGGTCAAACTTCTCTGTCCCCAAATGCAACTTCTCTGCCAACTTCTCTGTCCCCATGTAAACTTCGGCGATCGCTGTAGCTCCGGCCTCTGCCGCCGGAGCTTTCTTGCCCAGATTTTCCGCCGGGGGTGCCGCCTTTGCCAGGGCTCCGGCGGGCCAAGCCGGCGGAACTACAGCGCTTCCGCCGGGAGGCAGCTCCTCCGCCAAGGCGGCGACGCAGAACGGGGGGCGCGCTTTCTGCGGCTCGAGCAAGCTCGAGCCCTACGAGCGCTCTCGCGCCGAGCTCAGACCCGTGGCTTCGTATTCTCTGTCCCCAAATGCCTGTCCCTAAATGCCGCTTTCGCTATTGGCGAGACCTCGCTCTCGTGATAGCGTCAGCGCCGCCATGATCCCGCTTTCTCATCGCCTAAAGCGTTATCTGCGATGCGCCGCTTCGCTCGCGCTTCGGCGCGGGTTGATCGCGGCGGCGCTCGCCATCCCCCTCGCCGCGCGCGCGCAGTCCCCCGTGCTCGCGCCCACCCTCGTGTCCGATCAGCCGGTGGACGTGCGTGCGGGGCGGCTGGATTACGACGCGGAACGGCGGCTCATCATCGGGCGGGAGGGGGTGGTCGCCCACCATGCCGGTCAATTGCTGCGCGCGGACTACATGGAGGTCAACACGGAGACCGGCGATGTGCTCGCGCAGGGCAATGTGTTTCTGGCGCGCGGGGACGGATCGGAGTGGCGCGGCCAAAGGCTCATTTACAATTTGCGCACGCGCAAAGGCGATTTCGGCGAATTCGAGTTCCGGCGAGCGCCCTATATCGTTCACGCGCGCGAGTCCGAACAGGTATCCCCCCGTCTCGTGCGCTTACGCGGCGTTGCCGTGACGACGTGCGACCAGCCGGCGCCGCGCGAATACGAAATTCGCGCCGTCGAGGCCTCCATCCGCGATCAACGCTATATCGAGGCGCGCCACGCCGTCGTGTGGCTGGGCGGCGTCCCGATTTTCTATTTGCCGCATTACAGCCGGGACTTGCAGAGCGAAGGCCGCTGGGATATCGAACCCGGCTACACCTCGCGGCTCGGCCCGCTGCTGATGATCGCCTACAATTATCCGTTCAACGACACCAACACATTCCGCGGCGCCACCCAGCTCAACCTTTACGCCAACAGCGGCATCGGCGCCGAGCAGCGCTTCGGCTGGAATCGCCCCGACAACCTTTGGCGCGGCGAGGCGCGCGCGTTTTTCATCCCCGACCAGCGCCCATTCCGCAATGACGCCGAGCGGGCGGAGCGGGAAGCGCTGCTCGACAGCGATAACCGCTATCGCCTTCGCCTCCGCCATCGGCAAGCGCTGTCGCCCGCCGACACCGTCTATGGCGATTTTTCCTTTTTGAGCGACCCCTGGGTGGCCAAAGACTTCTTCCGCGGCGAGTACCGCGAACAGCCCATTCCGCAAAACCGCATCGTGTTCCAGCATACGGCGCCGGAGTACACGGTTTCGCTGCTGCTCGAAAAGCGCTTGAACGATTTTTATGAAGCCGTGGATCGGTTGCCGGAAGTTCGCCTCGCCGTGCCGCCCCTGGCGCTGGCCGACACCGGCCTCTACTACGAAAATCGCACCGCCGCCGCCCGCCTGGAGCGCCTCTTTCCGAAAAGTTCCCCGCGCGCGGATTACAGCGCGCTCCGGCTCGACACTGCGCACCTCGTTTCCTACCCCGGCCGCTATTTCGGGTTCCTTTCGCTCGCGCCGCGCGCCGGCTGGCGGGGGACCTACTACTCCAAGACGCTCGCGCCGCCGGCGACGACGACCAACCTCGTCACCCGCGTCGGCGAAGACGGCGTGGAGACCACGACGACCGAGACCGTGACCACCCAGGACGAGGAGGGCGCGGCGCTGCGCAATATCTTCGAGGCCGGCTTCGACGCCTCGTTCAAGGCGTTTCGCGCGCTCGACGAAGGCGAAACGGCCTGGGGCCGCGGTCTGCGCCACGTCGCCGAACCTTACGCGCGCCACACCTGGATTCCGGAACCCAACCGCACCCCCGAGCGGCTCCTCCAATTCGACGAAACCGATCAGCTCGATGAAGTCCATCAAGTGCGGCTCGGCCTGCGCAATAAACTCCAGACCCGCCGCGGCGGCCGCGACGTGCACGATCTGGTGGATGCCGATGTCAGCACCCGCTACCGGATCGTTCGCCCGGAAGGCGAAAATGAGCTCGGCGCGCTGGACGCCCTGATCCGCCTGCGCCCCTCGCCCCGCTTCGCGCTGGATTTGGATGGCAGTCTCGATCTGTACGGCGAAGGCATTCAAACGCTGAACTCGCGCGTCGTACTGCTCGCGGAAGACCGTTCGAAATGGAACGTGGAATACCGATACCGCGCCGACGACCGAAACCTGCTGATCAGCGATCTGACCCTTTGGCCCCGGGCCCGCTGGTCGTTCGGTCTGCAGCATCGCTACGATCTCGACGAAAGCCGGCTCGAAGAGCACGGCTATTGGATTCAGCGCCGCCACGCCTGTATCGCGTGGAGCGTGGGCGTTTCGCACGAGCCGGCGAAAAAGGACGGCGAATCGGACGATTTCCGCGCCTGGCTCCGCCTCTGGCTGCTGGCCTTTCCCGGCTCAAGCCTGGACCTGGGCGGATGAGGGAGGCGCCATGACCGAACACGCGGACACGGCGGGGGTCTTCGGAGCGCACCCCGGCGAAGGCTTGGTCGCCGTCGCCTGCGCCGAGAACGGCGACGCCTTCGAGGCGCGGCTGTGGAACCGCCAAGGCGTTCAAATTCGCGAGGAGCGCGAAACCTTCCGTCCCTTCCTTTGGCTGGGCGACGCGGCCTTTGCCTCCGGCGCCGTCGCGGAGGCGCGCACGCGGACGCTGGAGGGCGACGCGCCGCTGCGGTATTTCGCCGATTTCCCGAACTGGCGCGCGCTGGAGCGCGCCGTCCGCGCGCTCAAACAAAAAACCGGGCGGAATCCTACCGACCCGGATGCGCCCTACCTGCTGATCAACGATCCGACGCAACAATACCTGATGGCGACCGGACGCACTTTTTTCAAGGGCCGAACGCCCGCGCAAGTGCGCCGCCTGCAACTCGACATCGAGACCGACACCGCGCCGGGCTATGATTTCAGCAATCCCGAGCGCGAAAGCGACCGCATCCTCGCCATCGGCCTCGCCGACAACACCGGCTGGGAAACGATCCTTTCCTCGACCGAAATGGACGAACGGACGTTGTTGGAGCGATTCGCAGCCCTCGTGCGCGAGCGCGATCCGGATGTGATCGAGGGCCACAATCTGTTCTCATTTGATTTGCCCTATCTCCTCGCCCGCGCGCGAGGCCACGGCGTCGCCCTCGCCCTCGGACGCGACGGCGGCGAGCCCGCCGTGCGGCCCGGCCGGTTCACCGCCGGCGAGCGCACGATCAATTATCCGCGGGCGGATATCGCCGGCCGCAGCGCGGTGGACACCTACTTCCTGGTGCAACTGTACGACCTTTCGGACCGCTCGCTGCCGGGCTTCGGCCTCAAGGAAGTCGCGCGGCATTTCGGCGTGGCCGCCGCGGACCGCACCTATATCGAAGGCGAAGACATCGCAAAGGAATGGCGGCGCGATCCCGATCGCGTGCTCGCCTATCTCCGCGACGATGTGCGCGAGACCCGAGCGATCGGCGACCTGCTGATTCCCATCTATCACGCGCAGGCGCAACTGCTGCCTTTTTCGTTCCAGGATGTCTGCCTGCGCGGCAACGCCGCCAAGATTGACGCGCTGCTGCTGCGCGAATACCTCCGCCGCGGGCGGGCGTTGCCGATGCCCGACGCGCCCCGCCCTTTCGAGGGCGGCGCGACCGCCGTGTTCTTCACCGGCGTCGCCCGGCCCGTCCATCATTGCGACGTGCGCTCGTTGTATCCCTCCATCATGCTCCTCGACCGCATCGGGCCGCGGTCCGACAGTCTCGGCGTGTTTCTCGAACTGCTCGATCGGCTGCGGACGTTCCGCCTCGATGCCCGCCGCCGCAGCCGCGCGGCGCAGGGCGCCGACGCCGTTTATCTCAACGCGCTTCAAAGCACGTTCAAGATTCTGATCAATTCGTTTTACGGCTACCTTGGTTTCGCGATGGCGCGGTTCAACGACTTCGACGCCGCCGAGCGGGTCACGGCCCGGGGCCGGGAAATCCTGACGGCGATGCTCGACGCGATCCGGCGCGAGGGCGGCCAACCCATCGAGATGGATACCGACGGCATCTATTTCGTTCCCCCGCCCGATTCCGCGCCCGAAGCCGTCGCGCGCTTCCGCGCCGCGGTGGCCGCCGCGTTGCCGGAGGGCATCGAAATCGAATTCGACGGCGAGTATGAGGCGATGTTCAGCTACAAGATGAAAAACTATGCCCTGCTCGCGCCCGGCGGCGAAATCCTGATCAAGGGCGCCGCGCTCAAGTCGCGGGGATTGGAGCCGTTTCAGCGCGAATTTCTGCGCGAAGCGGTTGGACTATTGTTGCGCGGCGAAGGCGAGCGGCTGGATGAACTGGCTCAGCGCTACCGGCGCGCCATCGAGAATCGCGAGTGGCCGATCCGCATGCTCGCCAAAACCGAGCGGTTGACCGAAGATCCGGAGACCTATCGGCGCAAAGTCGAAAAGACGAATCGCGGGCGGAACGCCGCGTATGAGCTGGCCTTGGGTTCGGGGCGTCCCTATCGAGTGGGCGACGCCGTCTCTTATTACGTCGCCGGCACGAAAAAGAATCCGCCGATTCACGCCGCCGCGCGGTTGGTTTCGGATTGGAATCCGAACGCGCGGGACGAGAATATCGCCTTTTATGCCGCCAAAATTGACGCCTGGGTCGCCAAGCTGCGCGAGGTCGGCGGCGAAGAGCGCGAATCGAGCCAAACGGAGATGTC
>CALGXT010000002.1 GCA_937935255.1 uncultured bacterium | reverse complement strand
CGAACGAGGGCGAACTCATGCGCGCCCATCTGCGGCTGGAGCGCCGCGGCGGCGCGCGTCCCGCGGCTTGCGAAACGGTGAATAACCGGTAAACTGAAAACGTCCCTTCAGCGAAGGATGACGCCATGCGAACGATGCGGTTCTGTGCAATTTTCCTCGCGATCGCCGCGCCGGCCTTACCGGCGCGGGCCGCCGAGACGCTCACCGTTCAGGTGCGCGAAGCCGTTTTGCGCGCGAGCGCATCCATGCTCGCCGCGCCGGTGAACAAGGTTCCCTATGCGACGCCGGTCGCGGTCGAAGAGCGCGCCGCCGGCTGGGCGCGAGTCACGCCCCCCGCCGGCCCCGCCGGCTGGGTTCACGAATCGGCTTTGACGCGCAAGAAACTTCAACTGGCCGCCGGCGGCGAGACGACCGCGGCGGGCGCCTCCACGCGGGAGGTCGCGCTGGCCGGCAAAGGGTTCAACGAGCAAATCGAGAAAGAAATGCGCAAGACCAACACCGCCGCCGATTTCTCCTGGGTGGACCGTATGGAGAAAATGCAGGTCTCGGCAGCGCGTTTGTCCGAATTCCTGCGTGAAGGCGGCGTCCTTCCGCCTTCGGGAGACGGCCAATGAACGCCGCGCGGCTCATGATTCGCCTCATTCTCCCCGCCGCGTTGGCGATCTTTTCCGCGGCCGGGCTCACCGGATGCGCCTCGCTGGGCAAAGTGACCGAAGTGGTCGCCGCCGTCGGCGTCGCCACGGGGCAGGTCACCGAGGAACAGGCCGAATCCGCCGTGCGCACCGCCACCGCCGTCGCCAAAGCCTCCGAGGACATCACGCCGGAACAGGAGTATTATATCGGGCGCTCGGTCGCCGCGACACTGCTGGGGAAATACAAACCCGTGGATGACGCCGAGCTGACCGAGTATCTCAACACGCTCGGCCAGGCGCTCGCGATGGCCTCGGACCGCCCCGAAACCTTCGGCGGCTATCGCTTCCTCGTGCTGGATTCCGACGAAATCAACGCCTTCGCCGCGCCGGGCGGGCTGATCTTGATCACCCGCGGCATGCTCGGCTTGTGCCGCAACGAAGATCAACTCGCGGCGGTGCTGGCGCACGAGATCGGCCACGTCCAGCACCGGCACGGTCTGCAATCCATCAGCAAGAGCCGCATCACCGCCGCCATCTCCATCGCGGCGATGGAGGCGGGCAAACAACTGGGCGGCAAAGATCTCGCCGAAGCCGTCAACGCCTTCGAGGGCACGATTGACGATGTGACGCAGACGCTGGTCGTCAACGGCTACTCGCGCGCCGCGGAGCGGGAAGCGGACCTCGCCGCGGTCAGGATTCTCCACCGCGTCGGCTACAACCCCAATGCCTTGATCGAGATGCTCGAGGCGATGGGGCGCGGCCTCAAGCCCGGCGGGCTGGACTTCGCCAAGACCCATCCGAAGCCGTCCGACCGCATCAAGGTCGTCCGACCCGAGATCGCCAGGCTCGCGGCGCCGCCGGCGCCGCCGCCGAAGCGCCAAAAACGATTCGACAACGCTGTGGCGCTGCCGGCGAAATAGGCGCGGACACGGGGACCGCGTGGCGCTGCTTTCCAAATTCCGCCGCCGGCCAACGTTTTTCGCGCGCCCCGCGGCCTGTTTTCGCCTCGCCGCCGCCGCCGCTTCGGGCCTGCTTTTGGCGGCGGCCTTTCCGCCGTTGGAACGCTCGTTCCTGGCTTGGTTCGCTTTGGTTCCGCTCGGCGCGGCGGTTCGGGGCGAGGATCTCCGCTCGGCCGCGCGCCTGGGTTTTTTATCCGGCGCGGTATTCTGGCTGTTCACCCTGCCCTGGCTTTCCAAGGTCACGGTGGTCGGCTATTCGCTCCTCGCCCTGTACTGCGCGCTCTATTTCGTCCCCCCCGCCCTTTTCGCCGCCCGGTGGCCCAGGAATCCGGCGGGGCCGATCTGGCTTTCCAACCTGGGGCTGATGATCGGCTGGAGCGCGCTGTGGACCGCCTGCGAATTCGTCCGCGGCTCGCTCTTCACCGGTTTTCCCTGGAATCCGCTGGGCGTAAGTCAATACCGCAACACGGTGCTGATTCAATCGGCGGCGTGGGGCGGCGTCTGGACGGTCTCGGCGCTGGTCGCCTGGGTCAACGCCGCGGCGATCGCCACCCTCGAGCGCTACCGCGCCGCAGCGCGCGCGGCGCCCGGCGCGCGCCGGCTGCAGCCGCACCCGGAATTGATGCTGGCGTTCTTCGCCGTCGCGGGCGCATTCCTCCACGGCTATCGCGCCATTCTCGCGCTGCCCGCGCCGAACGCCTCGATCCGCGTCGCGCTGATTCAACCGGCGATCCCGCAGAACGTGAAGTGGGACGAGGCCTTCGTCGAGACGGTCTATGAACGCCTGCGCGCCCACACCGAACTCGCGCTCAAGGCCGCGCGCCCGGAACTCGCGATCTGGCCGGAGACGGCGGCGCCCGACGACCTCCGCCGGAGCGAGACCGCGTATCGCCTCGTCCACGAGCTGACCTCCGGCGGCACACCCCTGCTCGTCGGCGCGCTGGACGCCGCGGTGGACGACGCCGGCCGGCCGACCTATTTCAACAGCGCCTTCCTGATCGGCCGCAACGGCGCGATTCTGGAGACCTACGACAAACAACATCTCGTCCTGTTCGGAGAATACATCCCCTTCGGCGACCGCTTCCCGATCCTGCGGCGCCTGACGCCGGTGGCCGTGGATGTGGCGCCGGGGCGCTCGGCGACCGTTTTCCGCGGCGTGCGCGCCGACGCGCCGTTCGCGGCGCTCATCTGCTTCGAGGATGTGTTCCCCTATCTCGCGCGCCGTTTCGCCCGCGCCGGCGCGCGCTGGTTCGTAAATCAGACCAATGACGCGTGGTACGACTTCTCGAGCGGCTCGCGGCAGCACCTGGCCAACGCGGTATTTCGCTGCGTCGAAACGCGCCGCCCCATGGCGCGCGCCGCAAACACCGGCATCACCGCCTGGATTGACGTCGCCGGCCGGCTTCGAGCCGAAATCCCCAACTACACGCCCGACGGCGGACTCGCCGCCGGTTTTCTCGGCGCGGAGGTCCTGCTGCCTCCCGTTGACGCCCCGCCGACACCCTATGTGCGCCACGGGGAGGCCTTCGCCGCCGCCGCGTGCGCGACGGCGGCCGTCTTCCTGCTGTGGGCGTTGCGCCGCGCCGCCGGATCGCTCGAATGGCGCCCGTGAACGGCCGCGACCTGACTTCGCAGGCAGCGAAGGGCATCGAAAATCGTGTCTCGCTTTCCAGGAGTCCTCTTCGCGTTCTCGGTATTTCCGCGGTGAATTTTTCCGATCATTCCCCCCGCCGGGCGAAACCCGGCGGGAGCGGCTTGCAGCGGCCGCGCGTTCGCGCGTTGGCCCGGAGGGATTGTAAAAACCGCCCCGAAATGTTTCTCTTTCCCGCGATCGGCGTGAAAACTTATGAACGAGCCAGACGACTACGAATTGGTGGATAGCGGCGGCGGACGCAAACTGGAGCGGTTTGGCGCCGTGACGCTGGACCGGCCCTGCGCCCAGGCGGTCTGGCGCCCGCGCCGCCCCGCCGCCGTTTGGGCCGCGGCCGACGCCTCCTTCGATCGAGAGCAGGGCAACCGCTGGCGGCGGCGGGAGCGTCTGCCCGCGCAATGGGTCGTTCGCATCGGCGGCCTGCGGCTCAAGCTTTCGGCGACGGATTTCGGGCATCTCGGCGTTTTTCCCGAGCAACGCGAGGCGTGGAGTTGGATCGAGGGCCGGCTGGCGCGCGCCCGAAGCCGCGCCGCCGCGCCGCGCGTGCTCAATCTTTTCGCCTATTCCGGCGGGGCGACGCTCGCGGCCGCGCGCGCGGGCGCGGAAGTATGCCATCTGGACGCCTCGCGCGGGATGGTCGCCTGGGCGCGCGAGAACGCCGCGCTCAACGGGCTGGAAAAACATCCGATCCGCTGGATCGCCGAGGATTGCCACAAGTTTTTGCACCGCGAGATTCGCCGCGGGCGGCGCTACGACGCCGTGATCCTCGATCCGCCCACGTTCGGGCGCGGACAATCGGGCGAATTGTACAAGATCGAGTCCGATCTGCCGGAGACGCTCGAACTCTGCCGCACGCTATTGAGCGGCGCGCCGATCTTTGTGCTCTTGAGCGCGCACACGCCGGGCTTTTCGCCGATCGTGTTGGAAAATCTGCTCGGCCAAGCCATGACCGGCGCGGGGGGCGGCATCGAAAGCGGGGAAATGCTGCTGACCGGCGCACCGGAAGCGTTGCCGCTGCCGAGCGGGGCTTACGCCCGCTGGTTCTGCGCGGGCGGGTCGAACCAATAATTATCCTTCGGCGTCCAGCCGAACAGCCGCTCGATTTCAGAGGTGTCCACCAAGGTTTCGAGCCGCCCGCTTTGCGTTCGAATCGGCACGTTCGCGAACCAGCGCCGCGCCACTTCGTCGGCGGGAAGCCCTCGCGAGTTCCCGCGCGCCGCCGGCAGCAGGATATGGAAGCCCGAGATCGTCCGCTCGACCGCCCGCCGCAACAGCGCCGCCCCGTCGTCCAGGGTCAGATACGAGAAAGCTTCGTCCATGCCGTAATATTTTCTGTCCGTCAAGGCGCCGGGGCGAAAGTATTTCAGATATTCGGCGGTGACGAGCCACGGGAAACGAACCGCGACCCAGCAGGTCTCCGGCGCTTCCTCCGCATAGAAGCGCATCAACGCCTCGGCAGCCACTTTGCTGTGGGCGTACAAATTGCCGGGGTTCGGCGGCACGCGCCCATCGAGGGGGAAATACGGCAATCGGCTCGGCTCTTCTTGCGATCGTTTGCCGGAAATGACCTGGATGGAACTGGCGAAAAGCACGCGGGGCACGCCGATATCGCGCGCCGCCTGAAAAACGTTCGCGTTGATCGCGGCGTTGTCTCGATACACGGATTGGGGCGTCGGCCCGGCATGCACATTCGGCACGTTGCCGAGGTGAACGACCGCCGCGCAGCCTTCCACGGGGCCGTAGGGCGCCGTCTCTTCCCGCAAATCCATCAGCAAAAGCCGTCCGGGAAAGCCCGGCCGGTAAATACGATCAATCCCGATGACCTCATGGCCCGCCTCCGACAGCGCTTTGGCCGCCGCCAAGCCCAAATGACCCGTCGCACCCGTCAATAAAATCTTCATAATGCGGATCGGTTTCGCGTGTGTGGAAAAAACGCCGGGATTATGACGACGGGCCGCCCCTCCGCAAGGGGAAAACAAGGGACAGAGAACAAAAACACTGGGCAGAGAAAGTAAGGGACAGAGAACGAACACACCGGCAGCAAAAAAACGGAGTGTATCACACTTCGCGAAGTGTGGTACACCTAAGTCGCTGATATTCAATTTATTCGTTTTCTCTGTCCCTGTTCCAATCCCCTTTCTTCGCGCTCTCCGCGGCTCGAGCAAGCTCGAGCCCTACGGGAGCTCTCGCGCAGACCTCTGACCCGCAACTTCTCCGAGCGACGGTCGCGGCTGCAGCGACGTCGCCGAAGAGATTCAGGGGGCGGAGAAGGAGAATATTCCGCCATCGAACTCCGGGACCGTGCGCTCGTGAGCGCAGTCAGGACTCGAGGGAGGCGTTCCGATAAGGCGCCCAGTCGGGCTCGTTCTCATAGATCCAGCGATAGTACTCGCGGCCCTGAAGGCGCGCGGCCGCCGCTTCATCCACGATCACCCGGCAATCGGGGTGCCATTGAATGGCGCTGGCGGAAATCATCGCGGTGATCGGCCCCTCGACGGCTTTCGCCAGGATTTCCGCTTTGGCCGCGCCCGTCGCCAGCAGGATCAGCGAACGCGCCTCCAAAATCGTGCCCACCCCCATCGTCAATGCCCGCCGCGGCATCCGCGCGGCGTCCGCGCCGAACAGCGGCGCGTTTTGCGCCACGGTCTCCGGCGTCAGCGACTTGTCGCGGGTGCGCGACCGCAACGCCGAGAGCGGCTCATTGAAGCCGATGTGGCCCGATGCGCCGATGCCGAGCAGTTGAAGATCAATGCCGCCGCACGCGCGAATGCGCCCCTCGTAATCCCGGCAGGCGGCCTTGAGATCGGCGGCCATGCCGTCGGGCAGGTGCGTGTTTTCGGGGCGAAGGTTCACCCGGCGGAAAAGATGCTCGTTCATGTAATAGCGATAGGAGTGCGGGTCTTCCGGGGGCAAACCGATATATTCGTCGAGGTTGAACGTGCGGCAGCGGGAAAAATCGAGACCCTCCTCGCGGTGCATTTGCGCCAGCGCCGCGTACACGCGCTCCATCGTGCGGCCGGTCGCCAGACCGAGCACCGCGTCCGGCTTGGCGCGCAGCCGATCGGCAATCAATCGGGCGGTCAGACGGGCCGCGCGCTCCGCGTCCGGTTGAATAATGACTTCCATGGCTCACCCCTCGAAAAGCGCGGCGAGGTCGTCGCCGGCGGCGATGCGGCGGCCGACGCCGTCCGGCTCGATGCCCTCGCCGTTCCAGCGGCCGATGCGATACAGCGTCGCGAAATCGAACGCGGGCGCCGCGCCGCCCTGCCCCCCGACCAATTCCGCGCCGCGGCGCACATTGTCCTGCATCCACGCCGGCAAGCGAAGATGATACGGGTTGCGCCGGATTTCACCGACATGGAACGTGAGCGCGGCGACGAGGTCCGCGACATCCGACGGCGCGATTTCGACCAACAGGTTCGGCGCGTCCATCGCGCCCCAGAACTCCGTTTCGACGATGCGCGGCGCGAAGCCGGGCAGCGCGCGCAGCGCGTCTGTGACGAGCAAATGCACGCCGATATGCGTTCGATTCCAGTCCGCGGCGTGCGGCAAAAAGACGAGATTCGGCGCGTAATCGCGGAGCCGGCGCGCAATCACGGACGTCGTCTCGGCCCACGCCTTCGGCCGATTCAAACGCGTTTCGGGTCGAATTTCCTCCAGTCCGCCCGGCGCGGCGGGCGCGCATTCGAAACCGAGATACGCGCACGCCCCGGCCAGCTCCCGCTCGCGCTCGGCGCGCCGCTCGCGGAGGCTGCCGAAGGTTACCGCGACATTGACGATCCGCATTCGCCGCTCCTGGCGCAGGCGCAGCGCGAGACCGCCGACGATGCACTCGTCGTCGGGATGGGGCGAGAACAGCAGCGCCGTGCCCGCGCGCGGGTCGGGTTGGGGCCGGCGCGGCGGCGCGAATCCGCCGCGGGGCAGCGCCGCGCCGCGCGTCTGCTCCCGAACCAGCCGCTGCACCCAGTTTCGATAGGGATTTTTCATGAAACTCGATACGATTCCGCCGGGCGATTATGAAGAATCCCCGCCCCTTCAGCAATGGCGAATCCCATGCGTTTGCTTTCGCGGCGGCGGCGCGCTATGCTGGCCTTATGAACTGGAGTTTGGTCAGATTGCTTTGCCTGCTGCCGGTGTTGCCGGCGGCGGGCGCCCTCGCCGAAAGCGGGATGGCCGCGACGGAAACCGGCGGCCCCCGCCCCATCGTGTATGTCATTCCGATTCGGGGCGTGATCGAGCCGGCGCTCGTCTACGTTATCCGCCGCGGCGTGGCGGAGGCCGAGCGCGCGCGGGCGGCGGCGGTGATCTTCAAAATGGATACGCCGGGCGGCACCGTGGACTCCGCGCAGCAGATTGTGCAGACGCTTCAATATCTCACCGTGCCGACCTTCACCTTCGTCGAGCGCAACGCCCTCTCCGCCGGCGCGCACATCGCGCTGGCGACGAAGCACATCTACATGGCCCCCGGCAGCTCGATCGGGGCGGCCACGCCGCTGATGATGACGCTCACGGGGGGCGTGCAGGAACTGCCGGAGGACGTCCGCGAGAAGATGTCTTCCGCCTACGCCTCGATGGTGCGCGCCGCCGCCCAGCTCGGCGGCCACGACCCTGAACTGGCCGAGGCCATGGTGCGACGGGAGAAGGAATACAAGGTCGGCGAGGAAATCGTATCGCGCGCCGGCGAACTGCTGACGCTGACGAACGAAGAGGCCGCGCGCGTTTTTCCGGGACGGGAGGGCCCTCTGCTCTCCCGCGGCACCGTCCGCGATTTCGATGCGTTGCTCGAAAAGATCGGTTTCGCCGGCGCGGAAGTCCGGGAAATGGAGGTTACCGCGGCGGAGCGGCTGGCGCGCTTCATCGCCGCGCTCTCGCCATTGTTTCTGATCGCGGGCGCGTTGGGACTTTACATCGAGTTCCGCACGCCGGGTTTCGGACTGCCGGGCATCCTGGGGCTGATTTGCCTGGCTATTCATTTCTGGGGCCACCACATCGCGGGGCTGACCGGCACGGAAGATTTGCTGATCTTCGCGATCGGTCTGGCGCTGCTGCTCGTCGAAATCTTCGTGACGCCGGGCTTCGGCGTTCTGGGCGCGACCGGGATCGCGCTGATGCTGGCGGGACTGCTGCTGGGGATGGTGCACCGCCCGCCGGCGGGCCCCTGGCTGCCGCCGTTGAGCGATTTCGGCGGCCCGCTGCGGCGCCTCGCCATCGCGGTGCTCGGCACGATCGTGGGCGGGGCGCTGCTCGGCCGTCTGCTGCCGCATACGCCCCTCTTTCGCCGGCTGGCGCTGGCGGCGGCGACCGCCCGGAGCGAGGGCTTCGCCGCGGCGCCGGACCGTCCGGAGTGGGTCGGACGCACGGGCGTCGCGGCGACTGCGTTGCGGCCGGCGGGCGTCGTGCGGATCGCGGGCGAACGGCTGGACGTGGTCTCCGAAGGCGGCTTCGTGGAGGCGGGCGCGCCGGTGCGGATCGTGCGCGTGGAGGGCAGCCGCGTCTTCGTCGCGCCGGAAAACCGCGCGGAGGCGGCAAAGACATGAACCCCACGTCGCTGCAAATCTATATCACGCTGCTGGTTTGCGGCGTGTTGCTGCTGGGCGCTGAAATCTACGTGCCCGGCGGCATTCTCGGCGCGCTGGGCGCCATTGCGCTGGTCGCGGCCGCGGTCCTGGGGTTTCAATTCGGAACCGTCGGCGGCTTGATCAGCGTCGCCGGCATCCTCCTGTTGGCGGCGCTCGTCGTGTATCTGTGGATTCGCATCTTCCCCAAGACCGGCGTCGGCCGGCGGCTGACGCTTTCGCAAGACGGACGGGCATTCAAGCTCGACGACGCCGAAGCGCGCGCGGCGTTGGGGCGCGAAGGCGTGGCGCTTTCGCCGCTGCGGCCCGCGGGCGTCGGCGAAATCGAGGGCCGGCGGCGCGACGTGATCACGCGCGGAATCTACCTCGAAGCGGGTCGGCGCTTTCGCGTCGTCGGGGTCGAGGGCGCCCGCTGCATCGTCGAACCGGTCGAGGAGGCGACCGCGGAGCGCGGAGCGTCGTGAAGCGGACGGTCGCGATTTTTCTTCTGGCATGGAGCGCCGCCGGGACGCACGCGCGCGGCGCCGCGCTCGATGTGAACAGCGGCAACCGCATCGAACTGCACGCGGAGGAGGCGTACGCGCGCCCCGTTTTGCTGTGGGGTGCGGACGTCCGACTGGCGGGGCGAGCGATGGATGATGTGTTCGTCGCCGCGCAAACGCTCGATATGAGCGGACGGGCGGACGGCGATTTCTGGGCGTTGGCCGACAAGATCGCCTTCACGGGCACGGCGGCCGACCACGTCCGGCTCGCGGGCACAACGGTTCAGATTTCCGGGACGCTGGAGCGGGGATTGCTCGCGATCGGCCAGACGGTCAAGATCGCGTCCGGCGCGGAGATCCGCGGGGCGGCGACGATCCGGGCGACGGACGTCATCATCGAGGGCGCGGTGCGCGGGCCGATTCGCATTGTCGCGCAAAACGTGACGCTGGCGGGGACGATCGGGGGCGACGCGCGGATCACGGCGGATGAAATCGTCGCCCTGCCGCGGGCGCGCATCGAGGGCGCCCTGGCCTACACCTCGCCGCGCGAGTTCTTCCCCGACCCGCGGGCGACGCTGGGGGGGGCGCTGGTGCGGATTCCGGCGGCGGAGACGCGATCGGCGTGGCCGTTGATCTTCTTCGCGGGCGCCCTGTTGGCCGGCGCGCCATTTATCCTGATCTTTCCCCGATTTGCGGGCGCGGGGGTGCGCTCGGTGCGGGAATCCTTTGCCGGGTCGTTGTTGGTCGGGCTGGTGGCGGCCGGGGTTTTGCCGCTGGCGATCCTGTTCGGCTCGATCACGGTGGTGGGCTTGCCGCTGGCGCTGGCGACGGCGGCGGCCGGAGGCACGCTGCTTTATCTCGGCCAATTCCCGGTCGCGCTCGCGCTGGGCGGATGGCTGCTGCGCCGGCGAGGTCCGCAGCCCGCGGGCGTCACCCTCGCCGCCTTCGCGGCGGGCCTCTCCGCGCTGCATCTCCTTGTGGCCATACCCATGGCGGGTCCGATCGTTTCGCTGGCCGCGCGGTTGGTCGGTTTCGGCTCGTTGCTGAGGGCCCTGACCGCGCGGAACGCCGCGCCGCCGTCCGGTCCGCCCCTCGGCGCCGCTTTCGGGCGCGCGGTCGAACCGCCGCCTTTGCCGCCTCAAACTCCACCGGGAGCATCGCCATGATTATCGCCGATCTCGCGCAAATCGCCGGACGCGCCTATCCCGCCCGCCGCCGCACCCAGAATCTCGTCGGCGGCGCTTCGCCGATTCAGGCCAAAAATTTCGCGCTGGGCCACGTCACGCTCGAACCGAACGGCGGGCAGGTGCCCTGGCACAACCAGGAACAGGAAGAGGTTTATTTCGTGATCGAGGGCGAAGCGGAAATGTGCCTGGGGACGGAGCGGCAGATTTTGCGCTCTGGGCAGGCCGTCTACATTCCGTCCGGCGTCTTCCATCAAATCACGAATATCGGCGATCGCCCGCTGCGGATGATCTACTGCTACGGCCCCGCGGGCGACGTCGCCCACTGGCGGCAGGAACTCGACGGCACGCTCCCGCGCGCCGGTCTGGAAGCGCCGCCCCTGCCCCCGGGCGCGCGTCCGCAATGCGCATGAACTCGGCGCGAAAATACCGGCAGCCCGCCGCGCCGGAAAATATGGGGACAGGGAATACGGTCGAAGTCCGAGGTCCGAGGTCAGAGGTCGGCGAAGATTGTAGGACGTAAGACGTGGAACATAGAACGTACTCGTACACTTACTCGTACACGCACTCATACACGCCCCCCGCCGTCCACCGCATCCGTAGGGCTCGAGCTTGCTCGAGCCGCCCGCGGCCCGGCCGGCGGCCGGGCCCTACCTTTCCCCGAGATGGGTAGGGCGCGCCCGTCCCGGCTCGCCGGGCCGAGGCTTACGGCGGCCCG
>CALGXT010000001.1 GCA_937935255.1 uncultured bacterium | reverse complement strand
TACTATGCGTCAAAATGTCGGCGCGCGCGAGCGCAAACGGCGGCGCGCCGGCGGGGCGCTCCAGCCTGGGAGGGCGCGGCGAAGGGCGCGGGTCAAAACAACGTGCGCAATCCGGCGACGACGCCCCATTCGATGCGCTCGATCGTTGCGGTTTCGCGCGCCGCGGGAATGACGATCCCGATTTCCGCCGCCCACCGCCAGGCCTCGTAGAGCAGTCCGGGAGTCCATCGCAGCTCGTAGTCGTCGGCGCCGCGCGCGCGCGCGTTGAGTTCCTGGACGGCATACCAACTGCCGCGCGTGGCCGCCGCATAACGGGCCGGGCGCAATCGGTAGAGGTAGGCGGCGTCGAATGTTCCTTCCTCGTCAAAAAGCCGCGCTCGAGCGGTATTTCGGCGATAGCCCGCCCCGACATTGAAACCGTGGCGCCCGAGGATCGCGGTGATCACGGCGCTCGCCGCCGGATTCCATCCGTCCCGCTCCGAATCGGCCCCGCCCCAAGGAATTTCGGTTCCGGCCAGCGCACTGGCGCGCACGGTATTCAGCGGTCCGAGATCGAATCGCGCAAATCTCCACTTCAGGCGCAGCGCCGCATTCTCGACGCCGTCGCCCGCGCCGAAGCGATGTCCGCCCTCAAACGCGAGCGCGAGCTTCGGGGTGAGGCCGTGGGCGGCTTTCAGCCGGACTCGGCCGAATTCGCCTTCCGGGGCGTCGAAGTATTGCGCCAGCGCGCGCGCCGCCGTCAGCCCCCGCGAGGGGTGCGTCGCGGAATCCATGAAAAACGGCTCCTGGGCCGTCGCGGCGACGGCGAGGAGCGCCGAAATCGCCGCCGCGGGACCAAGGCGCCGACGTTTCACGGACGCTCCTCGCGGATAAACGTGAATCCGCTGTCCTCCACCGCCTTGCGCAACTGCGCGGACGTCGGTTCCCGTCCGGCCGCGAACCAGACTCCGGCGCGCCCCAGGGATAAATCAATCGTCACGCGGGCGACCCCCGGCACGCGTTTCAGTTGCGCCTCGAGGTTGTGCGCGCACAGCGGGCAACTCAGACCTTCCGCGTAGAGCCAGACCGCCGGGGCTTCGGCCGCGGCGGCCGGCGGTTGAGCGGAGGGAGGCGCGGTCTCCGCGGGTTTCGCTCTTGCCGGCGCGCCCGCCGCGCTGAGGACCGCCGTCAAAACGCCAACGCGCCACCACGATACGTTTTTCATAATGCGCCTCGCTTCCCGCGCTCAATATACCCCAGCAGGGTATATTGTCAAATGCGGCGGGCCGACGCCGGCGGGCGTTGTGGCGCGAAGGCCGCGCGCGGCGCGGATTCTTTCCGCGCGGTTCGAGCGTTCGACGTTGGACGCGCAGGCGGGGTTCGGCGTAAGATGAGCGCGCATCGTCCGAGCCGCGGTCTTTGCCCGGGGCGGGGCGGTGTTCGGGCGGAGCGGGGCGGCGAGGCGTCGGGCGCGCGCTGGGATTTTTCGAGTCGAAGCCGCCGCCCCGATCGCAATCACGAAAGCGCGCGCTGAAAGGAAATGGTTATGACGGATTCGAGCAACCCTTTGCCGCCGCTTTCCGCGGGCGAGGTTCCGCTGGAGACCTGGAGGAGATTGTACGATCTCGCCGGTCAGATGAGCGCCCTGGCCCCCTGGAAATGGATGCAGCAGACGGATGTTTTCGTGGTGGAAGACCCCGGCAGCCACGACCCGCTGTTGGTCAGCGTGCTGGGCATGTTCAGCGATTTTTGCGGCGTTGCCGTCTATGCCGGCGCACGGGCGATCCGGTATTTCTGGGAAGCGCAACAAACACAGGAGCCGGAGACGAAGATGGATATGATGTTGGCGGCATGGCAAGTCCAAGCCGTCTTCGATTCGAAAGATTGCCTGTTCGCCGTGGAGAGGAAAGCGATCCGGGCGTTGGGGCTTTCTTTCAGAAGGCGTGAGGGCTGGCCCTATTTCCACAGTTTTCGTCTGGGCTGGCACGAATGGCCGGTGGACGCGCGAGAAGCGCTTTGGATCGAATGGGCGCTGGAGAATCTTTTGGACGTTGCGCCGCGCTTTCGGGACGATCCGAAATTGCTGGGCGCCGGCGCCTTCGACCGCCGGTATTTGTTCCGCACGCGGCCTGCCGGCGATTCGTCGGCGGCGTGGCGCGACGAACGGCGTCCCTGTCCGCCGCCGGCCATCGCGTTCATGGCGCCGGCGCCGAAGGAACTGGTCGCGAAAGTGGGGGCGTTGCCCGACAGCGGCTTGGTCGCCGAAATGGACGTGCGTCCGCTGTGGGTGGGAATCGGAGAGCGGGGCGAGCGTCCGCGCCTGCCCTATGCGTTCATCCTGTGCGCAGCGGATTCCGGCGTGATCCTCGAGTTCGGTCTGATAACCATAGACGGCGATTTCGAAAGCCTGTGGGCGCAGATTCCGATGAGATTCCTCGAATTTTGCAACAGCCGCCGAGTGCGACCCGCGGAGCTGCGTTTCTGCCGCTCGTGGCTTTCGAAGGTCATGGCGCCGTTGTGTTCAAGCTTGAATATCAAAAACGAGGTGGCCTTCGATATCCCGGCGGCGCGCCGCGCGTGCGAAGCCATCGAGCGCGATTTATGGCAAGGTGGTGCGCCTGCCGCGAATCGAACGCGGAACCTTTAGCTCCGGAGGCTAACGCTCTGTCCAATTGAGCTACAGGCGCAAACGGGTGTCCGCGGACTCCAGCGCCGCCGCGGACATCGGCATAGTGCCTTGAATCCGGCCCGGATTCAATCGCTTTTTGACGAGCTCTCGGGCGCGGACTTCCCCGGCCGCAGAAAATCGCAATCCGTGTTTGACACGGCGGCGCATTATGGGTAATGGTCACCGCCCCCGGCGGCGAGCGCAGTCGGAATGCGGAAAGTCTAAAAAGGGAGACCGAAACGTGAACGAGAGCGATGTGCGGAACAAGAGACTGAAAGCATGGGTCGCGGAGGCGGTGGCGTTGTGCAAGCCCGCGAGGGTGCATTGGTGCGACGGTTCGCAAGCCGAGTATGACGGCTTGTGCGAAGAACTCGTGCGCCACGGCACGTTCACGCGGCTGAACCCCGACAAACGGCCCAACTGCTTCCTGGCGAGGTCGCATCCGAGCGATGTCGCGCGCGTCGAGGATCGGACGTTCATTTGCAGCGCGCGGCAGGAGGACGCCGGCCCCACCAACCACTGGGCCGACCCGACCGAAATGCGCGCGAAGCTGAAATCCCTGTTCGACGGTTGCATGGCCGGGCGCACGATGTACGTGATTCCCTTCGCCATGGGGCCGCTCGATTCGCCGCTGGTCAAGATCGGCGTCGAGATCACCGACTCGGCCTACGTCGTCGTCAACATGCGGATCATGACCCGTATGGGCCGGGCAGTGTTGGATCGGCTGGGCGCGGACGGCGATTTCGTGCCCTGCCTCCATTCGGTGGGCGCGCCGCTGCGGTCCGGTCAGGCGGATGTGCCGTGGCCGTGCGAACCGGACCCGAAAAACAAGTATATCGTGCATTTTCCGGAGGATCCCTCCATCTGGTCGTACGGATCCGGTTATGGCGGCAACGCGTTGCTCGGCAAGAAGTGCCTGGCGCTGCGCATTGCGTCGGTCGTCGCGCGCCGCGAGGGCTGGCTGGCCGAGCACATGCTGATTCTTTCGCTGACCTCGCCCGCGGGCGTCACGCGCTATATCGCGGCGGCGTTCCCGAGCGCTTGCGGGAAGACGAATCTCGCCATGATGCAGCCCTCGCTGGCGGGCTGGAGGGTGCGTTGTCTTGGCGACGATATCGCCTGGATTCGCCGCGGCGCCGACGGGCGGCTCTACGCGGTCAATCCCGAGACCGGCTTCTTCGGCGTAGCGCCGGGCACGTCGGCCCAGTCCAACCCCAACGCCATGCGCTCGTTCGAACGGAACAGCATCTTCACCAACGTCGCCCTCACCCCCGACGGCGATGTCTGGTGGGAGGATATGGGCGTTCCGCCGCCGGAGCGGGCCATTGACTGGCAGGGGCAGGAGTGGACGCCGGAGTGCGGGCGCAAGGCGGCGCACCCCAACGCCCGGTTCACCGCGCCGGCCGCGCAATGCCCGGTGATTGACCCCGATTGGGAGCAGCCTGAGGGCGTGCCGCTCTCGGCGATTCTGTTCGGCGGGCGCCGCCCCTCGACGGTGCCGCTGGTCAACGAAGCCTTTGATTGGGAGCATGGCGTTTTTTTGGGCGCGTCGGCGGGTTCCGAAACCACGACGGCGGCGCTGGGAAAGGCCGGCGTGCTGCGGCGCGATCCGTTCGCCATGCTGCCGTTCTGCGGCTATCACATCGGCGATTACCTGGCGCACTGGCTCTCGTTCGGACAAACCGGCGACCGCTCGAAGTTGCCGCGTTTCTATTTCGTGAACTGGTTTCGCAAGGACGATCAGGGCCGCTGGCTGTGGCCGGGTTTCGGCGAAAACAGCCGCGTCCTCCAATGGATTTTCGAACGCTGCGAGGGGAAGGCCGAGGCCGTCGAGACGCCGATCGGACGGTTGCCGGCGCCGGGCGCGCTGGACTTGAGCGGCCTGGATTTGGACCCCGCGGACGTAGACCTTCTGCTCGCCGTGGATCGCGCGGGCTGGAAAGCGGAGGCGGACAGCATCGCTGAATTCTATCAGGCGATAGGCGACCGCTTGCCGCCGGCGCTGGCGGAGCAATTGGCGGCGTTGCGTCGCCGACTGGGCTGAGGGCCGTCGAGCGTTTCCAAGCCTTGGAAAAATTCGCAAAATTTTTTCCAAGGCTTGGAAAACCATTGGCTCACACTTTGCAAAGTGTGAGCCAATCGAATCGTGGTGGATTCGGCGGGAGGAAATGCGTAACAGCATGCGCCCTGGATGAACCCCGAACAAAACATTACACTGATCGGCATGCCGGGCGCGGGCAAAAGCACCGTCGGCGTGCTGCTCGCCAAGGCGGCGCAGTTGGGCTTCACCGACACCGATCTGCTGTTGCAGGCGCGCGCGGGAAAGCCGCTGCAACGCATTTTGGATGAGGAGGGCGTCGGCGCGTTTCTCGTGCAGGAAGAGGCCTGCCTGCTGGATTTGAACGTCCGCGGCCATGTGATCGCGACGGGCGGCAGCGCTGTTTATTCCGACCGGGCCATGCGGCGTCTGAAGGCGGGCGGGCCGGTGGTCTGGCTGGAGTTGCCGATCGAGGCCTTGGAGGGGCGAATCACCAACCTGCATCGGCGGGGCGTCGTCCTGCCGCACGGCTGGAACTTGCGCCGCCTGTGGGCCGAGCGCACGCCGCTGTATCGCCGATGGGCGGATCACGCGGTAGCCTGCGAGGGAAAAACGCAGGAAGAGATTGTGGCGGAGATTTTGGCGCGGATCGGCCGGGAAGAATCGCCGCGCTGATTTCGCCGCGCTTCCGCGATCGCCCGCCCCCGCCTTCGCCGTTCGATCTTTCGCGCCGCTTCCCTTCTTTCGCGGCGGTTCTGGCGCTTTTCCGGGTGTATCACACTTCGCGAAGTGTGATACCGTGCGCCGCATACGGAAAATGGGGCGGGGGATCGAGCGAGGAAGCGCCGGCGCCCCCGCGGCGTTCGGCGGGCCGGCGCGCGCGGCGGGCGGTCGAGCGGCGGCGAAGACAGCGGCGACGTTCGCTCCGTTTCAGCGCGCGGCGGTTAGCCGCAGCGGTTCCAGCAGTAGGCGCAGAGGTTCTCGCGCGGCGCGCCGATGGCCTCGATCATGTCCTCCAGGCGCTGATAAAGCAGCGAATCGAGACCCAGCCGCCGCCGGATGCGCTCCCGCACCTCGATGTGCCGGGGGCTGTCGGGATCGAGATACGCTCCCATATCGGCCGGCGGGCGCCCCTCGATCTCCGCCGCCGCCTTGCGCGCGGCCAAATCCATTTCCGAGCGGGAGCGCGAGAAATTGAGAAAGGGACATCCATACATGAGCGGGGGACAGGCGACGCGCATGTGGACTTCCTTCGCGCCGCAATCGCGCAGCCGCCGAATCGTGTCGCGCAACTGCGTGCCGCGGACAATCGAATCCTCGCAGAACAGCAGGCGGCGTCCGGCGATGATTTCGCGGATGGGGATCAGCTTCATCTGGGCGACCATGTCGCGGATGCGCTGGTCCTGCGGCATGAAGCTGCGCGGCCAGGTGGGGGTGTATTTCACGAACGGACGCCGATACGGCAGGCCGCGGGCGACGGCGTAGCCGAGACCGTGGCCGACCCCGGAATCGGGGATGCCGGCGACGAGGTCAACGACCACCGAGTCCCGCTGCGCCAGTTTCGCGCCGCAGCGGTTTCGCGCCTCTTCCACGTTGATGCCTTCGTAGGTCGAGGCGGGATAGCCGTAATAAATCCAAAGGAAGGAGCAGACCTTGCGCTCGGTCAGCGGCGGGCGCTCGACGGCGACGCCTTCTTCGGTCACCCGCACGATTTCCCCCGGCCCCAGATCGCGCACGTGGGAATATCCGAGGTTCGGAAACGCGCAGGTTTCGAAGGTTACGGCATAGGCGCCTTCCTTCGCGCCGAGGATCACGGGCGTCCGACCCCGGCGGTCGCGCGCCGCGTAAATGCCGTCCCGGGTCAACAGCAGCATCGAGCAGGAGCCCTCGATGGCCTCTTGCGCGGCGCGGATGCCCTCGGCGAACGAGGCGCCTTGGTTGATCAGCGTGGCAACCAGCTCGGTGGGGTTGAGTTCGCCGTTGCTCATTTCAGAGAAATGCGTCGCGCGCCCGCGAAAAGCGCGCCGCGCCAACTCGCGCCGGTTGGCGACGGCGCCGACCGTAACGATCGCGTAGGCGCCCAGGTGGGAGGCGATCAACAGGGGCTGATCCTCATAATCGCTGATGACGCCGATGCCGCGCCGCCCCCGCATTCGGCCCACGTCCTCCGTGAATTTGGTGCGGAAAGGCGCGTTGCGGATGTCGTGAATTTGGCGCTGGAAACCGGCGCGGCCCCAGACGGCCAGGCCGCCGCGCTGAGTGCCGAGGTGGGAGTGATAGTCCGTGCCGAAAAAAAGATCGTCCACGCAATCCCTTTTCGATGCCACGCCAAAGAAACCGCCCATGACGTCGCCTTCCTTTCGGTTCCCGCCCGTCTCCCTGCGCCGTTTTTTCGCATCACCGGCGTGGAGGATCGAGCAAAATTCGTTTACGTTCGCGCCGACGCGCCCACCAGACCGATCCCTGCCGCCGCCAGCGGCGAACGGCGGGGATGTCGTGAGATAGCACCCATAGGCCGATGAAGATCAGCAGCAATCCCTGCACAAAAGGCAAGAAAACGCCGACCATACCCGTTGCGACGATCATCGCGCCCAACAAGATGCGCAAAGGCATCGGGAGCATTCGCAGATAATCCCGCCAGCGCATCGGAAAACCTTACAGCACCGCGATTTCCCGCCGCTCGCCGCCGGCCGGCAGCGGCGTGGCCCGCACGCGCTCGCGCGCGCCCAGCACTGCGATACGAGCCGGCGCCGCCGCCATGGCCTCGCCGAACGCCCGGAAATGCTCGGGGCCGGCGCCGAGCAACTCGTCGCGACGCCGCTGCCGTTCTTCATCGCTCATCCCCGTCAGCCGGCGGACCATCGAAATCTCACCCTGGGCGTCGGGCAACCGCGGCGCATCGAGATCGCCGATCGCGCCGATGACGGATTTTCGGACTTCGTCCGGCGGAACAGTCTGCCCGCGGAGAAATTCCGCCGCGCCGCGAAACGCCTCCAGCGTTTGCTCCAGATTCGGGTCGCGGTAAGAGAGCAGATAAAGGGTATTGGCCGAGCGATCGTAGCGGCAGAAGCCGCCGTAGGCGCCGCCGCGCACGCGCACCCGCTCCCATAGCCAGGTGGCGTTCAAGTACTTTGTGATCGCGAGCGCGGAGCCGTGAAACCGGTAGCCGGCCGCGCCGAGATCGAGCGCCTGCCCGACGAAATTGACTTGCGAGGGCGCGCAGAGCAGTTCGTGCGCCGGCGCGCCTCGCCAATCCCATACGACTTCCGCCGCCCCGCTATCGGACGCCGCCGGCAAACGTCCCAGCAGGTCGCTTACGGCGCGCTCGGCGCGGGGCAAGTCCGCCGCGGCGGCGGTCAGGTTGACCAGGGCGCCCTGTCGCGCGAAGAGGCGCCGGCAAACCTCGGCCAAGGGCGTCAGCGCCAGCCGTTCCAGTGTTCCGCTGTCTCGGGTCGCCTCGCGCAGCCAAAACAGGTGATCCAGTCCGTCCGTCCGCTCGCCGATCCATCCGGCCTCCGAGCATTGTGCGGCCAGCCGGCCCTGCACCACCTTCGAGCCGCCGGGGATCAGTTCCGCTTCGCCGCCCGCCTTTTCTTCCAACAGCATTTGCCGGATGCGCTCGGCCAGGTCGAGCCGCGCGTCGAGCAGCGCATCGGCCAAAATTGCGCACAAATCCTCGATTTGTCCCGTCAGGCATTTCCCTTGCACCCGATACCAGGCGGTCGCATCGCGCCGGTCGAGCAAGGAATGCGCCATGGGGCCCGCATGGACGCCGCCGGTTTTGCGCCCGATGCGGCGCGAGAAGCTCGCGAAATCCTCCCGACTTGTGCCCGTCTCGAAAAGACCGCGCGCGAGCACCCCGGCGTGGGGCAAAAAATCCGCCGGCAAACGGCGCAAGGGAAAAGCGAGATCGAGATACACGATGCCGCTCGTGAATAAATCGTGGGTGAGCCAGCGGACCCCCTCGCGTTCCGTTTCGGCGCAGGGGATGCGTTCGATGCTGGGATTCAGATCGGAAAGTTGCAGCGTCGGGATTTTTGCCAGAGCCTCGGGCGGATCGGGACGCACTTGCGCGGCGCGCAATTCCTCGACCTCGCGAATGACGCGCCGGCGGCGCGCGGGCGGCCAGCTTCTCAATGTCGCCTCGAAACGTTCCCGCTCGTCGCGCGCTTTGCGAGGACCGAGTTCGGGATCGGGTTCCAGCGCTACGGTGGCGCGGTGGAAATTTGCGAGCAGGTGCGTTCGGATGAGATCGCGCCAGAACGACGTCCCGGCGGAGATGCGGCGCTTCACTTCGGCCAGCGTATCCTCGAAAGCGATACCGGCGAGGGGATCGCCGCCATAACTCCAGAGGGTCACCGCGGAAAGCATCATGGCGAGGCCGCGGGGGAAGCCGCCGGTATTGTTCTCGCGCAAACCGAATTCCAGGGTGTTGACCGCCGCCTCGACCAGTTCGGGATGGACGCCGTCGCGGGCGATGCCCTCCAACGTCTCGAGCGCGAGCGCTTCCAACCGCGGCGTATCCGCCGGGCGAATGCCGCGCAGGCCGGCGGAGAACATCATCTGGCGCAACTGTGTCTCCAAGCCGCCGATGACCTCCTCGCCGAGGCCCGACTCGATCAGCGCGCGATAGAGCGGCGAGGCGGGCGTGCCGCTGAGCACGTGAGCGAGCAGCGTGAAGGAAAACAAGCGAACCGGATCGTTCGGCTCGGGCAGCGCCCAGTTGACGGCGGCGAAACCGCGGTCGGCGTCGGGCGCTTCGGGATCCACGGCGAAAGGTCGCGAAATGCGGCGCGGCGCGGGGAAGGGCGGCTGGAGCGCAACGCCGGCCTCCACCCGCTTGCGCCGGAAGCCGTCGAGGTATTCCGCCAGGTGTGTCAAGCGCGCGTCGGGGTCGTCGTTGCCGGCGAAAAAGATCAGGGCGTTGGAGGGATGGTAATACGTCCGGTGGAAGCGTCGAAACGCTTTGAAGGCGAGCTGGGGAATGACGTCGGGATCGCCGCCGGAATCGAGACCGTAGGTCGTATCGGGGAACAACGATTGCTGGCAGACCTCGCTGAAGCGCGCGTCGGGCGAGGAATAAACCCCTTTCATCTCGTTGTACACGACCCCCTTGATGGAGAGGGGACCCTCCAGCGACTCCAATTCGTAGTGCCAGCCCTCCTGGCGCAGCGTGGCGGGCGTGATGCGAGGATGGAAGACGGCATCGAGATAGACATCCACCAAGTTGTGGAAGTCGCGCTCGTTCTGGCTGGCGACGGGGTAGCAGGTCTTGTCGGGGTAGGTGAAGGCGTTGAGGAAAGTCTTCAGCGATCCCTTGAGCAGTTCCACGAAAGGCTCCTTCACCGGGTACTTGCGCGAACCGCAAAGGACGGAATGCTCAAGGATGTGCGCGATGCCGGTCGAGTCGCGCGGCGGCGTTCGGAAGACGATGCCGAACGCCTTGTTGGTGTCGTCGTTGATGACCGAAATGATCTCGGCGCCGGTGCGATGGCGGTAAACGCGGGCCAGCGAGCGGCGTTCGGGAATCTCGACTTCGCGCTCCAAAGCGAAGCTGCGGGGCTGTGGGTTGGGCATATCGCTTCTTTCTGCGTCGTGCGGGATGCGCTCATCCGGTCGTTTCCGGACGGCTTCCGCCGGCGGGCGTTCATGCATACGGCAAGCGCCGCGCGGGGGAAAGCGAAAAAATCGCTTGCGCGGCGGCGCCCGCGCATTTATCTTGGACGCGCATTCGACGATGCGAGCGTAGCTCAGTGGTAGAGCTCCACCTTGCCAA